>NZ_CP126740.1:1303910-1629887 GCF_030246925.1 Microbacterium sp. zg-Y625
GACTTCACGGAGTACGCCGCCATCCGGCGCGAGCTGAGCGATCTCGAGAAGCTCAACCGCGCCGACCGCACCGCCCCCGCACGCGTGCGCCGCCAGCGCCAGCAGGAGATGGAGACGCTCCGTCGCCGGATGCAGCGCCACCCCTGCCACAACTGTCCCGACCGCGAACACCACGCGCGCTGGGGCGAGCGTTACTGGAAGCTCAAGCGCCGCACCGACAAGCTGCGCAACCAGATCCAGACCCGCACCGGCACCGTCGCGCGGGTGTTCGACCGCGTGGTGGACGTCTTGACCGAGCTGGACTACGTCGCCGTCGACGACGAGGGCCGGACGACCCTGACGGCGGCGGGCCGCACGATGCGTCGCATCTACGGCGAACGCGATCTGCTCGTCGCCGAGGCGCTGCGCCGTGGCATCTGGAACAACCTGGATGCCGCCTCGCTCGCGGCCCTCGCATGCTGCCTCGTCTACGAGCCGCGCCGTGATTCCGAAGGCCCGGGGGAGTACGGGCTGCCCCGCGGGACGTTCCGCACCGCCCTCACCGAGACGCAGCTGCTGTGGGCGCAGCTGGACGACCTCGAGCGCGAGCACCACCTGCCAGGCACCGAGCCGGTCGCGACGGGCCTTGCCCAGGCGATGCACACGTGGGCCCGCGGGGGGATGCTCGACCGCGTGCTGACCGAGGCCGACCTCGCGGCCGGCGACTTCGTGCGCTGGGCCAAGCAGACCATCGACCTTCTCGACCAGTTGTCGCTCGTCGCTGATGCGCCGGTCGCGACGACGGCGCGGAAGGCGCTCGAGGCCGTGCGACGCGGCATCGTCGCCTACAGCGCGGTATGAGCGGGGCGCCGGAGGGGCAGAGCACGGCCACGCGGCCGCTGCTGCCGCTGTGGCTCGCCCTCGTGGTCGCGCTCGTCGGGGGCCCGGTGCTCGACCTCGCCTTCCCCGACGTGGGATGGTGGCCGCTCGCGTTCGTCGGTGTCGTGCTCGCCCTCGTGTCGCTCATCGGCCGGTCGGCCTGGGGGGCGCTGGCCGTCGGCCTCGTCTTCGGCGTCTCGTTCTATTTCACGCACATCGTCTGGATCACGCGCTACCTGGGGCTGCTGCCCTGGTTCGGACTCGGAGGCCTGGAGGCGCTCCTCTGGGGGCTGGGGTCGATCCCCATCGCCCTGGCGTACCGATGGATGCCGCGCGTGCGGGGCGGCAGGTGGGCGCGTCTAGTGGCACTCCCGGCGCTCGTGGCGGGCCTCTGGACCGCGCGTGAGCTGGTCATGGGCTCCTGGCCCTACACCGGCTTCCCCTGGGGCCGGCTGGGCATGAGCCAGTCGGAGAGCCCGCTCGCCCACGTCGCCTCGTGGACGGGCGTCGCGGGACTCACCTTCCTGATGGTGTTCGCCACTGCGGCCGCCGTCGAATGGGTGCGACTCGGCGCCTGGCGCTCCTGGCCCACGGCGGTGCCGACGGCGGCGGCGGTGGCGGTGCTGCTGCTGACACCAGCCTTCCCGACGACCCCCGCGGGCACGCTGCGCGTGGGCGCCGTGCAGGGCAACGGCCCGGCAGGGTACTTCGACGAGCGGGAGCCGTACGACGTCTTCCAGTCCCAGCTCGATGCCACCGAGCCGCTCCTGGGCGAGGACCTGGACGTGCTGCTGTGGCCCGAAGGGGGGATCGACGCCGACCCCCTGCGGAACGAATCGGTGGCGCGGGTGCTCGACCGGCTCGCGGAGTCGTTCGACGCGCCGCTCATCGTCAACGGCGCCACCCAGCGCGACGACGCGGTTTTCAACACCTCGATGCTGTGGGAGGCGGGGACCGAGAACCCCGTCGCGCTCCACGACAAGCGCGTGCCCGTGCCTTTCGGGGAGTACGTCCCCGACCGGTGGTTCTTCGAAGCGATCGTCCCTGACCTCATCGGGCTCATCCAGCGCGAGTACACCCCGGGCACGAACCCGCCCGTGTTCGACGTCGACGGCGTGCGCGTGGGCCTCGCGATCTGCTTCGACGTCATCTACGACGACGTGGTCTGGGAGGGCGCGCGCGACGGCGCGGAGGTCTACATGATGCAGACGAACAACGCCGACTTCCGCGACACCGACGAGAACCTGCAGCAGCTGGCGTTCGCGCGGATGCGTGCGATCGAGACGGGCCGCGCCGTGGTGAACCTGTCCACTGTGGGCACCAGCCAGGTGATCGCTCCGGACGGCACCGTGATCGACGGGCTGCCAGCGGGCGAGGCCGGGGCGATGCTCACCGACGTGCCGCTGCGCACCGGCCTGACTCCGGCCGTCGTCATCGGCGCAGCGGTGAAACTCGTGCTCGGATGGGGGAGTGTCGTGGCCTTCGCCGTGCTGGCCGGCGCCCGGCTCGTCGCGCGTCGTGGTGGCGCACAAACGACGACGCCGGCCCCCGAGGGGACCGGCGTCGTCGAATCGGTGTGAGCTCAGGCGCTCTTCTTCGCCGTCACGCTCTGGCCTGCGCCGCGCCGCTCGCGGATGAACGCGAGCCGCTCCTCGAGCAGTTCTTCGAGCTCGGGGATCGTGCGCCGTTCCAGCAGCATGTCCCAGTGGGTACGCGGCACCTTGTCGCCGCTGTGGTCGACCTCTACGGTCTTCTCGCCGACACGCAGGACGGCCTCGGCGCCGCAGGTGCGGCACTCCCAGGTCTCGGGCGCTTCGGCGTCGACCGCGAAGGGAAGGGTTGTCTCACGGCCACACGTGTTGCACACATACGTGTGCGTGGTCCGTTCATGAAAAACGACGCCGTCCTCGCTCTGTAGGCTGGACGCGCCGAGTCGGATGCCGCGCAAGCTGCGGTCTGCCATTGTGTGGTCCTCTCGTCGCCTGTTCAGGTATAGCGCCGGGACCTGTGCGCATACCCCAAACCGGCACAACCGATAGGGCTTTCACAGCCGAATCCCAGGCCGGCTGACGCGCGGTCTCAGCGGCCTTTGGCGACCGCTCGCAGCGCCAGGTCGGTGCGGTCCGTGACGAGGCCGTCGACGCCGAGTTCGACGAGCCGCGCCATGTGCAGCGGGTCGTTGACGGTCCACACGTGAACCTCCACGCCGCAGCGGTGGGCGGCGTCGATGAGCCGCGGGGTCAGCACGCGCACCGGCCCCCGGCGCTCGGGGATCTGCAGCGCGTCGACGCCCGCGAGTGCGCGGCGCACCATCCACGGTGTGTGGGCGCGGACGGCCGTGAGTACCCGCGCGATCGTTGCAGTGCCGGCTGATGTGGCGGGCCGGATGCCGCCGCCGAAGTGGCCGGCGGCATCGAGCGCCGCGCGCCGCCTCGCGTCGGAGAAGCTCGCCAGCAGCACGCGCTCGGCGTGGGGCGCCACGGCGCGCCCGACGGGGACGGCGGCAGCCTCGGTCTTGACGTCGAGGTTGAACCGCACGTCGGGGAACCCCTCGAGGGCTTGGCGCAGCGTGATGAGACCGCCGATACCGGACATCAGCCGCTCCAGCTCGGCGAGGGTCACCTGCGCGACGGGCCGCGGGTCGCCGACCACGCGGCTGAGGTCGGCGTCGTGCAGCAGCACGACGTGGCCGTCGGCGGTGACGTGGCAGTCGGACTCGATGTAGCCCGCGCCGGCGGCGTGGGCGGCCGCGATCGCGGCGAAGCTGTTCTCCACGATGCCGTCGGCGTCCGGGGGGACGAACCCGCGATGAGCCAGGATGCGGGGCGTGCGCCCCGCGAACCACGGGTGCGTCACAGCGACGTGGGGCGCGGGCCGCGGGCCGCGGCATCCGTCGTCTTCGACCCGAATGCCCCGCTGACGCCCTTCAGCGCCTCGGTGAACTCGCTGGGGATGATCCAGAGCTTGCTCGACGCGCTGTCGGCGATCTTCGGCAGGGTCTGCAGATACTGATAGGCCAGCAGCTTCTGGTCGGGGTTCCCCCTGTGGATGGCTTCGAAGACCGTCTCGATGGCTTCCGCCTCACCCTGCGCGCGCAGCACAGCCGCCTGCTTGTCACCCTCGGCGCGCAGGATCTCGCCCTGCCGGCGCCCCTCCGCCTCGAGGATCTGCGCCTGCTTCGAGCCTTCAGCGGTCAGGATCGTGGCGCGGCGCTCGCGCTCGGCGCGCATCTGCTTCTCCATCGAGTCCTGGATCGACACCGGCGGGTCGATGGCCTTCAGCTCCACGCGGGACACCCGCAGCCCCCACTTGCCCGTGGCCTCGTCCAGCACGATCCGCAGCTGCCCGTTGATGTTGTCCCGGCTTGTCAGGGCCTGCTCGAGGTTCAGTCCGCCGACGACGTTGCGCAGCGTGGTGGTCGTCAGCTGCTCGACCGCGCTGAGGTAGTTGGCGATCTCGTAGGTGGCGGCGCGGGCGTCGGTGACCTGGAAGTAGACGACCGTGTCGATCGAGACGACGAGGTTGTCCTCGGTGATCACCGGCTGCGGCGGGAAGGACACCACCTGCTCGCGCATGTCCACGAGCGGGCGGACGCGATCGACGAAGGGAATCAGCAGGTTGAGGCCGGGGCTCAGCGTGCGTTGATAGCGCCCCAGGCGCTCCACGACGCCGGTGTAGGCCTGGGGGATGATGCGGATGGAGCGGAAGATCACCACGACCACGAAGATCGTGAGCACCACCAGGAGGACGATCACGAAGATCTGTCCGATGAACGCGCCGACGTCAACCATCGTCCGAGGTCCTTTCACGTGCGGGGGAGGGGGCGACCTCGACGGCGGAGCCGAGGACGCGGACCACGCGCATGCGGTCGCCGACCTGCGCCGGAGAAGCATCGGGTTCGAGACACGCGGTCCAGGTTTCGCCGTTGTCGAGCCGCACCGAGCCGCGGTCCTCGACGAACGGGGCCACGACGCGGGCGCCCATCCCGTACAGCGCATCGACGTTGGTGCGCGCAGGCTCGTCGCCGCGGCGCAGCGTGCGAAGGAGCAGGGGGCGGATCGTGAACAGCAGCAGCGCCGACAGCGCCGCAGCGACGACGATCTGCAGCCACCACGGCCCGCCGAAGAGGTAGACCCCCAGGCCACCCAGCGCCGAGCCGGCCGCGAGCATGAGGAAGGTGAACTCCAGGGTCAGCAGCTCGATGGTGACGAAGAGCAGGGCCAGCACGAGCCAGGCGATCCAGATGTACTGCGTCAGATCGGGCAGCATCGCGGTCCCTTCGTCGGTCCTTGAGGGAACCCTAACACCGGGTCACGACGCCGGTGCTTGCTAGGCTCGGATGGCCCGGCGACGCCCGTTCCGGGCCCCCGAGACAGGAGCGCCGCCCATGTCCCAGATCCTGCCTGCCGGCTCCCTCAGCGGAAAGACGGCGCTCGTCACCGGCTCATCCCGGGGTATCGGCGCGGACACCGTGCGCTACCTCGCCGAGGCCGGCGCGAACGTCGTCATCAACTTCCGCAACAAGGCGCCGCGCGCCGAGAAGCTGGCCTCGCAGCTGCGCGAGCTCGGCGTCGAGGTGCTCGTGGTCGGGGCCGACCTCACCGATCCCGACGCCGTGCAGGCGATGTTCGCCGAGGTGCAGCGCGCCTTCGGCGGCCTCGACATCCTCGTGCTCAATGCCTCCGGCGGCATGGAGTCCGGCATGGCGGAGGACTACGCCCTGACTCTCAACCGCGACGCCCAGGTGGGTGTGCTGCAGGCGGCGCTGCCGCTGCTGCACCACGGCTCGCGGGTCGTGTTCGTGACGAGCCACCAGGCCCACTTCATCCGAACGACGCCGACGATGGCCGAGTATGAGGTCGTCGCGCTGTCCAAGCGCGCCGGCGAGGATGCCCTGCGCGAGCGGATCGGCGAGCTCGACGAGCGCGGCATCGGCTTCGTCGTCGTGTCGGGAGACATGATCGAGGGCACCATCACCGCGACCCTGCTCGAGCGGGCCAACCCGGGCGCCATCGCCTCGCGACGCGAGTCCGCGGGCAAGCTCTACAATGTGTCGGAGTTCGCCGCCGAGGTCGCCCGAGCCGCCGTCGACCCGGTGCCCGAGGACCACACACGTCTCGTCGGCGACACCGGTTCTTTCGCGGGGGAGTGAGCTGATGCGGGCCCAGGACATCGATGCCCTCGTCTCGGTGGGCAGGCCCGCCCTCTCACCCGACGGTGCGTTCGCGATCTTCGCCACGTCCCGCCCCGACCTGTCCGCCAATCGCGACGTCGGCCAGCTCTGGCGCATCGACCTGCCGCATGGCGCCCCGCGCCGGCTGACGCGCGGCGTCGCCGACGCCTCGCCTCGGCTTCGCCCGGACGGCGGCGCCGTGGCCTTCCTCCGCGAGGATGCCAAGGGGCGCCGGCAGATCTTCGTCGTCGCCGCAGCGGGAGGGGAGCCGGTGCAGACGACCGACGCCCCGCTCGGGGTGGGGGCATTCGCCTGGTCGCCCGACGGCGCAACGCTCGCCTTCACGGCCCGCGTGCCGGAGCGGGGCCGCTACGGCTCGGTCGAGGGCCTGGATGCCGCAGCCGAGGCGCCGCGGCGCATCACCGGCATCCGGTGGCACGCCAACGGACTCGGCTACATCGGCGATCGCCCGTCACACCTGTTCGTCGTGCCCGCTCCCGACCTCGATGCGGAGCCCCTCTACGAGCCCGCCGCCCGGGTGCGCGCCGAAGGGAGCGACGGGCCGCACGCCCGCGCGGTCCCGGCGGACGCCACGCAGCTGACGCACGGCTCCGCCTCGTACGGCGCACCGGTGTTCACCGCGGACGGCGGGCACGTGCTCGCCATCGTGGAGACGATCGAGCACGAGGCGCGCGACCTGCGCAGCCGCATCGTCGCCGTGGCGGTCGACGGCGCGGGGGAGCGGACCGTCCTCGGCCCCGAGGCGGGTCTCGCCGTCTCGGAAGTGGCGGTGGCGCCCGACGGGGCGCTGTTCCTCCTCGCCTATGACGTCGGCGAGGATGGCCGCGATTTCGTCGCACCCGGCACGGGCCTCTGGCATCTGGATGCCGCAGGCGCCCACCCGTTGACCGACCCCGAGACCGTCGATCTCGGCGAGGTCGGCAGCCACATCGGATTCGACGGCGACGACCTGCTCGTGCAGGACCGCACGCGTGGCCGGGTGCACCTGCTGCGGGTGACCCGCAAGGGCAGGAGCTCGGTGGTGCTCGGCGGCGACGTGGAGGTGCTCGGCCACGCGGCGGCGGGCGGCCGCATCGTCGTCGCCATCGGCACGCCCACGTCGTTCGGCGAGCTGGCCGAGGTCGTCGACGGTCGCCCGCGCCTGCTCACCACGTTCGGCGAGGCCCTCGGCGCCGCGGGCCTCGTGCAGCCGGCCGAGGTCACGATCCCCGCCCGCGACGGCCACCCGGTGCACGGCTGGGTCGCTGTGCCGGACGGCGAGGGTCCCTTCCCCGTGATCCTGCAGATCCACGGCGGACCGTTCGCGGCCTACGGCATCCGGGCCTTCGACGAGACCCAGGTGCTCGTCGACGCCGGTTACGCCGTGGTGTACGGCAACCCCCGGGGATCGGCCGGCTACGGCCGTGCGCACGGGCGCAGCATCCGCCAGGCGATGGGGACGCTCGACTTCACCGACGTCATCGACCTGCTCGAGGGCGTCGTCGCCGCCGACGAGCGCCTCGACGCGGACCGGGTCGGCATCATGGGCGGGTCGTACGGGGGCTACCTCACCGCCTGGACGATCGCCCACGATCACCGGTTCGCCGCCGCCATCGTCGAGCGCGGATTCCTCGACCCCGTCGCCTTCGCGGGCACGAGTGACATCGGCTCGTTCTTCGGTGACGAGTACGTCGGCACCGACCCCGAGGCGATGGCGGCGCAGAGCCCCATGGCGATGGTCTCGCAGGTGCGGAAGCCGACCCTCGTCATGCACTCGGAGCTCGACTTCCGCTGCCCGCTCGAGCAGGCCACGCGCTACTACACCGCGCTGAAGCGTCAGGGGACTCCGGCCGAGATGCTCATCTTCCCCGGTGAGGATCACGAGCTCACCCGCGGCGGCCGGCCGCGCCACCGTGTCGAGCGCTTCGCCGCGGTGCTGGACTGGTGGAACCGCTACCTGCCCATCGTCCCCTGACGGGGGTGCGTCCGCATCCCTTCGCGGCTTGTCACTTTCCGAATGTGAAGGCGCGGATGACCTGCACCAGGCCCAGGATGACGGCCGAGATGCCGATGAGCAGCCAGAGCGTCAGCGCTCCCCACGATGGGGCGAACAGCAGGACGACGCCGGCGATGACGGAGAGGACCGCGTAGAAGATCGTCCACCCCCGCGAGGCAACCCACTCGAGGGTCGAGAGCGAGACGATGCCCTCGATGATCCACATGATGCCGACGAGCACGCCGATGAAGGTCCCGAACCAGGCCGTGGCCGCGGGGAGATTGATGAAGGCGACGATGCCGGCGACGATGAACAGCACCCCCAGCACGATGTGCCCGAGACGGGCCCACCCGCCCTTCTGGGCGCTGAAGATCCCGAGCCCCGCGTACACCAGGCCCGCAGCGACGGCGTAGATCGCGACCACCGCCACGACGACCATGGCTGTGCGGCCGGGCCAGACGAGGATGAGGATGCCGAGGATCAGTGCGAGCACGCCGCTGATGCCGAGGGCCGTGCGGATGCCGTTGAGCAACGGTCGGTCGATGGGGGTGTTGTAGGTCATCGTGCGTCCTTTCTGAGAAAATTCTGTGAGGACGGCGCCATTGTAGCCCTGCATCCGCGCGCGCGAACGGGGAACACGGCGGGGGAGTGCTAGCCCAGCAGCACCATGATGAGCAGCAGCACGGGGACGCATCCCACGGTCGTCAGGAAGATCGTGTCCCGCGAGATGGTCTCGCCGACGCCGTAATGCTGGGAGTACGTGAAGATGTTCTGCGCCGTCGGCAGCGCCGCAAGCACCGTGACGATGAGTGTGCCGTCCGGTGGCAGCTGGAAGACGTACGCCGCCGTCGCCCACGCGACCAGCGGCATGACCACCAGCTTCAAGGAGGTGGCGAGGATCACGTCCCGCCGGTGGCCGGCCGTGCCCAGCACCCGCTGACCGTAGAGCGACATGCCGTAGCCGATCAGCAGCACCGGCACGCACGCGTTGGCGATGAGCTGCGCGGGATCGAGGATGAGCGGCGGCAGGTCCCAGCCCGACAGCGACACCGCCACTCCGAGCACGGAACCGAGGACGATCGGGTTCGTCGCCGTGCGCTTGAGGATGCGGCGGGGGGAGCGCTGGCCAGTGGTTGCGGCATCCAGGATCGCCATCGAGATGGGCGTGAACACCAGCAGCTGCAGCAGGATCACGGGGGCGGGGAAGGCGGCGCTGCCGAGCAGATACAGCGACAGCGGAATGCCCATGTTGTTGGAGTTGACCTGTCCGGCCGAGAGCGCCGCGATCGTCGTCTCGGCGGTGGTGCGATGCCAGAGCAAGCGCGAGAAGAGGGCCTGCGCGGCGATCACCACCACCGCAGCGATCGCGGAGACCGGCAGGAGGGCCGAGAAAAGCGTCTGCACGTCGGCCTGGGCCAGCACAACGAAGAGCAGGAATGGAGACAGCACGAAGAACGTGAGTCGGTTGAGCACGTGGCGGCCGTGCGGACCGAGAAGGTCGACGCGGCCGATGATGTAGCCGACCAAGATCGCCACACCGATGACGACGAATCCGGTGGCGACATCCAGCACCCTCTGAGCCTAGAGGGCGACGCGGGGCGCGGCTCGTCGGGTCCCGGTGGTTGGCACGTGCCGGTAGACGGTCCGTGTCAGGGCAGTGCCGCCGGAATCGTCTTGCGCATGACGGTCTTGCTCTTGCCGATGTGGCGCTCGAAGACGAAGCCGGCCTTCTCGAACATCGCCCGGGTGCCGTTGTGCAGGAACGACGATGAGGTGCGCTTGCCCGGCGCGAGCTCATTGGGGAACGACACGACCTCGCCGCCGCCGGCCTGCGCGATCAGGTCAAGCGCACCGTCGAGGGCCTCGCGCGCCACGCCGGAACGTCGGTGGTCGCGGTCGACGAAGAAGCACGTGATGCGCCACGGTGCCGGCCGCGTCTCACCGGCGTCGTACTGCTTGCGGTGGTAGATGCCCGGCAACTCGGCGGGACTGCCGTACTGACACCAGGCGATAGCGTCGGCGCCGTCGAAGACCAGTGCCGCGTGCGCGATGCCTTCCGCCACGAGCCGCTTCTTGAAGGTCGGCCCGTCGTACTGATCCTTGACGGTGAGGTCGGTGTCGCCGTGGAAGTACGAGCACCAGCATCCGCCCCAGACGCCGTTGTGCTTCTCAGCGAGCGCCAGCCAGGCCGGATAGGTCTCGAGGGTGAGTGGCCTGACCGCGTGCGTCGTCGCCATGATCGCCTCCTCGTGTCGGTGATCATTCTGCGGCTCCTCGGGGCGGGTCTGCTACCCGCAACGCAGCGTTCCTGAAGCGCCGATAATGCACATTATGTCAATCCAGTGATCGTCGTCCGCCCCCCGTGGTGAAGTCGGACAGCAGGATTGCGGTCGATGTTCTGCATCGCGCCCTTCCTACGACGCCCCCTCCCCGTCAGCGAGAGGCTTCCGCCATGGCAGAGTCATGGCGTGCCGATGATGATGCCCTTTGTCCCGTTGCCTCTCGATCAGGCCGACGTCGATTACGCGTACGGTCCTGATTCCTTGGCGCGACGCGGCGTCCAGCCTGGCTCCATCGAGGAGATCCGTATCGACACGAGCACGAGATTCCCCGGAACGTCACGGACCGTATGGGTGCACCGGCCGGCCGGTTTGCCCACCTCCGCCGAGTGTGCCGTGATGTTCTTCAATGACGGTTGGTGGTATCTGGACCCCGACGGGGATGTCCGTGGCGCCACCGTTCTTGACAATCTTTCTGCGGCGGGCGAACTCCCGCCGATGGTCAGTGTGTTCGTTGACCCAGGGGTTCTCAACGTCGACGCTGTGCCGATGGAGCACCGCAACGCCGAGTACGACTCCTTCGGCGAGGCCTACGGCAGCTTCCTCCTCGAGGAGGTACTGCCCTTGATCGAGCACCGCTTCGCGGTCTCGCCGGACCCGATGATGCGCGGAATCTGCGGCGGGAGCAGCGGTGGCAACGCGGCCGTGACAGCTGCGTGGTGCCGCCCTGACGGAATCGGAAGGGTAATCGGGTTCAATGCAAGCTTCGCGCAAATGCCTGGCGGCAACCCCTTCCCCGCCTTGCTGAAGACCGAACCGCCCCGACCGACGAGGATCTTCCTGCACGCGGCTCACCGTGACCTGAACTGGAACGCTCCCCAGGACAACTGGTTCGCCGAGAACCTCGAAACAGCTGCGGCGCTCGCGCGCGCCGGATACGACTTTCGGCTCGTCGTAGGAGACGGCGGACACTCCCCCAATCACGGCGGCGTGCTGCTCCCCGACGCACTGCGCTGGCTCTGGGCTGGGGCCGCGCGCTGAGGGCGGTATGGAACGACGTCTCTCGCCGAGCCGCGTCCCACCGTATGTTGGGCGTACCAACACGGCACCGAGCGGATCGTGAGGTGATGACATGAACGCAGCGCGCCGTCGCGCAGATCGCGAGTCCGCGTCGCCCACGGGCGAGCGCCCGGGCACGAGCCTTCCGCGGATGATCGCCCGATGGATGCTGGGCGCCTTCCTCCTCTTCACCGGAGCCGGGCACCTCACCTTCGCGCGCGCGTCGTTCGTCGCGCAGGTTCCCGCGTGGCTCCCGCTGCCAGTCGATCTCGTGGTCCTCGCGTCTGGCGTCGTCGAGATCGCGCTCGGCCTCGCCCTGCTGGCGTGGGCGCGGCAACGTGCGCTGATCGGGTGGGTCACCGCGGCCTTCTTCGTCGCGATCTTCCCCGGAAACATCGAACAGTTCGTCAGCGGCACGGATGCCTTCGGGCTGGACACCGATCTCGCCCGCGGCATCCGCCTGCTCTTCCAGCCGCTACTCGTGATCTGGGCGCTCTGGTCCACCGGCGCGTGGCGAGCGTGGCGTGCCCGACGCGATCGACACGCCGCGTCCCCCGTCGATCGAACGGGCCGGGATGCGGACGGAGTTTGAGGGCCGGTCCCCTACGTCCGCCCCAGCTCGCGTCGGGCGGCCTTCAACGCTGACTCGTATGCGTCCTTCTGCTCCCGAGCCTCGGGTCGTTCGCGACGGATGCCATAGCCCTCGGCACCTGGTTCGGCGCCGAACCCCTCGGTCCGCCCGAGCGCCTCGATCGCGTCCACGGTCGAGGTCACTGCTCCCCTGGTTTGCGCGTCGGCGGCCAGAGCCCTGTTCGACTTGCGATAGCTGAGCACAGCGACGATCAGCGCGCCGACGCCGGTCAGGGCGCCCACCAAGGAGCCGATGCTCGAGATCCAGTCCGTCACCGAAGGCATGGCGCAACGATAGCGACCGCCGCTCGCGCGGGGTGACCCTTCATGCCGTTACCTTCGACCGCCCGTCCCACGCTCGTTGCCGTGCTTGTAGTTGCCGGTGACACGGGCCATCAGCTGCTGGGGATCCGACCGCTGGACGTCGTCAAGGAATCCGCTGGCAGCCGACTTGCGGAGCGTCGTCGCGTGCCGGCCGTTATGCCGGATCACAACCTGGTCGCCGCGCACCGTGAACTCGAAACCGCTCGGTCTCCCCGCCATGGCACAAGCATGCACCACGGAAACCTCGATCTCGCGCCTTTGCTGCCCAATCCGGCCACCGCACTGGCGGTGGGCGTCGGCGCGCCGACGCGGCCCACTCCCCTGCCGGCTCGGTCAGTCCCCCGCGCTCGGGGGCAGGACGTCCCGCTCCACGCGTACGGAGACGACGTCCAGCCGCGGATCGTTGTGGAGCTGTCGGAAGAGGGCTGGCTCGGCAGCCACGATGAGCGAGTCCGGAAACAGGCGGGTGCCCCAGGCGAGCCGGCCCGCGGCATCCCATGCGAACTCGGGCACCCGTCGACCCGCTACGACGTCCGAGGCGCGGAGGTCGTCTTCGAAGTACTCGCCGCCGAACACGCGACGCGACGTGCTGGTGCGGGCGGCTTCGCCGTAGCCGGTCCAGCGAAGGCATCGGAGCCTCATGTCACCGATCACACCGCGTAACGCAGCAGCGGTTTCTTCATCGAGCTCCCCCCTGCACGGGATCAGGTCGCGGACGGCGGGGTGCTCCGCGGCGATGCGGTCCGCGAGTTCGAACCAGCTGAGCGAAGCCGAGTGGTCCCCGAGCTCGGCGAAGCGGGACCACCGCACCGCATCGTCACCCTGCGGCCGGTGGAGATCGGTGAACGGCAGAAACAGCCGCAGCATCGGGAGTTCGCGGTGTGATCGCGGAACGAACTCTCGCGCGGCGCTGGGCGAGCCCTCGCGTGCCAGACCCGTGACATCGTCGTCCATGGTGGGAAAGTACCGTCTCGGGCGCCCGACCTCAGAACGGGGGTGGGTCTTCGGCGGCGGCCAGGGCGGTGAATTCGAGCACGCGTCTGGGGATGTCGAGGTGGATCCGGCCGGTTGGACTTGTCCATTCCAGGATGCCGTGAGGTTTCTGGATGACGTTCCACGCGCTGGCGTGCTTGAGGGTGTGGTGGCGGACGCAGAGGTTGGCGAGGTTGCACACGTCGGTGGGTCCGCCTCGCGCGTGGTCGAGGGTGTGGTCGTGGTCGCAGTAGTAGACGGGCCTTCGACACCCGGGGAACCGGCAGTGCTCATCCCGCGCGTCGAGGTGCCTGCGTTGTGCCCGGTTGGGCCGGTAGGTGTCGACGTGTTGCACGGCCCCGGTGGTGGGTGAGGTGAACACCCGCTCCCACAGGTCGGCGGTCCCGGCCAGGTGCCGGGCGGTGTCGGGGTCGATGGGCCCGTATCCGATGAGTTCGGCCGGTGCGGTGCCGTCGCCGGTGAGAGTGGCGGCGGGGATCACGATCTGCACGTGCGCGGTGATCGCCTGCCCGGCGGGGATGCTGCTCGAGGAGACGGGTGTGCTGGCGTGGCCGGTGAGCAGCAGGTCGGTGAGGATGTCGGCGCGGACCTGGTCGGTGGTGCGGGTATCGGTCACCCCGGGATCATTGTCGGCAGGTCGCTCGACCGCTGGGTGCGCCGGGGCGGTCGAGGCAGAGCCGGTGTCGTCTCCCGTCTCCGCGGTCGCACCGTCGCTGCCCGTCGGCTTCTCCGGCGCGGCGGCGCGCCGGGCGGCAATCACCTCGCGCGCGTGCTGGGTGAGCCGGTCGCGAATCGCGTACGCCAGCGCCGCCGGGAGCACCGCGGCGAGTTCCGCCATGCCGTCGTCGAGGTCTCGCACCCACACCCGCCGGCCGGCGGCGGCCTCGGCGTGGCGGTCGGCGAGGGGTACGGGGTGCAGTTTCTGCGCGATCATCGCGATGATCGGTTTCGCCCGCCCCGGCGTCTCCCGTTCGCAGACGACCAGGGCGGCTTGCTCGAACCGGACTCGCGCGTCGGGGTCGGTGATGTGGGCACCGGCATCCTGAATGATCCGCACGTGCGCCGTGTCGACCGCCCCGGCCCGCAGCGCCGCGACGGTCGCGGCGAACCCGGTCACCAGCACGGTCGCGTCATGCAGGCGGTCCTGGATCACCCGGTCGGAGCGGCGCATCACCGCGGCGACCTCGGCGGCCATCTCCCGCAGCGGCATCTCCCGCTCCCGGCCCGCACTGGAGGGCACGCGGGCGGTCTGCTCCGCCGCGATCGCATCCGCCCGCGCCAGCAACCCCAGCTCCTCGGCCTGCAGCGCCGCGATCCGCGAGCGGGTGCGTTCCAACTCCCCCAGCACCGCCCCACGCGACCGCGTATCGCGTCTCGTGGCGGCTGCCGGTGAACTGCTCATACCCGCAATTCTGCCGAGGGCCACCGACATCGGCCGCGCCTAAATCCCAGGCCAATCGCTAATTGTGGATAACTCTTGCCGGCATCCGCCTGTGGAGGAAACGGCGACGCCCCGAGCCCCGAGCCCGAAACCCCGAGCCCCGATCCGCCCCGCCAACCCTCAGCTCGTAGCCGCCCGCAGCGCGATGCGGATCATGTCCCCGAACGTCTGTTCACGCTCGTGGGCCGTCGTCTCCGCGCCGGTGACGAGATGGTCCGAGACGGTGCAGATGCTCAGCGCGCGCCGTCCGTAGTACGCGGCCAGGGTGTACAGGCCGCTCGTCTCCATCTCCACGCCGAGAACGCCGTGGCGCACCAGCGGCTCGGTCAGCTCCGCACGTGTCGTGTAGAACTGGTCGCTCGAGAAGAGGGGTCCGACGTGCACGGCGGATGCCGGCGGCTCTGCCTCGCTCGCAGCGACGGCGGCCCGCAGCAGACCGAAGTCCGCGACGGGGGCGTAGTCGAGTCCGTGGAAGCGCACCCGGTTGATCGCCGAATCGGTGCTGGCTCCGTTGGCGATGATGATGTCGCGCAGCGCGACCCGCTCGGTGAGCGCTCCGCACGACCCCACGCGCACGATCGTCTCCACGCCGTAGGACTCCATCAGCTCGTTGGCGTAGATCGCCATCGACGGCTGCCCCATCCCCGATCCCTGCACCGAGACGCGGTGCCCCTCCCACGTGCCGGTGAAGCCGAGCATCCCGCGCGTCTGCGAGTAGAGCTCGGCATCCTCCAGAAAGGTCTCGGCGATCCACTTCGCCCGCAGGGGGTCTCCGGGAAACAGCATGATGGGGGCGACCTGGCCGGGTTCGGCCGCGATGTGGGTACTCATCCGCTCACCGTAGCGAGTCGACCTGGACGCCCCGACAGAGCCGCGGATGCCACGCGAGCCCGTGCGCCGACCCGCAAGGACGTGTCGCGATCGCCCGGCCGGGTCAGGGCAGGTGGTCGGGGTCCAGCGGCGGCAGGCCGCGCGCGGCGGCTTCCCTGTCGTTCGCCGACCACACGTATGCCGCGACAGCGAACAGCGCTGCGGGGAAGACAGCGGCCACGACGAATACGGTGAGCCCCACCAGCGCGCCCTGGCTGTTGCCGATGCCGACGGCGGTAGTCCCCAGCCCTGTGAAGACAAGCACGACGATGAACAGCAGGCGCCTGCGATGGTCCCGGTTCATCGGCATCCCCTCGTCCACAGCCCCGACCGTCGCCACGCTACGCGGGTGCTGCGGTGTAGCGCGACCCGTCCGGGGCCTTCGGACGAGATTGTGGTCCACGACAGCCCCCGATCCGCGGCCGACGCTGGACTTCACCCACCGGAGCGGGCACGATTCCCGGAGGGCCGGACTCACGCCGCCGTCGTCTCGTGAGCCGCCGACGAGGAGGATCGATGTCGTCCAAGATCGTGGTTCTGGGAGCGACGGGATACACCGGGGCGCTCATCGTCGAGGCGCTGGTGCGCCGCGGTGAGCAGCCACTGCTCGCAGGCCGCGATGCCGGGAAGCTGTCGGCGCTGTCGGCGCGGCATGCAGACCTCCCGACGCAGACGGTGGATGCGACCGACGCCGCGGCCGTGCGCGCCCTGCTGGAACCGGGCGACGTGCTGATCACGACGGTCGGCCCCTTCGAGCGCCTCGGCTGGGCAGCCGCGGAGGCCGCCGTCGACGCCGGCGCGCACTACATCGACACCACCGGCGAGATCGGGTTCGTCCGTGAGCTGCAGCGCCGTCACCATGAGCGGGCGCGCGCCGCCGGCATCGCGATGCTGCCGGCGTTCGGCTACGACTACGTCCCGGGGATGCTGGCCGGCGCGCTGGCCCTGGAACGCGCCGGCGCCGCGGCGACCGCGGTGCGCATCGGGTACTTCGCGACCGGGTCGATGCGGGGCGGCATCAGCCGCGGCACGCGGGCCACGATGGCCGACGGCATGCTTCTCCCCACGGTGGTGTGCCGCGACGGTCAACTGCAGGAGGTGCGCACCGGCAGCCGCACGCAGCCTTTCCAGGTGCGCGGCGACGAGCGCACCGGCATCCTCGTCTCAGGAACCGAGGCGCTGTTCCTCCCCGTGCACTACCCCGGGGTGCAGACGGTGGAGGATTACAACGGCTGGTTCTCGGGCATGGCGCGGGTCATGCCGGTGGCTTCGCGTGTGCTCGGTGCTGTCGCCGCCATTCCCGGAGGCCGCCCGCTGATCGAGCGCCTCGCCGCCGCGGACGACGACGCCTCCCCCGGGCCCGACGAGCAGGAGCGCGCGCGCACCCGCAGTCACGTCGTCGCGATCGCTGCGGACCAGAACGAGGCCACACTGGCCGAAGTGCACCTGGAGGGGCCGAGCGCCTACAGTCTGACCGCGGAGCTCATGGCGAAGGCGGCGGAGTCGCTGCTGGACGGGCGCGTGAACGCCGCCGGGGTGGCCGGCCCCCTGCAGGCCTACGGCCTGTCCGGCCTCGAGAGCCTGTGCCGCGACGTGGGATTGGCGGAGATCGCGCGCTGACGCAGTCCAGGTGGCGGTTGTCGTCACGCAGCGCGGCACCGACCCGCAACGCGTGACACCCGAAGGCACCGAGGGGCCGCGCCTACCCCCGCGGCGTCCACCCCGGCGGCAGCGGCTCGTCCGTCAGCGCGCGCTCGCGGTCCGCAGCGGCGGACCAGCCCTGTGCGGCATCCACCGCGTCGAACCCGCCGCGCGCCAGCCGCAGGCCGACGTCGTCGTGGTGCATGCGCGGCGCGCCACCCCGGCGCGTCGACGCGCGCACGCTCCAGGCGTCGTCGGCGAACCCGCCGCCGCGGAAGACCCGGTAGTCGCCGTAGCGGGCGGGGTCGAGCAGGTCCCAGCACCACTCCCAGACGTTGCCGAGGGTGTCGAACAGTCCGTTGAGGTTCGGCAGCTTGCCGCCGACGTTCTGCGGCGTCGTGCAGCCGTCGGCCGCCGTCCACGCCACCTCGGGAAGCGGCCCGTAGTGCGGCCCGGTGGAGCCGGCGCGGCAGGCGAACTCCCACTCCGCCTCGGTGGGCAGGCGGTAGCCGTCGCTGTCGACATGCCACGTCACTTCTTCGCCCTCGAACGTGTAGGCGGGGTCGAGTCCCTCCCACTCGGATGCCGCGTTGCACAGCCGAACGGCGCGCAACCAGCTCAGATCGGTCGCGGGCCGTCGGGGATGGGGCGCCTGTTCCCCCAGCAGTTCGGCGACCTGTTCGCGGGTGACGGGGTACACCCCGATCTCGAACGGCTCGAGCTTCACCTTCCAGCGCCGCTCCCGCCGCGCGTCGTGGAGCATGACGGTGCCCCCGGCGATCCGTGCCATTTCGATGTCGCCCACAGGGGCACTCTAGTGGCGGTCGCGCGGGGGCACCTTTGGGGTGGGGTCAGAGGACGTCGTCGCCAGAGGTGCTCGTCGAGCGGCGCGTGACGCGCTCGCCGCCGACGGGGTCGACCGCCGTGCGCGACACGGTCTCGGTCGAGCGGCGACGCGCGAGCAGCACGATGCCGATGAGCAAGACCAGCGCCCCGGCGCCCATCAAGATGTAGCCGATCATGTCGAGGTTGACGAAGTCGATCTCGACGTTGACGGCGAAGACGAGGATCGCTCCGATGGCGAAGAGCGCGATTCCGGCTCCGATGCTCATGGCAGTTCCTTTCGGGTCAGGTGACTTCCGAATACTGGCCGAGGCGCTGCGGGAGCAAGGACTACTTGACACCGGCACCGGTGATGTGCCCTGCCGGGCCCGAGCGCTAGCGTTGCGCTCATGGCACGCGTGATCTTCTACACGGCGACGACCCTCGACGGGTACCTGGCGGACGAGTCGGATTCACTCGACTGGCTCTTCGCCGTGCCCGGCGGCGAGGGTGGGGATGCCGACTTCCACGGGTTCCTCGACGGCATCGGCGTGCTCGTTCAGGGCTCCGCGACCTACGAATGGGTGCTGCGGCACGAAGGCCTGCTGGACCACCCCGAGCGCTGGCCGACGTTCTACGGGCCGCGCCCGACATGGGTGTTCACCTCGCGCACCCTCCCCGATGTGCCCGGCGCCGATATCCGGTTCGCGTCCGGCCCGGTGTCCGCGGCCTGGCCACAGATCCGGGATGCGGCAGGCGACCTCGACGTCTGGGTCGTGGGCGGTGGAGATCTCGCCGGCCAGTTCGCCGACGCCGGACTGCTCGACGAGATCCGGGTGTCGGTCGCCCCGGCGACGCTGGGTGCCGGCAAGCCGCTCCTCCCCCGCCGCCTGGGCGCGGACCGGCTGACGCTGACCGACGTGCGCCGCAGCGGCCAGTTCGCCGAGCTGACCTACGCCGTGCGGGCGTGACCGGGGTCGATCGTCTCCCAGACGGCGTGCTTGGGCTGGCGTCCATCACCGGACGAGGTACCCGTGAGCCGGCGCCGCACCCAGGGACCCACGTGCGCGCGGTAATACGCCGCCCCGCTCAGGCCGGGCGCCGCAAGATCCGGCAGCGACCACCAGCCCTCGGGAACGGCGAGGCCGAGCGCCTCCAGCACGCGGGCGGCCACCCGGTGGTGACCGCGGCTGTTCATGTGCAGCCGGTCCTCTGACCAGTACGGCGGGGTCGACAGCTCCCGGTCGGGCCAGTTGAGCGCCCGGATGATGTCGGGCCGGTCCGCCACGCGCTGCACGACGGCCGCGGACAGCAGGTCGCCTCGGCGCTGGATCACGCGGCTGAGGGGAAGCTGACCCGACGGGTTCGCCCCCGACAGCAGGATGAGCTGCACGCCCTCCTCATCGCAGCGGCGGATCACGTGCGAGAAGGTGTCCACGACCCGGGAGACCGACGCCCGAGGCCGCAGGATGTCGTTGCCGCCGCCGTTGAACGACAGGTGCGTCGGCTTCAACGCGAGCGCCGGCTCCAGCTGCTCGGCCACGATCGGGTCGATCAGCTTGCCGCGGATGGCGAGGTTCGCGTATTCGACCGGCTCGCCCACGGCATCCGCCCAGCCCTGCGCGACGAGATCCGCCCACCCCCGCACCCGGCCGTCGGGCAGGTCGTCGCCCACCCCTTCGGTGAACGAATCGCCGATTGCGACGTAGCGTACGGATGCCATCGGTTCAGCCTACGCGCCGGAACCTCACCGGTCGTCGAGGGCGAGTCCGCGTCTGTCCGCGAGTCCCCACGCCGCGGCGGCGGCGACGACGAAGAAGGCCGCGAACACGATGAAGAGCACCGGCGCTCCGCCGACAGCCAGCAGCGGCGGCACGGTGAGCGGCGCGATGATCGATGCGATGCGGCCGACGCCCGCTGCCCAGCCGGACCCCGTCGCGCGCAGCGATGTGGGATACATCTCCGGCGTGACGGCGTAGAGCGCGCCCCACGCCCCCAGGTTGAAGAACGACAGCGCCATGCCGGTGGCGATGATCGCGCCCTCGCCGGTGGCGGTGCCGAACAGCACCGCCGAGACGGCCGACCCCACGAGGAACACCGACAGCGTCAGGCGTCGCCCCCACACCTCGATGAGCCACGCCGCGACGGCATAGCCGGGCAGCTGGGCGAGGGTGATCAGCAGGGTGAAGCCGAAGGATCGCACGAGGTCGTAGCCCTGGGCGACGAGGATGGTCGGAATCCAGATGAACGCGCCGTAGTAGGAGAAGTTGACGCAGAACCACACCGCCCACAGGCTCGCGGTGCGCAGGCGGAATTCCGGCGCCCACAGCCTTGCCAGACGGTCGCGGGTGCGCACGGCCGCCGGCGCCGGGACCGAGCCGCCGTCGACGGCGCGACGGGCCGCGGCCGGCGACGAGCCGGGGCGGGAGCCTGCGGCATCCTCGAACGTGCGGATGACCGCGTCGGCCTCGGCGGTCCTCCCCCGCCGCTCGAGCCAGCGGGGCGATTCCGGCAGCCGCCACCGCACGATGAGGGCGTAGACGGCGGGGATGGCGCCGAACAGGAACGCCCAGCGCCAGCCGTCGTCCGATCCGGGGATCACGAAGTACCCGATGAGGGCCGCGGCGGTCCACCCGACGGCCCAGAACGCCTCGAGGATCACGATCAGCCGGCCGCGGATGCGGGCGGGGGCGAACTCGCTGACATAGGTGCTCGCCACCGGCAGCTCGGCGCCGAGGCCGAGGCCGACGAAGAACCGCAGCACCAGCAGCACCGCCAGGCCACCGACGAGGGCGCTGGCACCGGTGGCGATGCCGTAGACCAGCAGCGTGAGGGCGAACACCTGCCGGCGCCCGAACCGGTCGGCCAGCAGCCCGCCGAGGCTCGCCCCGATGGCCATGCCCACGAACCCGATCGACGCGATCCAGGCCGTCTCGCCCGGCTCCAGCGACCATTGCACCGCCAGCGCCGCGATGATGAACGAGATGAGCCCGACGTCCATCGCGTCCAGCGCCCAGCCGATGCCGGAGCCGGTGAGCACGCGCAGGTGCCTGCGCGTGAACGGCAGCGCGTCGAGTCGCTCCGACGCTGTTGCGGATGTGGTGGACGCGTCGGTCATACCGTCATCGTACGGATGCCGCAGGGGCCCAAGGCGCGTATGACGCGACGGTGTTCCCGCACCGGCGCCGCGGGCGTACGGTGAGCGCGTGGCCGAGTATGCCGACCGGGCGGCGGCCGGCGCCGCCCTGGTGCCGAGCCTCGCCGCATGGCGGGGGTCCGACGCGATCGTCGTCGGCATCCCCCGCGGCGGCGTCGTGGTCGCCGCGGCCGTCGCCCGCGGGCTCGGGCTGCGGCTGACCGCGGTGGCGGTGCGCAAGCTCGGCATCCCGTCGCAGCCCGAGGTCGCCGCAGGAGCGATCGCCGCCGATGCCAGGGTCATCAACGCCGACGCGGTCCGCGCCGGCGGGGTGACCCCCGGCCAGCTGGCCGACGTGGAGCGTGTCGAGGCGGCGGAGCTGCAGCGGCGTACGGCGCGCTACGGCGCGGACGGGGACGTCGCCGGACGCACCGTCATCGTCGTGGACGACGGCGTCGCCACCGGCGCGACGGCACTGGCAGCCTGCCGCGCGCTGCGCGCCCGGGGCGCTGCCCACATCGTGCTGGCGGTGCCTGTGGCTCCGGCACGGTGGCGGCCACCGACGGATGCCGTCGACGAGTGGGTGTGTCCGTCGCAGCCGCGCGACTTCTGGGCGGTGGGTCAGTACTACGACGACTTCGCACAGACCGGTGACGCGGAGGTCGTGGCACTGCTGCACGACCCCCGCGCCGGCGGTGACTGACGCCGTCGGACGGCGCAGGGGGCTCAGCCGCGGCGGCGGTTCAGCCGCGCAGGGCGGCCCGCAGGGTGTCCAAGCCCACGCCGCCGATGTCGAGGGCGCGCTTGTGGAACCGCTTGATCGAGAAGTCCTCGCCCTCGCGCTCGGCGACCTCGTCGCGCAGCTGCTCCCAGATACGCTGGCCCACCTTGTACGCCGGTGCCTGGCCCGGCCAGCCGAAGTACCGGTTGACCTCGAACCGCACGAACTCGTCGGACATGTTGACGTTGCGGCGCATGAACTCCAGCGCGTAGTCGAAGTCCCACGTGCCGGTGCCGTCCAGGCGCGGCTTCTGCAGGTGCACGCCGATGTCGAGCACGACGCGGGCCGCGCGCATGCGCTGCCCGTCGAGCATGCCGAGGCGATCGGCGGGGTCGTCGAGGTAGCCCAGCTGCTCCATGAGGCGCTCGGCGTACAGCGCCCAGCCCTCGGCGTGGCCGCTCGTGCCGGCGAGCAGCCGCCGCCACGAGTTCAGCTGAGCGCGGTTGTAGACCGCCTGCGAGATCTGCAGGTGGTGACCGGGAACACCCTCGTGGTACACGGTCGTGAGTTCACGCCACGTGTCGAACCGGTCGACGCCCTCGGGCACCGACCACCACATGCGACCCGGGCGGGAGAAGTCGTCGGTCGGCCCGGTGTAGTAGATGCCGCCCTCGTTGGTCGGCGCGATCATGCACTCGAGCCGCCGGATGGGCTCGGCGATGTCGAAGTGGGTCCGCCCGAGCTCCTCGACCGCGCGGTCGCTCGTCTCCTGCATCCACCGCTGCAGCGCCTCGGTGCCGTGCAGCTGGCGGGCGGGGTCTGCTTCGAGGAGGGCCACTGCCTCTTCGACGGTGGCGCCGGGCGAGATCTGCCGGGCGATGGACTCCTGCTCGGCGACCATGCGCGCGAGCTCTTCGATTCCCCACTCGTACGTCTCGTCCAGGTCGATCTCGGCGCCGAGGAACCGCCGCGAGTGCAGCGCGTAGAGCTCGCGCCCCACGGCATCCTGTTCGCTCGCCTCGGGGGCGAGCTCCGAGGAGAGGAACGACGACAGCCGTTCATACGCGACGCGCGCAGCATTGCTGTTGTCGGTCAGCTCACGCGCGAGCGATGCCGGGAGGTGCCCCTCGGCGGGAGCCGCCTCGGCGGCGAAGGTCGAGAAGAAGCCGCGGTCCTCGGTGTAGCGGCTGATCTGGGTGACCACCTCGAGCACCTGGCGGCGCGCCGGAACAACGCCGGTCGCGATGCCCTCGCGCAGCGTCTCGATGTACCCGGCGATAGCCTGCGGGAGCGCTCTCAGACGTGCCGAGACGACGCTCCAGTCCTCGACCGTCTCGGTCGGCATGAGGTCGAAGGCCGAGCGCAGATCCTGTGCGGGCGAGGCGATGACGTTGAGGTCGCGCAGGTGCGCCTTGGCATCGTGCAGCTCGAGCTGCAGGCGCAGCTCGCGGCTGAGGTCTGTCTTCGTGACGACGTCGATCTCGTCGACGGTGTCGGCGGTCTCGAGCTCGGCCAGGGTCGATCGGGCGGCCTGGGCGGCGCGCTCGGTGCCGGCCGGCGACAGGTCGTCGAAGCGGTCGTTGTACTCGGTGCGGCCGATGTAGGTGGCCAGCATCGGGGACATTTCGGCGAGCGTGTCCACCCACGCGTCCGCGATCTGGTCGATCCGGGTCGTGGGGCGTGAGGTCTCAGTCATCCTTTGAGACTAGAACGCCGGGGGGTGCGCACACGAACCGAGCCGTCAGTGACCGGCTTCGTCCCAGTCGGCGCCGCGGCCGATCTGCACGTCCAGCGGCACCGAGAGCTGCGCGGCATCGCCCATGCGCTCGCGCACGATCCGCTCGGCGGCATCCCACTCTCCCGGAGCCACCTCGACCACGAGTTCGTCGTGGATCTGCAGCAGCACCCGCGACCGCAGCTGCTGCTGGGCGAACTCGGCGTGGATACGGAAAAGCGCGATCTTCATGATGTCCGCAGCGCTGCCCTGAATGGGGGCGTTGAGCGCTGCCCGCTCGGCGTTCTCCCGCAGCACCCGGTTGGGGCTCGAGAGGTCGGGGAACGGGCGGCGGCGGCCGAAGATCGTCTCGGTGTAGCCGTCGATCTTGGCCTGCTCGACCGACGAGCGCAGGTAGTCGCGCACGGCGCCGAAACGGGCGAAGTACTCCAGCATGAGGCCCTTCGCCTCGGACTGCTCGATGCGCAGCTGCTTGGACAGGCCGAACGCCGACAGGCCGTAGACGAGTCCGTACGACATGGCCTTGACCTTGGTGCGCATGGCGGGGGTGACGTCCTCCGGGGCGACGTGGAACACGCGCGCACCCACGAAGCGGTGCAGGTCCTCGCCGGAATTGAAGGCCTCGATGAGGCCAGGGTCGCCGGAGAGGTGCGCCATGATGCGCATCTCGATCTGCGAGTAGTCGGCGGTCAGCAGCGTCTCGTATCCCTCCCCCACTTCGAACGCGGCGCGGATGCGGCGGCTCTCAGAAGTGCGGATCGGGATGTTCTGCAGGTTCGGGTCGGTGCTCGACAGGCGCCCGGTCTGGCTGCCGGTCTGGACGTAGGTGGTGTGGATGCGACCATCGGCGGCGATCGCGGTGTCCAGCGACTCGATGATCTGCCGCAGCTTCGTGGCCTCGCGGTGCTGCAGCAACTGGTTGAGGAACGGGTGCGGGTTGGTCTCCTGCAGGTCGGCGAGCACGGCGGCATCCGTGGAGTACCCGGTCTTGGTCTTGCGGGTCTTCGGCAGCTGCAGCTGCTCGAAGAGCACCTCCTGCAGCTGCTTGGGCGACCCGAGGTTCACCTCGCGCTCGATGGTCGCGTACGCCTGCTGCGCGATGGCGTCGGCCCGCGCGGCCAGCTCGCCCGAGAACGCGGAGAGCTTCTCGTGCGAGACCGCGACGCCGGCGAGCTCCATGTCGGCGAGGGTCAGCAGCGTCGGCAGCTCGATGTCGGCCAGGACGGATGCCACGCTCTGCGGCAGCTCATCGCGGAGAGCGTCCGCCACCCGCAGCGTGAACCACGACACCTGACCGGGGGTCGCGCCCTCGGTCTCGGGCACCAGCTGGGTGGGGTCGGCTTCGGGAAGCTTCTCGCCCAGGTAGCGGTCGACGAGGTCGGAGAGGTTCTTGTCGGGGAAGCTCGGGCGCAGCAGCCATCCGGCGACGATCGCGTCGAACACCAGGCCGCCGAGCGCCGCCCCGGCGCGGCGGAGCGCCTTGACCTGAGGCTTGGCGTCGGAGAGCACCTTCGGCGCGTCCGAGACCAGCCACGGGGTCAGTACGGCGGCGGTCTCGTCGGTCCAGGTGACCTCGACGGCGGCGTCCGCGGTCGCAAGTCCCACCCGCTGCGGCAGACCGCCGGAGATCGAGACCGTCACGGCAACCTCGCCACTCGCGGCATCCAGCCACTCCGAGAGTCCTGCCGGGTCGGGCTCGGCGGGTGTCGGTGCGACGGCGGCGGGTGCCGCATCGGGGTCCGGTCCCGGGTCGATGGCGCCGGCGGCTTCGAAGACCCGAGGCAGGAGCGTCCGGAACTCCAGGCGGGCGAAGATGTCGCGCACGGCCTGGGTGTCGATCGGCTGCACCGCCAGGTCCTGCGGCGTGACGGGAAGCTCGACATCGCGCAGCAGCCGGTTGAGGGTGCGGTTGCGGCGCACGTCGTCGAGGTGCTCGCGGAGGTTCCCGCCCACGACGCCCTTGATCTCGCCCGACCGCTCCAGCAGCTCGTCGAGCGTGCCGTACTGGGTGAGCCACTTCACGGCGGTCTTCTCCCCCACCTTCGGCACACCGGGGAGGTTGTCGCTCGTCTCCCCCACGAGAGCGGCGATGTCGGGGTACATCTCCGGCGGCAGGCCGTACTTCTCCACGACGGCGGCGGGGTCGTAGCGCTTCAGCTGCGAGACGCCCTGCACGCTGGGGTACAGCAGGGTGATGTCGTCGTTCACGAGCTGGATGGTGTCGCGGTCGCCCGAGCACACCAGCACGTCGAAGCCGGCGGCGGCGCCCTCGGTCGCCAGCGTCGCGAGGATGTCGTCGGCTTCGAAGTCCTCCTTCTGCAGCACGGTGATGTTCATCGCCGCCAGACACTCCTGCAGGAGCGGGATCTGCCCCTTGAACTCCGCGGGCGACTCGGAGCGGTTCGCCTTGTACTCGGCGTACTCGCGGGTGCGGAACGACTGCCGCGACGTGTCGAAGGCCACCGCCACGTGCGTCGGCTTCTCGGCCTTCAGCAGGTTCACGAACATCGACAGGAACCCGTAGATCCCGTTGGTGTGCTGGCCGTCCTTGGTGGTGAAGTTGTCCACCGGAAGGGCGAAGAACGCCCGATATGCCAGGGAATGGCCGTCGACGATCAGAAGGGTAGGCTTTGCGGCATCCGTCACCCATCCAGCCTAACGAGCGGGTGGGACAGCCCGAACCGAGAGCAGGACATGACCGACCAGGAGACCGCGACCGAAACCGGACTCGAGTGGGTCAGCCGCCGCGGAATGGGCGCCCTCGCCGAGAAGATGGGGATCGAGTTCACCGAGTTCACGGTGGACCGCTGCGTCGCCACGATGCCGGTGGAGGGCAACACCCAGCCGGTCGGGCTGCTGCACGGCGGCGCCTACGTCGTGCTCGGCGAGTCGCTGGGGTCGATGGCGGCCAACCTGCACGCGGGGCCGGAACGCCTGGCGGTGGGCACCGACATCAACGCCACCCACACGCGTTCGGCGACGAGCGGCCGCGTCACGGCGGTGTGCACGCCCATTCACCTCGGCCGGTCGATGACCGTGCACGAGATCGTCATCACCGACGAAAGCGGCAGGCGCTGCTCGACGGTGCGCATCACGAACCTGATCAAGGACCGCTGACCCTCACGTCCGGGCGTCCCACCCGCGCGAGACCCCGCGAGAAACCAGAAAACGGATGAGACCCACCGCAATGCGGCAGGTCTCATCCGAAAAGTGGTGTCTCGTTACTTCTTGGGTGCCAGCTGCTCGATGATGGCCTTGGCGACGTCCTGCATCGTCAGGCGGCGGTCCATCGACGCCTTCTGGATCCAGCGGAAGGCCTCGGGCTCGGTCAGGCCCATCTTCTCGTTGAGCAGGCCCTTGGCCCGGTCGACGAGCTTGCGGGTCTCGAAGCGCTCGACCATGTCGGCGACCTCGGCCTCGAGCGTGATGATCTGCTCGTAGCGGGCCAGGGCGATCTCGATCGCCGGCAGCAGGTCGTTGGGCGTGAAGGGCTTCACGACGTACGCCAGCGCACCGGCCTCGGTCGCGCGCTCGACGAGCTCCTTCTGGCTGAACGCCGTCAGCAGCACGACGGGCGCGATGTGCGCCTTGCTGAGCTTCTCGGCGGCGGAGATGCCGTCGAGCACGGGCATCTTCACGTCCATGATCACGAGGTCGGGGCGGAGCTCGGTGGCCAGCTGCACGGCCGTCTCGCCGTCACCGGCCTCGCCGACCACATCGAACCCGTTGTCGCGGAGGATCTCCACGATGTCGAGGCGGATCAGCGATTCGTCCTCGGCGACGACGACGCGTCGCGGGGCTGTGGCCATGGGGGTGGCGGTTTCGTCGAGGTCAGTCACCCTTCCATTCTAGGACAGGCGAGGCGCTTCCCTGCGGTATCGTCGTGGAGGCACGCCGGTGTGGCGGAATGGCAGACGCGACCGACTCAAACTCGGTTGTCTTCGGACGTGTGGGTTCGACTCCCACCACCGGTACGGAAAAAGGAGAGGGATGCCGCATCGCGGCATCCCTCTCCTTTTCGCTTCCGGCCTTACTGCTCGGCCTTGTAGATCGGCGCCTTGCCGTGCACGGCGTCGCCCACCTTGTGGATGCGGATGTCGTTGGTCGACCCGATGATTCCGGGAGGGGACCCGGAGATCACGACGACGCGGTCTCCGACCTCGGCCAGCTTGTTGTTCAGCAGGTACTCGTCGACCTGGATGAACATGAGGTCCGTGTGGGCCACGTGCTCGACGATGGCCGACTGCACGCCCCACGTGATCGCCATGCGGCGGCGGATCGCCGGCTCCGGGGTGAACCCGATCATGGGGAACTTCGGACGCAGCCGCGACATGCGCCGGGCGGTGTCACCGGATTCGGTGAAGATGCAGACGTAGCGCGCCTCGACGAACTCGGCCACTTCCATCGCCGCGAGGGTGATGGCCCCGCCCTGCGTGCGCGGCTTGGTGTTGAGCGGTGCGATGCGGTCCATACCGTGCTCTTCGGTGGACTCGATGATGCGGGCCATGGTCTCCACGACCACGACGGGGTAGTCCCCCACGCTCGTCTCGCCCGAGAGCATGACCGCGTCGGCACCGTCGAGCACCGCGTTGGCGACGTCGCTGGTCTCGGCGCGCGTGGGCACGGGGTTGTTGATCATCGACTCGAGCATCTGCGTCGCGACGATGACGGGCTTGGCCATGCGACGGCAGAGCTCGACCGCGCGCTTCTGCACGATCGGCACGGCTTCCAGCGGCAGCTCGACGCCGAGGTCCCCGCGGGCGACCATGATGCCGTCGAAGGCGTCGATGATCTCCTCGAGGTTCTCGACGGCCTGCGGCTTCTCGATCTTGGCGATGACGGGCACGCGGCGCCCCTCCTCGGCCATGATCTCGTGCACGCGGGTGACGTCCTCAGCGCTGCGCACGAATGACAGCGCAATGAGGTCCGCCCCGGCGCGCAGGCCCCACCGCAGATCCGCCTCGTCCTTTTCGGAGAGGGCGGGAACGCTGACGGCGACGCCGGGCAGGTTGATGCCCTTGTTGTTGGACACCGGACCGCCGACGATGACCTTCGTCGTGACGACCGGGCCCTCGACCTCGGTCACCTCGACGCGCACCTTGCCGTCGTCGATGAGGAGGAAGTCGCCCGGGCGGACGTCGGCGGGAAGCCCCTTGAAGGTCGTCGAGACGATCTCCTTGGTGCCCTCGATGTCCTCGGTGGTGATTTTGAAGACGTCGCCCACGGCGAGCTGGTGGGGCCCGTCGGCGAACTTGCCGAGGCGGATCTTGGGGCCCTGCAGGTCGACCAGCGCGGCGACGGCGCGGCCGGCATCCTGTGCCGCCTTGCGCACGTTGGCGAAGTTGTTCTCGTGGACGGAATAGTCACCGTGGCTCAGGTTGAATCGCGCCACATCGACACCCGCGTCGATGATCGCGCGGACCATCTCGTAGGTGGACGTGGCGGGGCCGAGAGTGGCGACGATTTTCGCGCGTCTCATCGTGGATGTGCTCCGGTCTTTGGGGGGATGGCTGTCGAGTGCTGCCGTCTTCAGCCTACGCGGGCTGCAGGCCGATAGCGATGTCAGTGGGTCGTACGGGCTGGGGAAGCTCGGTCTTGCCCATGAGGAAGCGGTCGACCGCCGCGGCAGCGGCCCGGCCCTCCGCGATGGCCCACACGATGAGCGACTGACCGCGGCCGGCGTCGCCGGCGACGAAGACGCCGGGGTGGCTGGCCTGGTAGTCCTCGTCGCGGGCGAGGATGCCGCGCGGCGTGAACTGCGTGTGGAGCTGGTCCTCCAGCTGGTCGCGCTCGGGGCCGGTGAACCCCATCGCGATGAGCACGAGGTCGGCGGGGATCTCGCGCTCGGTGCCGCTCTTGGGCACTCGACGGCCGTCGACGAACTCGGTCTCGGCCACGCGCAGCGCGCGCACCTCGCCGACGTCGTTGCCCAGGAACTCCACGGTGGATGCCAGGTACGTCCGCTCCCCGCCCTCCTCGTGGGCCGTGGAGACCTCGAACAGCGTCGGGGTCATCGGCCACGGCTGGTGGTCGGGGCGCGCCGTGGGAGGCTGCACGCCGATGGCGAGGTTCGTCACGCTCAGCGCGCCATGGCGGTGCGCGGTGCCGATGCAGTCGGCCCCGGTGTCGCCGCCGCCGATGACGATGACGTGCTTGCCCGCCGCGGTGATCTGGTTGGGCACCTGGTCGCCGGCGACGGCCTTGTTGGATTCGACGAGGTACTCCATCGCGAAGTGCACGCCGGCGAGGTCGCGCCCCGGGATGGGGAGGTCACGGGGCACGGTCGCCCCGGTGGCCACCACGACCGCGTCGTACCGCTCGCGCAGCTGGTCCCACGTGATGTCGCGGCCGATCTCGACGCCGGCGCGGAACCGTGTTCCCTCGTCCTGCATCTGGCGCAGCCGGTACTCCAGGTGGCGCTTCTCCATCTTGAAGTCCGGGATGCCGTACCGCAGCAGCCCGCCGATGCGGTCGTCGCGCTCGAAGACGGCCACGGTGTGGCCCGCTCGGGTCAGCTGCTGTGCGGCGGCGAGCCCGGCGGGGCCCGAGCCGACGACGGCGACGGTCTTGCCGGTGAGGCGCTCGGGGGGCTCCGGCTCCACCCAGCCGTGGGCGAACGCCTCTTCGATGATCGACACCTCGACCTGCTTGATGGTCACGGCGGGCTGGTTGATGCCCAGCACGCACGAGCTCTCGCAGGGCGCCGGGCACAGCCGCCCGGTGAACTCCGGGAAGTTGTTCGTCGCGTGCAGCCGCTCGCTGGCGCTGCGGGCCTGGCCGCGCCACATGAGGTCGTTCCACTCCGGGATGAGGTTGCCGAGGGGGCAGCCCTTGTGACAGAACGGCACCCCGCAGTCCATGCAGCGACCGGCCTGGCGTCGCAGCACGGCGGTGTCGCCCGGCTCGTACACCTCTTTCCAGTCGAGGATGCGCACCGGCACCGGGCGGCGCGGCGGAAGCTCGCGCTCGGTGACCTTCAAAAAGCCCTTCGGGTCAGCCACCCGTCACCTCCATGATGCGGTTCCAGACGACTTCGCCGTCGGGGTCGAGTCCCTCTGCAGCCGCCTGCTGGCGGGTCTGCAGCACCGCGGCGTAGTCGCGGGGAACGACGCGGACGAAGTTGCCCGCCTCCGTGTCGAAGTTCTCCAGCAGCGATGCGGCCAGAGCGGATTCGGTCTCGGCGACGTGCTGCAGAAGCAGGTCGCGCAGGATCTCGATGTCGCCGGAGCCCATCTCCAGCAGCTCGAGCTCGCCGGATGCCAGTGCCTCGCGGTTCACGAGGGCCCGGTCCAGCTTGTAGATGTAGGCGTTGCCGCCGGACATGCCGGCGCCGAGGTTGCGCCCGGTGGCGCCGAGGATCACGGCGAGCCCGCCGGTCATGTACTCCAGCGCGTGGTCGCCGACGCCCTCGACGACCGCGGTGGCGCCGGAGTTGCGCACGAAGAACCGCTCCCCCACGACGCCCCGCAGAAACATCGTGCCCTGCGTCGCACCGTAGCCGATGACGTTTCCGGCGATGACGTTGCGGGATGCGTCGAAGGCGGCATCCCGCGGGGGGCGCACGACGATCTGGCCGCCAGACAGGCCCTTGCCCACGTAGTCGTTCGAGTCGCCCTCGAGGCGCAGGGTGATGCCGGCGGGAAGGAACGCCCCGAAGGACTGACCCGCGGACCCGGTGAGGTTCACCACGATGGACCCCGACGGCAGGCCGTTCACGCCGTGTGCGAGCGTCACCCGGTTGCCGAGCATGGTGCCGACGGCCCGCTCGGTGTTGCGGATCGGCAGGTCGATCGTGATCTGACCGCCGTGCGCGACGACGTCCTGCGCGCGCTCGATGAGCTGCACGTCGAAGTGCTCCTCGAGCTCGTGGTCCTGCGTGCGCATGTTGCGGCGCGCGACCTCCGGGGCGAACGCCGGACCGCGCAGGATCGGACCGAGGTCGAGGCCCTCGGCCTTCCAGTGCGCGACCGCACCGTTGACGTCGAGCAGCTCGGTGCGCCCGACCGCCTCGTCCAGCGAGCGGAAGCCGAGCTCGGCGAGGTACTCACGCACCTCCTGCGCGAGGAACTCCATGAAGGTCACCACGTGCTCGGCCTTGCCGGTGAAGCGCTCGCGCAGCACCGGGTTCTGGGTGGCGACGCCGACGGGGCAGGTGTCGAGGTGGCAGACGCGCATCATGATGCAGCCCTCGACCACGAGGGCCGTGGTGGCGAAGCCGAACTCCTCGGCGCCCAGCAGAGCGGCGATGATGACGTCGCGCCCGGTCTTGAGCTGACCGTCGGCCTGCACCACGACGCGGTCCCGCATGTCGTTGAGCATGAGGGTCTGCTGCGTCTCGGCCAGCCCCAGCTCCCACGGCGTACCCGCGTGCTTCAGGGAGTTGAGCGGGCTTGCGCCGGTGCCGCCGTCGTGCCCCGAGACGAGGATCACGTCGGCCAGTGCCTTCGCCGTGCCTGCGGCGACCGCGCCGATCCCCGACTGGCTCACGAGCTTGACGTGCACTCGGGCTGCGGGGTTGGCGCGCTTGAGGTCGAAGATCAGCTGCTTGAGGTCTTCGATGGAGTAGATGTCGTGGTGCGGCGGCGGTGAGATGAGACCGACGCCGGGGGTGCCGCCGCGGGTGCGGGCCACCCACGGGTACACCTTGGCCGGCGGCAGCTGCCCGCCCTCGCCGGGCTTGGCGCCCTGGGCGAGCTTGATCTGGATGTCGTCGGCGTGCGTGAGGTACATGCTCGTGACGCCGAACCGGCCGGATGCCACCTGCTTGATGGCGCTGCGACGCTCGGGGTCGAGCAGACGCTCGACGTCTTCGCCGCCCTCGCCGGTGTTCGACTTCGCGCCGAGCCGGTTCATGGCGATCGCGAGCGTCTCGTGCGCTTCCTTCGAGATCGAGCCGTAGCTCATCGCCCCGGTGGAGAAGCGCTTGACGATCGACGAGACCGGCTCGACCTCGTCGATCGGCACCGGCGGGCGCAGGCCGCTGCGCAGGGTGAACATGCCCCGCAGGGTCTTGAGCTCGCGCGCCTGGTCGTCGACGAGCTTGGTGTACTCGCGGAAGATGTCGTAACGGCGGGAACGCGTCGAGTGCTGCAGCCGGAAAATCGTGTCGGGGTTGAACAGGTGCGGCGAGCCGTCGCGACGCCACTGGTACTCGCCGCCGGTCCACAGCCGCTCGTGCGCCCGGGCGGCGCCGTCCTCCGGGTAGGCGAAGTCGTGTCGTGCCTGGTTCTCGGCGGCGATGTGCTCGATGCCGATGCCGCCGAGCTTGCTCTCGGTGCCGGTGAAGTAGGCGTCGATGAACTCCTGCGAGAGGCCGACCGCTTCGAACGCCTGCGCTCCCGCGTAGGACGACACGGTGGAGATGCCCATCTTGGACATGATCTTCAGCACGCCCTTGCCGAGCGCGTAGATGACGTTGGTGACGGCCTTCTCGGGCGTGATGCCGGTGATGAAGCCCGCGCGCACCAGGTACTCGACGCTCTCCATCGCGAGGTACGGGTTCACCGCCGACGCGCCGTAGCCGATGAGGGTCGCGACGTGGTGCACCTCACGCACGTCGCCTGCTTCGACGACGAGGCCCACCTTCATGCGGTTCTGCCTGCGGATGAGGTGGTGATGGATCGCCGAGACCAGCAGCAGCGACGGGATGGGGACGAGGTCCTTGTTCGAGTCGCGGTCCGAGAGGATGAGGAACTCCGCGCCCTCTTCGATGGCGAGGTCCGCCTCGGCGCACAGCTCGTCCAGGCGCGCCTTCATCGTGCCGGGGCCGGCGTCGAAGTGGTAGAGCCCCCTGAGCGTGACGGACCGGCGCCCGGGCATGGTGCGCCCGATGTTCTGGATCTTCGCCAGCTCGTCGTTGTCGATCACCGGGAAGTCGAGGGTGATCTGGCGTGCGTGATCCGGCCCGCTCGACAGCAGGTTGCGCTCCGGGCCGAGGCCGGCTCGGAGGCTCGTGACGACCTCTTCGCGGATCGAGTCCAGTGGCGGGTTGGTGACCTGGGCGAACTGCTGCACGAAGTAGTCGAAGAGCAGCCGCGGACGCTCGCTGAGCACCGCGATGGGCGTGTCGAACCCCATGGCGCCGATGGGCTCGGCGCCGTTCTGCCCCATCGGGGTCAGCAGGATGCGCACCTCCTCCTCGGTGTAGCCGAAGGTGCGCTGCCGGCGCGTGATCGAGGCGATCGGGTGCACGATGTGCTCGCGCTCGGGAAGCTCCGACAGCTGCAGGCGCTGGCGCAGCCACAGCTCCCAGGGCTCCGACGCCGCGAGCCGCGCCTTGATCTCGGAATCCTCGACGATGCGCCGCTCGGCGGTGTCGACGAGGAACATCCGTCCCGGGCTCAGCCGCCCGCGGCGCTTGATGCGCGAGGGCTCGAAGTCGAGCACGCCGGTCTCGCTGCCGATGACGATGAGGCCGTCGGTCGTCTCGGTCCAGCGCCCGGGGCGCAGGCCGTTGCGGTCGAGGGTGGCGCCGACCAGGGTGCCGTCGGTGAAGATCAGTGCAGCCGGGCCATCCCAGGGCTCCATGAGCATGGAGTGGTAGTCGTAGAACGCCCGCAGGTCCGGGGCGATGTCCGCCTGCTTCTCGTAGGCCTCGGGCACCATCATCATGATCGCGTGCGGCAGGCTGCGACCCGAGAGGGTGAGGAGCTCGAGCACCTCGTCGAACGACGCCGAGTCGCTGGCGCCCTCGGTGCAGATCGGCAGGAGCGGCCGCATGTCCCCCAGCAGCTCCGACTCCAGCTGCGACTGCCGCGCGCGCATCCAGTTGCGGTTGCCGCTGACGGTGTTGATCTCGCCGTTGTGGGCCAGCATGCGCAGCGGCTGCGCGAGGGGCCACGACGGGAAGGTGTTGGTCGAGTACCGCGAGTGCACGACGGCCAGCTCCGAGGCGAAGCGCTCGTCCTGAAGGTCGGGGTAGAACGGCTCCAGCTGCAGCGTGGTGACCATGCCCTTGTAGCCGAGGGTGCGGCAGGACAGGGAGACGAAATACGCGCCCAGCTCATGCTGGGCGCGCTTGCGCAGCCGATAGGCGCGCCGGTCGAGGGCGATGCCCGACAACGCCGGCGCACCGCCGATGGCGGGGCGGGAGAGGAACAGCTGCTCGAACGCGGGACGGGCCGCGTACGCCAGCTTGCCGAGATTGTCGTCGGCGGTCGGGACCTCGCGCCAGCCGAGCACCGTGAGTCCCTCGCGGGCGGCGAGCTCCTCGATGCCGGTCTTCAGCGCCTCGCGGGCGTCGCGCTCTCGGGGGAGGAATGCCATCCCTGCGGCGTACTCCCCCGCCGCCGGCAGGTCGAAGTCGACGACCGCGCGCAGGAACGCGTCGGGCATCTGGGTGAGGATGCCGGCGCCGTCGCCGGTACCGGCGTCCGACCCGATCGCGCCGCGGTGCTCGAGGTTGCGCAGCGCCGTCAGCGCCAGCTCGACGATGTCGTGGCCGGCGTGGCCGCGGAGCGTTGCGACCATCGCCAGACCGCACGCGTCCTTCTCGAACGCGGGGTTGTACATGCCCTGACGGGGCGGGAACGCCCGGAAGGATCCGGCGTCGTGACGGGGGCTCGAAGGCATACCTGCCGTCCTCACTCTGAGACTCAAGACGGGACGACGTCGGCCCTGAAACCTATGTACGGGGAACTGCGCTTGTGGCTGTCTCCTCGGGGACATCGGACGCGGGGGGTGCGCTCACGTCGACGAAGTCATCGTTGTCCTGCGATTGTACAGCCCCCTCGGGGGTCCACTGCCTGCCGGGCACATAAACCGACGGCTCCCCCCCGGTGTGGCGACGCTTCTGCACGATGATGATCGCCAGTCCCACCACGATGCCGAGGATCGATGCCCAGACGTTGGTGCGCAGGCCGAAGAACACCTCGCTCGGGTCGATGCGGATCGACTCCCACACGATGCGCCCCGCGCTGTACCAGACGAGGTAGAGGCCGAGCAGGCGCCCCCACTGCAGACGCAGCTTGCGGCCGGCCCACAGCAGCACGACCACGCCCAGCAGGTTCCAGAGCACCTCGTACAGGAACGTGGGGTGGAAGAGGGTCCCCTCGGGCAGGCCCGCGGGCCACGCGGCGTTGGGGTAGTCGATCTCCAGGCCCCACGGCAGGTCGGTCGGCACGCCGTAGAGCTCCTGGTTGAACCAGTTTCCGAAGCGTCCGAGCGCCTGGGCGAGCAGCAGTCCGGGGGCGAGGGCGTCGGCGAAGCTCCAGAACCGGATGCCGGTCCACTTGCATCCGATCCACGCACCCACCGCGCCGCCGAGCAGGGCGCCGAAGATCGCGATGCCGCCGTCCCAGACGTTCCAGATGGCATCCTGCTCGAACGGATTCCACCATTGCCGGCCCTCGGCGAAGTAGAAGCCGGGGTGGGTGAGCACATGGAAGAAGCGGGCCCCGACGATGCCGAGGATCACCGTGGGGAGCGAGACGTCGATGACGACCCAGGGCTCCGCGCCGCGCTTGGTGAGTCGGTGGTTCGTGAGCAGGACCGCGGCGATGATGCCGGCGATGATGCACAGCGCATAGAAGTGGATGCGCACCGGCCCGAGGTCCCAGTAGCTGACGGAGGGGCTCGGGATGCTGGCGACGACGTGCGCGACGGCAGTGATCATGGGGATCCGTGTCCTTGCGTTCAGAGGGCCGGCGGCGGGCCGGCCAGGAAAGTCTAGTTCGCGACGGGCGCCGAGCCGGCGGTGAGGGCGCGTGCGGTCTCGGCGAGAGCGTCGAGACCCCCGTCGCGGAGCGCGCGCACGAGGGCGGTGCCCACGATCGCGCCGTCGGCGTACTCGAGCACTCCCGCCACCTGCTCGGGGGTCGAGATGCCGATGCCGACGCATGCCCGCTCGCATCCGCGGTCGCGCAGGCGCCCCACCAGGGTGCGCGCCGCGGCGTCCAGATCGGCCCGCTCTCCGGTGATGCCCATGGTCGAGACCGTGTACACGAACCCGGTGGAGGCCCCGACGATCAGGTCGAGGCGCTCGTCGGTCGAGGTCGGGGCGGCCAGGAAGACGCGGTCGAGTCCCGTCCGCTCGGACGCGGCGATCCACTCCGCGGCGGAATCCGGCGTGATGTCGGGCGTGATCAGGCCCGCTCCCCCGGCAGCCAGCAGGTCGTCGGCGAAGCGGTCGACGCCGTACTGCATGACGGGGTTCCAGTACGTCATGACGAGCACGGGCACGTCGACGCGGGCCGTGATCTCACGGACAGCGGTGAAGATGTCGCGCAGCCGGAAACCGGCGGCGAGGGCCGTCTGGGTCGCCTCCTGGATGACCGTGCCGTCCATCACCGGGTCGGAGTACGGCGGGCCGAGTTCGAGGATGTCGGCACCGTTCTCGGCCAGGGTCACGGCGGCCTCGATGCTCGTCCGCAGGTCGGGGAACCCGAGCGGGAGGTAGCCGACGAACGCGCCGCGCCCCTGGGCGGCGGCGGCGTCGATGGCGGCGGCGACGCGGGAGGTCACAGCTCGATCCCTTCGCCGGCGGCGGCTTCGTCCTCGGGCGGCGTGACGACGGGTGCGGGCGCCTCGTCGCTGTAGAGCCCGAACCAGCGCGCGGCGGTGTCCATGTCCTTGTCGCCGCGGCCCGAAAGGCTGACGGCGATCAGGGCATCCGGCCCGAGCTCGCGTCCGAGTCGCATGGCGCCGGCGAGGGCGTGGGCGGACTCGATGGCGGGGATGATCCCCTCGGTGCGGCTGAGCAGGCGCAGCGCGTCCATCGCCTCGGCATCGGTGGCGGGGATGTACTCGGCGCGGCCGATCGACGCGAGCCACGCGTGCTCGGGCCCGACACCGGGGTAGTCCAGGCCCGCCGAGATGGAGTGCGACTCGACGGTCTGGCCGTCCTCGTCCTGCAGCACGAAGGTCTTCGCGCCGTGCAGCACGCCGGGGCGGCCGCGCTCGATGGATGCCGCGTGGCGCAGCGTGTCGACGCCGTCGCCGGCAGCCTCGACGCCGTACAGGCGCACGCCCTCGTCGTCGAGGAACGCGTCGAACATCCCGATGGCGTTGGAGCCGCCGCCGACGCAGGCGACGACGGCGTCGGGCAGGCGCCCGACCTCGTCCAGCAGCTGCGCGCGCGCTTCTTCGCTGATGATCTTCTGGAAGTCGCGCACCATGGCGGGGAAGGGGTGGGGACCGGCGGCGGTGCCGAAGACGTAGTTGGTCGTCTCGACGCTGGCGACCCAGTCGCGGTATGCCTCGTTGATGGCATCCTTCAGTGTGCGGGAGCCCGTGGTGACCGGGACGACCTCGGCGCCGAGCAGCCGCATGCGGGCGACGTTGAGCGCCTGACGCTCGGTGTCGACCTCGCCCATGTAGATCGTGCAGTCGAATCCGAACAGGGCCGCTGCCGTGGCGGTGGCGACGCCGTGCTGGCCGGCGCCCGTCTCGGCGATGACGCGGGTCTTGCCCAGGCGCTTGGTGAGGAGGGCCTGCCCGATGACGTTGTTGATCTTGTGCGAGCCGGTGTGGTTGAGGTCCTCGCGCTTGAGGAAGACCCGGGCGCCGCCGGCGTGCTCGGCGAACCGCGGCACCTCGGTGAGGGGCGACGGGCGGCCGGCGTACGAGCGCAGCAGGCTCTGGAACTCCGCCTCGAACGCGGGGTCGGCCTTGGCCGCCTCGTATTCCGCGGTCAGCTCGTCGATCGCGGCGATGAGCGACTCGGGCATGTAGCGCCCGCCGAAGTCGCCGAAGTAGGGCCCGTGGGCCTCGCGCAGGCTCATGAGCCGGCCTCCAGGAAAGCGGTGAGGGTCGCCACCGGGTCGCCGGTGACCAGCGCCTCCCCGATGAGGACCACGTCGGCGCCGGCGCCGCGGTAGTGCGCGACGTCGGCAGGGGTGAGGACGGCGGACTCGGCGATCTTCACGGCATCCGCCGGAATGTGCTCGGCGAGGCGGCCGAAGAGGTCACGGTCGAGCTCGAAGGTCGACAGGTCGCGGGCGTTGACGCCGATCAGCCGGGCGCCGACGTCGGCGGCACGCTGCACCTCGTCGAGCGAGTGCGTCTCGACCAGCGGCGTCATGCCCAGCTCCAGCACGAGGGCGTGCAGCTGTGCCAGCAGGGGCTGCTCGAGGGCCGCGACGATCAGCAGCACGAGGTCCGCGCCCGAGGCCCGGGCCTCGAGCACCTGATAGGGCGTCGCGATGAAGTCCTTGCGCAGCACCGGCACCGACACCGCGGCCTTGACCGCTTCGAGGTCGGCGAGGCTGCCCTTGAAGCGGCGCCCTTCGGTCAGCACCGAGATCGCGCTGGCTCCCCCGGTCTCGTAGAGCGAGGCCTGGTGAGCAGGGTCGGGGATCGCGGCGAGGTCGCCGCGCGAGGGGCTCGCGCGCTTGACCTCGGCGATGATCTTCACGCGGTCCGCGGGCGCCAGCGCGGCGAGGGCGTCGCGCGCCGCGGGCTGCGACAGCGCGAGCTTCTCCACCTCGGCGAGCGGCCGCCGCAGCGACCGCTCCTCGGCATCCTCCACCGCGCCGGCCGTCAGGCCCGCGAGCATGCTCAATGCTGCTTCGAGGCGTACTTGGGACCGTTGGCGCCGTAACCGGCCTTGGACATGGCCCAGCCGACGATGGCGCCGACGACGAGCAGGCCGGCGGAGGCCCAGACGAGCGCCGGCATGTCCAGCCAGAAGAACAGGGTGCCCAGCACGAACGCGAGCAGCATGATGACGACGGCGGTCCACGCTGCCGGGGAATGTCCGTGGCCGGGGTCGCCGATGTGGTTGCTCATCTGTCTCCTTCGCGTGCGCAGCGGCAGGGCGGCCGCTCCGGTCCAGTCTAGCGGGGTCAGGCTGTCGGGTCCGTGCCGCGCGACAGGTCGTCCCACGAGTCGATGGCATCGTGCGGGCGCGACGAGGCGGGGCCGGCGACGGCCGTGGCCTCGGTGCGATAGCGGCGTCCGGCGCCCGTCCAGCGGTGTGCCGAGGCGAGCGTCCAGACACCCCCCACCACCAGGATCACGGCCGCGACGACCGTCACCCACGGCCACGGGGTCACGGCCATTCCGGCCACGAGGGCGGAGACCGCCTCGGTGCCGCTCAGGCCCGTCGTCTCGGTCACGGTGGATGCCGCAGCCGTCACGGGCGGGTCGACGGCCACCGGCCAGGTGAGCGCGAGCATGAGGCCGCCGACGGCGACGGCGATCGCCCCGAAGACGTAACGCAGCACGCGGCCGACGATCGTGAGCGCGAGACCGAGCGCCAGCGCGGCGAGCCCCAGGGGCGCGATCACCGGCACGGCGGCGGCTCCGGGGACGGCCAGCACGTGCGCCGCGCCGTCTGTCAGGGTGACGTCCAGCCAGGTCTGCGTGGAGGAGATGACGGCAGTGCCGCCGGCGACGACCATCGCCAGCACCGCCATAAGACGCGCGCGCCGGGTCATGGCGTCGCCGTGACGGGGTGCAGGTCGTCGGCGTCGAAGCACGTGCGGGTGCCGGTGTGGCACGCCGCCCCCACCTGCTCCACGGAGATGAGCACGGCGTCGCCGTCGCAGTCCAGGCGCGCGCCGCGCACGAGCTGGATGTGCCCGGACGTGTCGCCCTTGCGCCAGTACTCCTGCCGGGAACGCGACCAGAAGGTCACGCGGCCGGTGGTGAGGGTGCGGCGGAGGGCCTCGGCATCCATCCATGCCAGCATGAGCACCTCGAGGGTGTCCCACTGCTGGATGATGGCGGCCACCAGGCCGTTCTCGTCGAAGGTCACGCGTGCGATGCGCTCATCCACGCTGTCGGTCACGACAGGTCCTCCCGTCCGCGCACGAGGATCCCCTCGGCGGCCAGCGCGTCCTTGACGTCGCCGATGGTGAGCTGGCCGGTGTGGAAGACCGAGGCGGCGAGCACCGCGTCGGCACCGGCGTGCACTGCGGGGGCGAAGTGGGAGGCGTCGCCCGCTCCCCCCGAGGCGATGACCGGCACGGTGGACAGCTCCCGCATGAGACGGACGAGCTCGAGGTCGAAGCCCTCTTTCGTGCCGTCGGCGTCGATGGAGTTCACCAGCAGTTCGCCGGCACCCCGTTCGATCGCCTCCTGCGCCCAGTCGAGTGCGTCCAGCTCCGTCTCGGTGCGTCCGCCGTGGGTGGTCACGACGAAGCCCGACGGGGTGACAGCGGAGCGCTTGACGTCGAGCGAGAGCACGAGCACCTGGGCGCCGAACCGGTCGGCGATGTCGTCGATGAGCGCGGGACGGGCGATGGCGGCGGAGTTCACGCCGATCTTGTCCGCCCCGACGCCGAGGAGGCGCGCCACGTCGTCGGCCGAGCGCACGCCGCCGCCCACGGTGAGCGGGATGAAGACCTGCTCGGCCGTGCGGCGCACGACGTCATACGTCGTCGCACGCGCGTCGACCGTGGCCGTCACGTCGAGGAAGGTGATCTCGTCTGCGCCCTGCTCGAAGTACAGCCGAGCGAGCTCGACCGGGTCGCCCATGTCGCGCAGGTTGGCGAAGTTGACGCCCTTCACCACCCGGCCCGCGGCGACGTCCAGGCACGGGATGACGCGGCACGCCAGCGCCATCAGAGCCTCGCGTTGTGGATAGCGGTGACGAGGATCGCGCGCGCCCCGATGGCGTAGAGGGCGTCCATGATCTGGTTCACGCGACGGCGCTCGACCATGACGCGCACCGCGACCCACGAGGGGTCGCGCAGCGGCGAGATGGTGGGCGACTCGATGCCGCCGGCGATGTCGGCCGCCTGGTCGACGAGCGACACCGGCAGGTCGTAGTCGACCATGACGTATCGGCGGGCCACCATGACGCCTCGCAGGCGGCGCAGCAGGGTCTCCGCGCCCTCCGCCTCGGTCGGCGAGCCGATGAGCACGGCCTCGGACTGCAGCAGCACGGGTCCGAAGATCTCCAGGCCCGCCTGGCGGAGGGTGGTGCCGGTGGAGACGACATCGGCGACCGCGTCGGCGACGCCGAGCCGCACGGCCGATTCCACGGCGCCGTCCAGCGGCACGAGGTCCACGGCGACGCCGTGCTCATCGAGGTAGGCGTCGACGAGGCCGGGGTAGGCGGTGGCGACACGCAGGCCCTCGAGGTCGGCCAGGGCGGAGAACCGTCCGGGGGGACCGGCGAAGCGGAAGGTCGAGGCGCCGAAGCCGAGCGCCTCGACCTCGCGGGCACCGGGCATGCGGGCGTCCAGCAGCAGGTCGCGGCCGGTGATGCCCACGTCCAGGGCGCCGGAGCCGACGTAGGTGGCGATGTCCTTGGGGCGCAGGTAGAAGAACTCGACCTCGTTGACGGGGTCGATGACGTGCAGGTCCTTCGGGTCGCGGCGGCCGATGTAGCCCGCTTCGGCGAGCAGCTCGGCGGCGGTGTCGGCGAGGGAGCCCTTGTTCGGCACGGCGATACGCAGCATGTGTGGCTTTCGGGTGGGAGCGGAGGGGTGACGAGAGGCGCTCAGAGATGTCGGTAGACGTCTGCGAGGGTGATCCCCTTCGCGAGCATCATCACCTGCAGGTGGTAGAGCAGCTGGGAGATCTCCTCCGCCGCGGCATCCTGCGACTCGTACTCCGCGGCCATCCACACCTCGGCGGCCTCTTCGACGATCTTCTTGCCGATCGCGTGCACGCCGGCATCAAGCTCGGCGACGGTGCCCGATCCCTCGGGGCGCTGCTCCGCCTTGGCGGACAGCTCAGCGAACAGGGCGTCGAACGTCTTCACCCTGACAGGCTACCGAACGGGCGGGCCACTGCCGGCCGCGTGACCGCGCGAGACGGCCCTATCCCCTGTCCGCGCACGGCGATACGCTCGTTCCAGTCGCGGATGGGGGCGGCCATGGGTGCGGTCATCGAACTCGAGATCAGCGCGGGAGAACCCTCCCGTGCGCGGCCGGTCCGTGTGCTGCGGGCCACCGGCAGCGAGGGCGGCCGCGGCGCGTTCGACCTCGATGTGGACGCGCTGGCGGCGCGGCTGTCGTCGGTGGAGGCGACGGTGCTCGCTTCGGCGGTCCCTGCGCGGCGCACGCTCAGCGCCGGCGAGGGCGAAGTCCGCCGCATCGGCGCGGAGCTGTTCGACCGCCTGTTCACGGGCGACGTCGGCGCCGCCTTCCGCACCAGCCGCGCCCTCGCCCACGCGCGCGGGGAGAACCTGCAGCTGCGGCTGCGGCTGGAGGACCCGGCGCTGGCGGCGCTGCCCTGGGAGGCGATGTTCGACGGGGCCACCGGCACCTACCTGTGCCGGAAGGAGTCGCTGATCCGCCAGATCGGCCCGCCCGAGTCGCTCGCGCCGCTGCGGGTGGATCCGCCACTGCGGATCCTCGGCCTACTCTCCTCGCCCCGCAACCTGGCGACGCTGGACGTGGAGGCCGAGCGCGACCGTCTGGAGCGCGCCCTGGCCCCGCACGTGGCGGCGGGACTGGCGCGCATCGAGTGGATCGAGCAGGTCAGCTGGGATCGGCTGCACGGCAGGCTCCTGGCCCAGGCCTGGCATGTCCTGCACTTCGTGGGCCACAGCCGCTACCAGGACGAGACCGACGAGGGCGAACTGGCGTTCTGCGGACCCGACGGCCGCGCCGAGTACGTCGGCGCCGCCGCGCTGGCCGATCTGCTCGACGAGACCGAGCCGACGCCTCGCCTGGTCGTTCTCAACTCGTGCATGTCGGGTGCAAGCGGCCTGCGCGAGCTGTACTCCGGCACCGCCGCCGCGCTCGTGCGCAGCGGGATCAGCGCGGTCGTGGCCATGCAGTTCACCGTCAGCGACGCCGCGGCGCTCGCCTTCGCGCACGGCTTCTATGCCGCCCTGGCCTACGGCCGCACGATCGACGACGCCACCCGCAGCGGACGCATCGCGATCCTCGGGCTCTCGCGCGACACGCTCGAGTGGATCACCCCCGTGCTCTACCTGCGCGGCGAGGACACCCGCCTGTTCACCGTCGCCGAGATCCAGTCGCTGGCGGGCCGGCACGCCGGCGCCCCCGATCCGCTGCCCCCGGCGCCCGCCGATGCCGAGGCGGTGGCCGGGGGAACACCGCTCGGGGAGAGCGTACCGCCGGGGCCACGACGACGTCGGCGGACGGCGGCGCTCGTGGGGGCCGGCATCGGACTCGCGGCCATCGCCGCCGCCGGCATCGCCCTGGCGGCGGTTCTTCCCGGTCTCAGGGAGCCTGATGCCTCCCCCGCACCCGGCGCCGGGACACCCTCACCCGTTCCGACCACGACGAGCTTCGCCATCCCGGCCAGCCAGCTGTGGACGGTGACGGCGGTCGAGTGCGCCGTTGACGAGCCGCTGCAGATCCGTGCGACCGGCATCGTTCAGCACGGCGGGACGGCAGACCGCGCCTCCGGCCCGGACGGGATGGACGGCGAGCGGCTGGACACCAATGTGGTGGACGACGCGAACCACGCCGCGCTCATCGGGCGTGTCGGCGAGTCGGGGGCGCCGTTCCTCGTCGGCTCGGCGCTGGACATGACGTGCCCGGCCGATGGCGCGCTCTTCCTCGGTATCAACGACGAGGGGTACGTCGGCAACGTCGGCGACTTCGACGTCACGGTGACGCACGAACAGTGAGGATCAGAAGATGTGCCCGATCGTCGCATTCCCTTCAGAGGGCGGAGACATCCTGGTGGAGGTCAGCACGCCCGCGTCCTGGACCGCCCCGGGTCCGATCGTCACGCGCGGCGGGGGCGACTCCGACGGCGGACTGGTCGAACGCTCCCAGCGCCGGTTCGAGGACGCGGTGGAACGGGTCGAACCGGTCGTGCGGGCTCTCATCGACCGGCTCACGCGGCTGCCGGTCGTACCGCAGGAGATCGAGCTCGAGTTCGGCATCCAGCTCAGTGCGGAACTGGGCGCCATCATCACCAACGCGAAGTCCACCGCGAACTTCTCGATCACCATGCGCTGGACCCGGCCGTGACCGCACCGCCGGACAGCGCCGGCTGACCGAGGCTCAGTGCCGGTGGGCGCGCCCCGCCGCCGACCGCAGCGCCAGGATCGCGGCCCCGGGGTCGGCGGCGCCGAACACCGCAGAGCCGGCGACGAACGTGTCCGCACCGGCTTCGGCGGCCTGCGCGATCGTGGATTCACCGATGCCGCCGTCGACCTGGAGCCACACCGCGCTCCCCCGGCGGCGGGCCTCGTCGGCGAGCAGTCGCAGCTTGGGCATGGTCTCCGGCATGAAGGATTGACCGCCGAAGCCCGGCTCCACCGTCATCACCAGGATCTGGTCGAACTCGTCGAGGCTGTCGAAGAGCCCCTCCACGGGAGTTCCGGGCTTGACGGCGACGCCCGCGCGAGCGCCGATCGAGCGCAGCCGTCTGGCGAGCGCCACGGGGTTCGCGGCCGCCTCGAGGTGGAAGGTCACCGACGCCGCGCCGAGCTCGGCGTATTCCGGCGCCCAGCGCTCCGGGTCGTCGATCATGAGGTGCACGTCCAGCGGCACGGGGCTCGTCTGCTGGATGCGCGCCACCATCTGCGGGCCGAAGGTGAGGTTCGGCACGAAGTGGTTGTCCATGACGTCGACGTGCACGAAGTCCGCGGTGGCGATGCGAGCCAGCTCCGCCTGCATGTTGACGAAGTCGGCGGCCAGGACGCTGGGATTGACGCGGACGTCGGTGGTGTCGGTCACCGTCCCATTATCCGGGCCGCGCCGCCCGAACCGCCCCGCGCCCGCCGCTCTCGCGGCGCCCGCGCTGCTCCGGTGTCGCGAATGGCGGGTGCCGGCGCTCGGGACCGTGCCGACGCGACACTCGAACAGCCCGCGCACCCCCGCACGAGGCGCGTACGCTCCGCGCCAGACCTGCACTACTCCGGTGTCGCGAATGGCGGGTGCGGGCGCTCGGGACCGTGCCGACACGACACTCGAGCAGCGCGCGCACGCCCGCACGAGGCGCGTACGCTCCGCGCCAGAACCCGCACGGCTCCGGTGTCGCGAATGGCGGGTGCCGGCGCTCGGGACCGTGCCGACGCGACACTCGAACAGCCGCGCGCACGCCCGCACGAGGCGCGTACGCTCCGCGCCAGAACCGGCGCTGCTCCGGTGTCGCGAATGGTGGGTGCGGGAGCGCGGGACTGTGCCGACGCGACACTCGAGCAGCGCGCGCAGCCGCGGGTGCCCGGGGCCCGCGGGGAGGGGGCAGCGGGGATCACCGTCGCCGCAGAAGCGTGATCGACATCGCATCGGTGCCGTGCCGGTGGGGCCACAGCTGCGCGCGCCCGGAGCCGTCTGCCTGCTCGGGAAGATCCAGCGGCGAACGTGAGACGTCCTCGACCACGGCGCGCGCGTCGAGCTCTTCCACCTCGTCGCCGAAGGTGCGTCGCAGTTCGGCGCCGATGGCCGCCGTCTCGGCCAGATGCGGCGAGCAGGTGACGTACGCCAGGATGCCGCCGGGCCGCAGCGCCTGCACCGCGGCGGTGGCCAGCCCCAGCTGCAGGTCGGTGAGCTCGGGGATGTCGGCCGGGCTCTTGCGCCACCGCGCCTCGGGGCGGCGGCGGAGCGCCCCCAGCCCCGTGCAGGGCGCGTCCACGAGCACACGGTCGTACTGCCCAGGGGCAGACGCCGCCCGCTCCCGGCCGTCGAGCTCGCTCACCGGGACGTCCATCGGCACGCCCGCGACGGAGTCGCGCACGAGGCGCGCGCGGATGGCCGACGGTTCGTTCGCCTCGAGCCTTGCCCCGCGCTCGAGCGCCTCGGCGGCGAGGATGGCGGTCTTGCCGCCGGGGCCCGCGCAGAGGTCGAGCCAGCGCTCGCCGGCCGCGACCGGTGCAGCCCCGACCAGGGCCAGGGCCGCGAGCTGCGACCCCTCGTCCTGCACGCGGATGCGGCCGCCTGCGCCCGCGATCATGGCGTCGGGAGCGCCGCCGCCCAGGCGGAAGCCGTAGGGCGAGTACGGCGTGCGCTGGGCGTCTGCGGGGATCTCGGCGAGCCCCGGCAGCGCCGTCATGGTCACCTGCGGTGAGGCGTTGTCGGCGGCCAGCAGGTCTTCGAGCTCGTCGGCGCGTCCCTCGGCGGCCAGCGCCCGCCGGAGTGCCCGGATGACCCACACCGGGTGGGCGTACGTCAGGCCGAGGCGCTCATCGTCGGAGCGCGCCGCGGCGGTGATGCGCTCCATCCACGTGCCGGGGGTCTCGCGCGAGACGCGCCGCAGCACGGCGTTGACGAACCCCGCGGCCCCCTGCCCGGCGGCCGACCGCGCGAGCGCGACCGATTCGTTGACGGCGGCGTGCGAGGCGACGCGGGTCGACAGCAGCTGATGGACCCCGAGGCGCAGGGCGTCGAGCACCGGAGGGTCGATGTCGTCGGGCGAGCGACCGGCGACCTCCGCGATGATCGCGTCGTACGTGCCCTGGCGGCGGAGTGTGCCGTAGGTCAGCTCGGTGGCGAGCCCCGCATCGGCAGGGGTCAGCCCGGCCAGGCGGATCTCGCGCGGCAGCAGCAGGTTGGCGTACGCGTCGGACTCGTGCACGCCCCGCAGCGTCTCGAAGGCCACGCGACGGGCGAGGGTCGCGCCGCTCATGAGCCGGCCACCGCATCGGTCAGGCGCGCCCCGCGCCACCAGTCACCGGCATCCATCGCGGGTTTCCCCGCCGGCTGCACGCGGTGCAGCACGACCGCGCCCTCGCCGGCGCCGACGGTCACGTCGCGACCGACCAGCCCGATCCGGCCGGGCTCGAGGTCCGCGGCATCCGCCACGGCGCTCGCCGCCAGCACCTTCAGGCGCACTCCCCCGATCGTGGTGTGCGCGCCCGGCTCCGGGGTCGTGCCGCGCACGCGGTCGACGACGCGTCGGGCGGGCTGCGTCCAGTCCAGGGCGCCGTCGGCCAAGGTCAGCTTCCCGGCGTAGGTGGGCTCCCCCACCTGCGGGACGGCGCGGGCGGTGCCCGCGGCGATGGCGTCGACGACCTCGGTGAGCACCCCTGCTCCGACGTCGGCCAGGTCGGCCAGCACGTCGCCTGCCGTCGCCTCCTCGGGCACCGGGTAGGTGACCTCGCCGTACACGTCACCGGCGTCGAGCTCGGCCACCAGTCGGAAGACGCTGGCCCCGGTCGTGCGGTCCCCCGCGATGAGCGCGTGCTGCACGGGCGCCGCTCCCCGCCAGCGGGGCAGCAGCGAGAAGTGCAGGTTGATCCACCCGTGCGGCGGCATCGACAGCAGCGGCTCGCGCACGAGGCCCCCGTACGCGACGATGACGCCGAGGTCGGGCCGCAGCTCCGTGATCGCGTCGGTCGCGGACGCGTCGAGCCGGTCGGCCTTGATGACGGGGATGCCGAGCTCGTCGGCAGCCTGGGCCACGGGCGACGGCGTCAGCACGCGCTTTCGACCCAGCACCGCGTCGGTGCGGGTCACGACCGCGACCAGGTCGTGGCCGGAGGCGGCCAGGGCACGCAGCGAGGGGACGGCGGGTTCGGGGGTACCCGCGAAGACGAGGCGCATGGGGCTCCTTACAGATCCAGATCGGGAACGTCGACCCGCACTCTCAGGGTCGCACGGCTCGGGCCGGGGCGTCCCTTCGTGGGGCGTCGGGCGTGGAGGGCATCGGCGATGACGGCCGAGCGCAGGCTCTCGGCGACGGCACGGCCGACGCCGTAGTCGAAGCGCACCACCGCACGGGCGCCGTCCTCGGCGCTCACGGGGCCGAGCACAGCGTCGTCGCCGAGTGCCGGCACGTCGTCGCGCAGGGTGTCGAGGCACGTGCGGACGGCCTGGGTCGACCCCTGGATCGCGGCTACCCGCACGACCGGCGGCATGTGGAGAGGCGCCCGCTCGGCCAGTTCGTTGCGGGCATAGGCGGACTGCGTCCAGGTCGCCAGCGCCCGGGCGACGGCCCCGGTGACCCCGACGAGGTGCACCGGCGCGCCGGGGGCGGCCAGTGCCGCGGCGTTGGACCACCAGCGCAGACAGGACTCGCCGATGCGCAGGTCGTCGGCCATGAGCATGCGGTCGCCGTCGAGCAGCACGACGGCGCGGTAGCCGCCGGCGGCGATGGGCTCCGCGCCGCGCGTGGCGATGACGAGGGCGGGCCTGGCATCCACCGCTGTGACCTGATGCACGCCGTCGGCGACGATGACGCGCGTGCCGGGGAACGCGCGCCCGAGCTCGTCGGCGGTGCGCTCGCTGCCGGACGAGGCCATGCGCAGCCGCGTGCTCTCGCAGTTGGCGCACTTCCATGCGGGGGCGCTGCGTCCGCACAGCGCGCACTCGGGAATGGCGCCAGGCCGACGGGCGCGCAGCGGTCCGGCGCAGTGCGGGCAGCGCGCCGGTGTGCGGCAGTCGGCGCACACGAGCACCGGGGCGTAGCCGGGGCGCGACACCTGCACGAGCACCGGCCCGGATGCCAGGCCCTCGCGGGCGGCGGCGAAGGCCGACGAGGGCACGCGCGCGCCGTGGGATTCGCCCTCGCGCGTCGCCGAGAGGACGACGCGGGGACTCGTGCGGCGGCGGGCGGGCACCTCGCGCACCCAGCCGACCGCGACGAGCCGCTCGACGTCGGTGGTGCGGGTGTGGCCGGCGAACAGCAGCGCCGCGCCGTCGAGCTCCTGCCGCACGAGCGCCGCGTCGCGGGCGTGCACGCCGGGGCTGAGCGGTTCGGCCAGCAGCGGGTCGCCGTCGTCCCAGATCGCGACGAGTCCGGGCTCGTGCGCCGGGGCGTACACGGTGGAGCGGTTGCCGATGACGACGCAGGGCTGGGGGGCCAGCACCCGCAGGTACGAGGCGTAGCGCTCGGGACCGGAGCGGCGCGCGTCGTCGCGCACGAGGGCGTCGTCGGGCACGCGGCCGGCGAGGGCGAGTTCCAGCTGCGCCTGGTCGCGGTGGTCCGGGACGACGAGCACGGCGCTGCGGCCCGAGGTCAGCGTGCGCACGGCGGCCGCGGCGAGCAGCTCCGCCCACGCCCCGACGTCCTCGCCCGAAGCCAGCCGGGCCGGGTGCGGCGGTGCGTCCACCGCGAGCCGCTCCCCCGCGGCGATCGCGTCGGAGAGCCCGGGGAACGCCGCGAGCACGGCGTCGGCCCACGCGGCATCCGCCTCGGCGACTGCGGGCGCGGCCACAGTCGCCCGCGCGAACCACGCCTTCTCGGCCCGCACCATGCGCTTGGGTACGGCGAGCCGCAGGATGTCGGATGCCGAGCCGGCGGCCCGGTCGGCGGCCCGCCGTGCGAGCGCGTACAGGCCCGGGGGCAGCACCGCGACCGGCGAGATCACCGACTCGACCAGCGACAGCGGGCGCCCGGCGGCATCCGCCTCTCCCGTCTCGACGACGTAGGCGTCGACGACGCGGCCGGCGGTGCGCAGCGGCACGCGCACGCGGATGCCGGGCGTCACCGTGTCGACGAGCTCGTCGGGGACCTCGTAGTCGAACAGCCGGTCCAACTGCGGAAGCGGCGAGTCGATCAGCACGCGTGCGACGCGACGGGTCGTCACGCCGGCGCCCGCGGCATCCACTACAGGCCTGCGGCCGTGCGGAGCTCCTCGACGCGGTCGGTGCGCTCCCACGTGAAGTCGGGCAGTTCGCGGCCGAAGTGTCCGTAGGCCGCGGTCTGCGCGTAGATGGGGCGCAGCAGGTCGAGGTGCTCGATGATCGCCTTCGGACGCAGGTCGAACACGTCGCGGATCGCGCGGCGGATCGTCTCGTCGGACACGCGGCCGGTGCCGAAGGTCTCGACATAGAGCCCGACGGGCTTGGCCTTGCCGATCGCGTAGGCGACCTGCACCTCGAGCCGCTCGGCCAGGCCCGCGGCGACGGCGTTCTTCGCCACCCAGCGCATCGCGTAGGCCGCGGAGCGGTCGACCTTCGACGGGTCCTTGCCGCTGAACGCCCCGCCGCCGTGACGGGCGGCGCCGCCGTAGGTGTCGATGATGATCTTGCGGCCGGTGAGCCCGGCGTCGCCCTTGGGGCCGCCGGTGACGAAGGGACCCGCGGGGTTGATGAAGTATTTGACGTCGGGAAGCGCGAGCCCGGTCTCTTCGAGCACGGGGTCGATGACCTCGGCCCGCACCGCCGCGCGGAGGGCCTTCTGCGAGATGTCGGCCTGGTGCTGCGTGGACAGCACGACCGATTCGACCGTGCGCGGGGTGTGCCCGTCGTAGCCGAGGGTGACCTGCGTCTTGCCGTCGGGGCGGAGGAAGGGCAGCTCCCCGGAGCGTCGCACGGCGGAGAGCCGCTCGGCGATGCGGTGGGCGGTCCAGATGGCCATCGGCATGAGCTGCGGCGTCTCATCGGTGGCGTAGCCGAACATGATGCCCTGGTCGCCGGCGCCCTGCAGGTCGTGCGGGTCCTCGGATCCGTCCTCGCGGCGCTCGAACGCCTTGTCGACGCCCGCGGCGATGTCGGAGGACTGTGCGCCGATCGACACGCTCACACCGCACGAGTTGCCGTCGAAGCCGGCGTCGCTGGAGGTGTAGCCGATGCGGTTCACGACGTCGCGCACGATCGCGGGGATCTCGACGTACGCGCTCGTGGACACCTCGCCGGCGACATGCACCAGCCCCGTCGTCACGAGCGTCTCGACGGCGACGCGGCCGTTCGGGTCCTCCGTGAGGATCGCGTCGAGGATGCTGTCGGAGATCTGGTCGCAGATCTTGTCGGGGTGACCCTCGGTGACGGACTCGGAGGTGAACAGGCGCAGGTCGGTCATCGATGCTCCAGGTCGAGGGCGGCGGGGGTGGACACAAGTATGCGCCGTGCGGCGGACACGCTCGAAAGCGGGCCGCCGCACGGCGTCATCGGGTGTGTGTGAGGCTCAGTCGACGTGACGGAGGCGCAGCTTGTCCTCGTGGATCTCGTGCAGCGCGATGGTCAGCGGCTTGTCCTCGACGGTCGAGTCGACGAGCGGGCCGACGTTGTCGAAGAGGTTGCCCTCGTGCAGGTCGGAGTAGTAGTCGTTGATCTGACGCGCGCGCTTGGATGCGTAGATCACGAGCTGGTACTTGGAGTCGACCTTCTCCAGCAGTGCGTCGATGGGCGGGTCGATGATGCCCTGGTCGCGAGTGGCCATGCGGGACCTCCTGAGGTCGTGGTCTTGATCGGGGAGAGAAAGTCTGGGCGCTCGGCTGACCGAGGCATCCCCCCAGTCTACCTTGTCGTGCGCCGCGCCGTTCTGGGCGCGCATTCGCGACGACTGAAGGATGCCGCGCGCCGCGCGCCGCGCGCGCAGCCCGGCGCCGTCAGCGCGCGATCTTCGCGACCTCGGCGGCGGCGTGCGCCACGTCGTCGTTGACCACGCGATAGTCGAACTCGCCCTGTGCGGCGAGCTCCACCTTCGCCGTCCGCAGGCGACGGGCCCGCTCCTCGTCGCCCTCGGTGCCCCGTCCGACCAGGCGCTGCACGAGCTCGTCCCAGCTCGGCGGCAGCAGGAAGACGAGCGTGGCGCTGGGCTCGGCCGCGCGCACCTGCCGGGCGCCCTGCAGGTCGATCTCCAGCAGCACCGTGCGTCCTTCGGCCAGCGCCGCGTCGATCGGCGCGCGGGGCGTGCCGTAGCGGTGGTGGTTGTGCACGGTGGCGTGCTCGAGCAGCTCGCCGTCACGTACCAGGCGGTCGAACTCGGCGTCGTCGACGAAGAAGTAGTGCTCGCCCTCGACCTCGCCCGGCCGCGGCGCGCGCGTGGTCGCCGAGACCGACAGCATGATCTCGGGGTGGTGCTCCTTGATGTACGCGGCGACCGTCCCCTTGCCCACGGCGGTGGGACCGGCCAGCACGATCAGCCGGCTGCGACCGGTACGCGCCACGGGCTCCGGCCAGCGTTCGTCGAGGAACCGCTGCAGCGCCACGCGCTGGCGCGTGCCGAGCCCGCCCAGGCGCTTGACGGGCGAGATGCCCAGCTGCTGCAGGATGCGGTCGCGCTTTCCCTCCCCGATCGCGGGGATCGAGGTGAGGAACTCCGGCACCCGCATGGCTCCCGCCGGCGACGTCGGCTCAGCCAGCGCCCGGCGCAGCAGCTCCTGCGGCGAGATCACGCGAGTGGCGACGTCGCGCTTCAGCGCCGCGCGCTCGCGACGGGCGGCGACCGCACGGCGGGATGCCGCGGCGCGGTCGACTTCGGGAGGATGCTGTGCATCAACCATGTTCCACCTCCGGGTACAGCGCCGCACGCTCAGCGATGCGTGCGGCAAGTGTCGTCGGACCCACCGACAGGATGCTGCGACTCTCACTGGCGACGACCGGCGAGGCAAGACTCCTCGTCAGCGCCGCCAGGTGCGTCGGCTGCGCGCCCTGGGCGCCGAAGCCGGGCGCCAGCACGGGGGCCGCGGGGAGAAGCGCGTCCGCCAGCCCGGCCTCGGCCAGGTCGACGGTCGCGCCGATCACGAAGCCGACCCCGGCGGGCTCCCCCGCCGCCGCGGTGCGCGCGTTGAAAGCCGAGATCTCCGCCACCACGCTGGCGGCGACCGTTCCGTCCCCGCCGTCGCGGGCGCCCTGCAGCCGCCGGGCCTCGCTGTTGCTGGTGGCGGCGAGCACGAACGCGCCCTTGCCGTGCGCGAGCGCGTACTCCAGCGTGCCGGTCAGCGCTCCCACGCCGAGGTACGGGCTGAGGGTCACCGCGTCCGCCTCGAGCGGCGACCCGGGGGTCAGCCACGCGCGGGCGTAGGCGTCCATCGTCGTCCCGATGTCGCCGCGCTTGGCGTCGGCGATGATGAGGAGGCCCGCCGCGCGCGCCGCCGCGAGCACCTCTTCGAGCGCTGCGAACCCGGCGGATCCCCACCGCTCGAAGAAAGACACCTGGGGCTTGACGATGCCGACGCGGCCGGCCGCGGCATCCACGACGCGCAGCCCGAAGTCACGGGTCCCGGCCGCCGATGCGGGAAGACCCCACTCGGCCAGCAGGTGCTCGTGCGGATCGATCCCGACGCAGAGAGGTCCCCGCGTCGCGAGGGCCTCGCGCAGTCGCCCGCCGAACCCGGTCATCTTCCTCCCCGGTCGCCCTGGCTCGCGGCCAGATCTGCGGCGCGGTCGGCGGCGTACTCCTGCAGGCTCCGCACGCGGAACCCTTCGCGCAGCACCGGCAGGGCGCTGACGGCGGCGCCGAGCACCGCCATGGTCGTGAACAGCGCCTTGTCGGCGGCCACCGCTGCGGCACGGATCTCGTAGCCGTCCGCACGGGAGATCCCGCCCGACGGGGTGTTGACGATCATGTCGATCTCGCCCGCATTGATGAGGTCGACGATGTTGGGCTCACCGCTCTCGACCGTCTCGGAGTACTTCCGCACCACCGTCACGGCGATGCCGTTGCGCGCGAGGATCTCGGCCGTGCCCTCGGTCGCGGTGATCGTGTAGCCGAGCTCCTGCAGCCGGTGGGCGGGCAGGATCACGGCGCGCTTGTCGTCGTCGGCGACCGAGATGAAGACGGTCCCCTCCAGCGGCATCCCGCCGTACGCCGCCGCCTGGCTCTTGGCGAACGCCGTGGGGAAGTCGCGGTCGATCCCCATGACCTCGCCCGTCGAGCGCATCTCCGGGCCGAGCACGGAGTCGACCATGCGGCCGTCCTTGGTGCGGAACCGCTTGAACGGCAGCACCGCCTCCTTGACGGCGATGGGGGCATCCAGCGGCACGCGCGAGCCGTCCTGCTCGGGCAGCATCCCCTCGGCGATGAGCCCGGCGATGGGGGTGCCCGCCATGATGCGGGCGGCCGCCTTGGCCATGGGGATGCCGAGCGCCTTGGAGACGAACGGCACCGTGCGGCTGGCCCGGGGGTTCGCCTCGATGACGTAGAGCACGCCCGCGCTGACGGCGAACTGCACGTTCAGCAGACCCCGCACGCCCACGCCCTCGGCGATGGCCCGCGTCGCCTCGCGCACGCGGTCGATCTCGCCGCGGCCGAGCGACATCGGCGGCAGCGTGCAGCTCGAGTCGCCGGAGTGGATGCCGGCCTCCTCGAGGTGCTCCATGACGCCGCCGATGTACAGGTCGGTGCCGTCGTAGAGCGCGTCGACGTCGATCTCCACGGCGTCGTCGAGGAAGCGGTCCACGAGCAGCGGCATGCCGGGGCCGATGATGGCCTGGTCGGCGATGCGCACGAAGTAGTCGCGCAGGCTCGCGGTGTCGTAGACGATCTCCATGCCGCGACCGCCGAGCACGAAGCTCGGGCGCACGAGCACCGGGTAGCCGATGCCCTCCGCGACCGCCACGGCGCCGTCGACGTCGATCGCGGTGCCGCTGCGCGGCGCGACGAGGCCCGCCTCATCGAGCAGGCGCGAGAACAGCTCCCGCTCCTCGGCGAGGTCGATGGCCTCGGGCTGCGTGCCGAGGATGGTGTAGCCGGCCTCTTCGATGCCCTTGGCAAGGCCCAGCGGCGTCTGGCCGCCCATCTGGCAGATGACGCCGAGGATGGTGCCGGACTGCGCCTCGGCGTGCAGCACTTCGAGGACGTCCTCGAGGGTCAGCGGCTCGAAGTACAGCCGGTCGCTCGTGTCGTAGTCGGTCGAGACGGTCTCGGGGTTGCAGTTGACCATGATCGTCTCGTAGCCCGCGTCCGACAGGGCGAACGAGGCGTGCACGCACGAGTAGTCGAACTCCACGCCCTGGCCGATGCGGTTGGGGCCCGAGCCGATGATGACGACCTTGGTGCGATCCGAGGGGGTGATCTCGGTCTCGGCGTCGTAGCTGGAGTAGTGGTAGGGCGTCAGCGCGGGGAACTCCCCCGCGCACGTGTCGACGGTCTTGTACACCGGGCGGATCGACAGCGCGTGACGGATGCCGCGCACCTCGGCCTCGGGGATGCCGCGCAGCTGCGCGATCTGCGCGTCGCTGAAGCCGTGCTCCTTGGCGGTGCGGAGGGTGTCGGCATCCAGTTCGCCCGCCGTGCGCACGAACTCGGCGACCTCGTTGATGAGGACGATCTGGTCGAGGAACCAGGGGTCGATCTTGGTGGCCTCGAACGCCTGCTCGATGCTCGCGCCCTTGCGCATGGCCTGCTGCAGCACGACGATGCGGCCATCGGTGGGGGTCTTCGCGACCTCGAGCAGCTCCTCGACGGAGCGCTCTTCGTCTCCCCAGTGGAAGCTGGAGCCGCGCTTCTCGAGCGAGCGCAGCGCCTTCTGCAGCGCCGTGGCGTAGTTGCGGCCGATGGCCATCGCCTCGCCGACCGACTTCATGGTGGTGGTGAGGGTGACATCCGCCGCGGGGAACTTCTCGAAGTTGAAGCGCGGCACCTTCACCACGACGTAGTCCAGCGTCGGCTCGAAGCTGGCCGGCGTCACCTTGGTGATGTCGTTGGGGATCTCGTCGAGGCGGTAGCCGATGGCGAGCTTCGCGGCGATCTTGGCGATCGGGAACCCGGTCGCCTTCGAGGCCAGCGCCGACGACCGCGAGACGCGCGGGTTCATCTCGATGACGATGATGCGCCCGGTCTGGGGGTCGACGGCGAACTGGATGTTGCAGCCGCCGGTATCCACACCCACCGCGCGGATGATGTCGATGCCGATGTCGCGCATCTTCTGGTACTCGCGGTCGGTGAGGGTCAGCGCCGGGGCGACCGTGATGGAGTCGCCGGTGTGCACGCCCACCGGGTCGACGTTCTCGATGGAGCAGACGACGACCGTGTTGTCTGCGGTGTCGCGCATGAGCTCGAGCTCATACTCCTTCCAGCCGAGGATCGACTCCTCCAGCAGCACCTCGCTCGTGGGCGAGTCGTGCAGGCCCGCGCCGGCGATGCGACGGAGGTCGCGCTCGTCGTAGGCGAATCCGGACCCCAGGCCCCCCATCGTGAACGACGGACGCACCACGAGCGGGTAGCCGAGCTCGTCGGCGGCGGCGAGCACCTCGTCCATCGTGTGGGCGATGCGCGAGGCTGCGACCTCGGCGCCGGCGTCGATCACCAGCTGCTTGAAGATCTGGCGGTCCTCGCCCTTCTCGATCGCTTCGACCTTGGCTCCGATGAGCTCCACGCCGTACTTGTCGAGGATGCCGGCCTTGTCCAGCGCCATCGCGGCGTTCAGCGCCGTCTGGCCACCGAGGGTCGGCAGGATCGCGTCGGGCTTCTCCTTGGCGATGATCGTCTCGATCACCTCCGGGGTGATCGGCTCGATGTAGGTCGCATCGGCGAAGTCCGGGTCGGTCATGATCGTGGCCGGGTTCGGGTTCACCAGGATGACGCGCACGCCCTCCTCGCGCAGCACGCGGCAGGCCTGCGTGCCGGAGTAGTCGAACTCGGCGGCCTGCCCGATGACGATCGGGCCGGATCCGATGACGAGGACGGAGGTGATGTCGTCGCGCTTAGGCATTCTTCGTGGTCTCCAGGTTCGCGAGCACGAGGTCGCGGAAGCGGTCGAACAGGTAGTTGGCGTCGTGCGGGCCGGCGGCGGCCTCCGGGTGGTACTGCACCGAGAACGCCGGCAGGTCCAGGGCCCGCAGGCCCTCGACGACGTTGTCGTTGAGTCCCACGTGGCTCACCTCGACCCGGCCGTAGCCGGAGGGGCTGTCGGTGACGCCCTCGATCGGTGCATCCACGGCGAACCCGTGGTTGTGCGCGGTGATCTCCACGCGCCCCGTCTGCTTGTCGAGTACCGGCTGGTTGATGCCGCGGTGGCCGAACGGCAGCTTGTAGGTGCCGAAGCCGAGAGCGCGCCCCAGCAGCTGGTTGCCGAAGCAGATGCCGAAGAAGGGCAGCTTCTCATCGAGCACCGAGCGCAGCAGTACGACGTGATCGTCGGATGCCGCGGGGTCGCCGGGGCCGTTGGAGTAGAACACCCCCACCGGGTCGATGGCGCGGATCTGGTCGATCGTGACGTCCTGCGGCAGCACGTGCACGTCGAACCCGCGCGCGGCGAGGTTCGCCACCGTCGCCTGCTTGACGCCGAGGTCGAGCACCGCGACGGCGCCGATGCGCTCACCGACGGCCGGGGTCACCTGCGGGGCCGAGACGGACACCTCGGCCGACAGGTTCCGACCCGCCATCGCGGGGGCCTCGCGCACGATGCGCAGCTGCTCCTCGGGGTCGATGTCGGCGGCGTCGCCGCTGAAGATGCCCCCGCGCATGCTGCCGGCGGAGCGGATGTGACGGGTGACGGCACGCGTGTCGATGCCGCTGATGCCGACGATGCCGTCGGCGACGAGCGCCTCGTCGAGCGTGCTGTCGGCGCGCCAGTTGGACACGACGCGGGAGGGGTCGCGCACGACGTAGCCGGCGACCCAGATGCGTCGCGACTCGGGGTCTTCGTCGTTCATGCCGGTGTTGCCGATGTGCGGCGCCGTCTGCAGCACGATCTGGCCGGCGTAGGACGGGTCGGTGATCGTCTCCTGGTATCCGGTCATGCCGGTGGCGAAGACCACTTCACCGAGGGTCGTGCCTCGGGCGCCGTAGGCGCGTCCGGTGTGGCGGGTGCCGTCTTCGAGGACGAGCACGGCGGGTTCGCGGGTGAACAAGCTCACGCGGGGTCTCCTGTCGTGGGAGCGGAGTCGGGGATCTGCCGCAGCGCGTCGACGAGCGCGCGCGCGGAGGTCTCCTGGGGTCGGAAGTAGGAGTCGACGACGATCTCGTCGCCGTCGGCGGTGGGGATCTGCCAGTCCAGTCGCGCCAGGCCGTCGCGCTCGACGACGCGGTCGATCGCGACGGTGGCCTGTGCGACGCCGTTGATGCGGGCGCGGTCGATGAACAGGCGCGACTGCCCGACGAGGTCCAGGGCCACACCGGCATCCGTCACGGTGACGTCGGCCTTGGATCGGAAGCCGAGGCCGCGGATGGCGAGCCGCTCGAGCGGCTCCCCGTGGCGGGTGGTGGCGACGTACAGCGCCGGGAAGACGCCGATGACGGTGGCGCCGGCGGGGATCTCTCCCACGGGCGGCGCGAAGCCGGCGTCGCGGCGGGATCGTCGTTTCCAGCCCCAGGCGACCAGACCCAAGAGGCCGATCGCCACGGCCACGATGATCAGCAGTGCGGTCTCGCGGGTCATGCCGATGCCTCCGTCATCTCGCGCAGCGCGCCGTCGGCGACCGTCGCGCGGCCCCGGTGCAGCGTCCAGCGCACCTCGCCGGGAAGCTCGCGACCCAGGTAGGGCGAGTTCGCGCTGCGTCCGCGCAGGTCGTCGCGACCGAAGGGGCGCACCGGGGCGGGGTCGTAGAGCGTCAGCGACGCGGCCTCGCCCGCCGCGAGCGGCGTGCCATGACCGGCGAGCCGGCCGATGCGGGCCGGGGTGGTCGACATGACGCGCGCGACGTCGTTCCAGCCGATGAGCCCCGTCTCGACCATCGCCTGCTGCACGACGCGCAGGGCGCTTTCGAGCCCCACCATGCCGTTGGCGGCCGCAGGCCATTCGCAGGCCTTGGCCTCTGCAGGGTGCGGGGCGTGGTCGGTCGCGACGATGTCGATCGTGCCGTCGGCCAGACCCTCGCGCACGGCCTGCACGTCCTCCGCCCGCCGCAGCGGCGGGTTGACCTTGAAGCGTGCGTCGTAGCCGCGCACGAGCTCCTCGTCGAGCAGCAGGTGGTGCGGGGTGACTTCGGCGGTCACGGCGATGCCGCGCTTCTTCGCCCAGCGGATGATGTCCACCGACCCCGCGGTGGACAGGTGGCAGACGTGCAGGCGGGAGCCGACGTGCTCGGCCAGCAGCACGTCGCGGGCGATGATCGACTCCTCGGCGACGGCCGGCCAGCCGGCGAGCCCCAGCTCGGCCGAGACGGTGCCCTCGTTCATCTGGGCGCCCTCGGTCAGCCGCGGGTCCTGCGCATGCTGTGCGATGACCCCGTCGAAGGCCTTCACGTACTCCAGCGCCCGCCGCATGATGAGCGGATCCCAGACACAGAAGCCGTCGTCGCTGAAGACGCGGACCTGTGCGCGGGAGGATGCCATCGCCCCCAGTTCCGCGAGTCGCTCGCCCTTCTGTCCGACCGTCACGGCCCCGATGGGCTGCACGGTGACGTATCCGGCGGCCTCGCCGAGGGCGAGCTCCTGCTCGACGACGCCCGCGGTGTCGGCGACGGGGGACGTGTTGGGCATGGCGAACACCGCGGTGTAGCCGCCGGCGGCAGCGGCGCGGGAGCCGGTGAGGATCGTCTCGGACGCCTCGTAGCCGGGCTCGCGCAGGTGGGTGTGCAGGTCGACCAGCCCGGGGAGGGCGATCAGCCCGTCGGCGTCGATCACGGTGGCCCCGGCACGGCTGAGTCCCGTGCCCACCTCGGCGATGCGCCCGTCGGCGACCACGAGATCGGCGGTGCGGTGGTCGCCCGCTCCGTCGTGGATGCGTGCGCCGCGGATGAGGAGGCTCTCGCTCATCGTCCGTCCTCTCCTGCTCGTGCGCGCTCCCCCGCCAGCAGCAGGTAAAGGGCGGCCATCCGCACGGACACGCCGTTCGTCACCTGTTCGAGCACGGTCGAGCGGGGCGAATCGGCGGCGTCGGCGGAGATCTCCAGACCCCGGTTCATGGGACCGGGGTGCATGACAATGCTATCGGGCGCGAGACGCCCCAAACGCCCGGCGTCCAGACCCCACCGGCGGGAATACTCCCGTTCAGTCGGGAAATAGGCCGCGCCCATGCGCTCCAGCTGAATCCGCAGCATCATCAGCGCGTCGACACCCTCGTCCAGTGCGTCGTCCAGGTCGTAGCGCACGTGCACCGGCCACGCCGAGACGTCCTGCGGAACCAGGGTCGGCGGCGCGACCAGCGTCACCTGGGCGCCGAGGGTGGTCAGCAGCCACACGTTCGAGCGCGCGACGCGGGAGTGGAGGATGTCGCCGACGATCACGACGCGGAGCCCCGCCAGGTCCCGGCCACGGCTGTCGCCGGCGAAGAAGCGCTTGCGGATCGTGAAGGCGTCCAGCAGGGCCTGGGTGGGGTGCTCGTGCGTTCCATCGCCGGCGTTGACCACTCCGGCGGTGATCCAGCCGCTCGTGGCGAGGGTCTGCGGGGCGCCGGACGCACCGTGGCGGATGACGACGGCATCCGCCCCCATCGCCTGCAGTGTCTGGGCGGTGTCCTGAAGGGATTCTCCCTTCGACACCGACGAGCCTTTCGCGGAGAAGTTGATGACGTCGGCCGAGAGTCGCTTGGCGGCGGCCTCGAACGAGATGCGGGTGCGTGTGGAGTCCTCGAAGAAGAGGTTCACCACGGTCTTGCCGCGCAGCGTCGGCAGCTTCTTGACCTCTCGCTGCTGGGTGTCGGCCATGTCTTCGGCGACGTCGAGGATCTGCAGCGCGTCGTCGCGGCTGAGGGTGCGGGTGTCGAGCAGGTGCCTCATGATCCGATCGTCACCTCCTCGACGCCGTCGACCTCGGCGAGGCGCACGTTGACCCGCTCGTCGCGGGCGCTGGGGAGGTTCTTGCCGACGAAGTCCGGCCGGATCGGCAGCTCGCGGTGGCCGCGGTCGACGAGGATCGCCAGGCGCACGGCGGCGGGGCGCCCGATGTCCTGCAGCGCGTCGAGGGCGGCGCGGATGCTGCGGCCCGAGAACAGCACGTCGTCCACCAGCACCACGGTCTTGCCGTCGATGCCGCCCGCGGGGATGGCGGTGGGGTGCGGCGCCCGCGTCGGGTTGCGGTGCAGGTCGTCCCGGTACATCGTGACGTCCAGCGCCCCGACCGGAATGCTGCGGCCGGAGAACTCGCTGACGAGAGTGCCGATGCGTTCCGCGAGAGTGACACCGCGGGTCGGGATGCCGAGGATCACGAGATCGTCCGACCCCCGGTTGGACTCGAGGATCTCGTGCGAGATCCGGGTCAGTGCTCGGGCGATATCGGCGTCGTGCAGCACGGTGCGCGTGCTCATCCGCCGCTCCCTTCTCCGCCTCACAGGACGGTGTTAAAGGTTGCTGGGTGTGCCCGCTCAGCCTACCGGCCCGGGAGCCGGAACGACGACGGCGCGCTCAGGCGGCGGGGCTCGCGGCGGCGCGGTGCAGTTCGTCCTCGACCTGGCTGGCGCGGATCGGGTGCCCGAGGGTCGACAGGCACTTGCCCGTCTTCAGGTCCCACTTCCAGTCGTGGAGCGAACAGGTGAGCACGTCGCCCTCGATCTTGCCGGTCTTGGACAGGTCGGCGCGCAGGTGCGGGCAGCGGCGCTGCACGGTCCAGTCGTCGAGCTGGATGTCCTCGGAGACGTCGGACTGCTCGGCGTACCAGTTCTCGACGTACTCGATGCGGTCGCGGGAGAGGCACTTGAAGAAGGTGTAGATGAACTCGTTGAACTTGCCGACGCGACCGGCCTGGAACTGCATCGACAGGAAGATCGAGTTCGACCAGTCGATCTCGCGCTCGGCGATGTTCGTGGAGACGAGGTCGGCGGGGATGGTGAACCAGTAGTTGGTCTCCTCCCCCGCGTACTCCCGCACCTTGGCCTTGGGGAAGTCGATGCAGAGGTCGAGCTCACCGATCGTCATGCGCACCGGTCCCCCGACGCCCTCGCGGAAGATGCGTCCGCGCCGCAGCAGTGGCTCCCACCAGGCCTTCAGCTCGGCGAGCATCTCGGCCGGCGGCAGCACGGGCGCGCGCGAGGCCTCTTCGGCGCGGATCTCGTCCTGCCGGCTCGCGCGCTGCTCCTCGAGGTACGACCACTTGTCGGAGAAGATCCGCTCGATCTCGGCCTCGGAGTACAGCGTCTGCTCGACCGTCTGCCGGCCGTCTTCGATCGTGACGACGGTGCCCGGGATGAAGACGTGACCGTCGTACTTCGGGGCCTCTTCCTTCATCCTGGCGAGGAACTGAGCCTGGTCGGTGAAGATCGAGTCGTTCTCCTGGCCGAGCCCGTTGTAGCGGAAAAGCTCGTCGCGCAGGAACATCGGCGGGCCGGCCATAGGGTACACATGGGGCGCGTCGACCTTCTCGATGTAGAACATCGCCCGCTTGTGCTGGGCCTCGCGCTTGAGGTGGGCGAAGTTGACCTTCGCCTCGTCCGGCAGGTCGTAGACCATGGGCCACCAGATGGCTCCGGAGAACTGCGTGAAGTAGGCCTCGGGCTTGCCGAAGCTCAGCAGCTTCTCGAGGTCCAGCGGATGCGAGTCGTTCTGGTTCAGGATCGACGCGGTCCCGTCGTCGACCGAAAGCGACGAGTCGCCGATGGGGCCGTCGCTGGGTGCGCGCAGCGGCGTGATCATGAGGCGCAGCGGTCCGCGCTCGATGATCTCCCCCGCCTGGGTGTACGTGATGTTTTCGTAGCCGAGCCCTCGCAGGTCGTTCTCGAGGTCGTCCGTCGGGTAGTCCGGAAGCAGCACCTCGATGTCCTTGCGGACGTACTTCTCCAGCATCCAGGGGTCGAAGTGGTCACGGTGGCGGTGCGAGATGTACAGGAAGTCGGCGTTGCCGAAGCGTTCCCAGTCGAGGGCGCGGTTGTCGGGGAAGACGAACCACGAACCGTAGAACGACGACTTGATCACCGGGTCGCAGAGGATGGTGCCTCCTGCCGTCTCGATGAACATGCCGGCGTGGCCGAGCCCCGTGATGCGCATGGATTCCTCCCGTGTCGAACAGTTCCCGAGTCTACGTCGTGACCTCGCGGGGGTCGGGCCGCGACGCCGTGACAAACGCGTCTCAGAGGTCGAACAGCGCCCGGATGTCGTCGGCGTCGAGCTCGTGCGAGAACAGGTCGTCCGCGTCCAGGACCGACTGGAACAGCCGCGCCTTGCGCTCCTGCAGGGCCATCACCTTCTGCTCGATCGTGCCATCGGCGACCAGTCGGTACACGTTCACCGGGCGCGTCTGCCCGATGCGGTGCGTGCGGTCGACGGCCTGGGTCTCGGCCGCGGGGTTCCACCACGGATCCAGGAGGAACACGTAGTCGGCTTCGGTGAGGGTCAACCCGAAACCGCCGGCTTTCAGACTGATGAGGAACACCGGCGCATCGCCGTCACGGAACCCCGCGACGACGTCCTGCCGGCGACGGGTGGACCCGTCGAGCCGGGCGTACGGGATGCCGGCGGATTCCAGCCGGCGCTCTGCCAGATCGAGGAACGAGGTGAACTGACTGAAGACCAGCGCGCGGTGCCCCTCCGCGGCGAGCTCGGTGAGGTGCTCGACGAGGGCGTCGAGCTTGGCGGAGGCAATGCGCGCGTGGCGACCGTCGATCAGGGCGGGCGACAGGCTCAGCATGCGCAGCAGCGTCAGCGAGCGGAAGACGATGAAGCGGTTGCGGTCGAGGTCGTGCAGCAGCCCGAGCACCTTCTGCCGCTCCCGCTGCAGCACGGTGTCGTACAGGGCCCGGTGGTCGTCGCCGAGGCGCACCCGCAGCTCCTGCTCCTGCTTGGGAGGCAGGTCGGGGGCAACCAGTTCCTTCGTACGGCGCAGGACGAAGGGGCGGATGCGACGGCGCAGCCGCTCCAGGCGGCGCGCACGGTAGGGCCCGCCTTCGGCGTTCTCGGGCGTCTTGCCCTGCTCGATGGGTTTGATGTACTCGGTGCGGAAGCGCTGCGCCGACGGGAAGAGCCCGGGCGAGGTCAGCGACAGCAGGGCGTGCAGTTCGCTGAGGCTGTTCTCCAGCGGCGTTCCGGTGATGGCGAAGGTGACGTCCGCGCGCAGGGTCCGCACGATCCGGTGGAGCTTCGTGGCCGGGTTCTTCACGAACTGCGCCTCGTCGAGCAGGAGGCCGGCCCACTCGACCGCCCCGTACTCGTGCTCATCCAGGCGCAGCAGCGTGTAGGAGGTCACGACGATGTCCGCGCCCACAGCGAGGGCGGCGACGTCGGCGTCGCGCCTGGCTGCGCTGACGTCGATCGTCCGCACGACCAGTCCCGGGGTGAACCGCTCCGCCTCGCTCTGCCAGGTCGCCAGCACCGACGTCGGCGCCACCACCAGGAACGGCCGTCGCTCCCCCGTCTCCCGAGTGTGCGCGATCAGGGCGAGCGCCTGCACGGTCTTTCCGAGTCCCATGTCGTCGGCGAGGATGCCGCCCAGGCGCTGCCGCCAGAGGAACGCGAGCCAGTCGAACCCGCTGCGCTGGTACGGCCGCAGTTCTGCCCGCCGCGCGGCCGGCACCGGGGTGGGCTCGACACCGCCCTGCCCGCGCAGGCCATCGACCGCCGCGCGCCAGGTCACGGCGGGCTCTGCCTGGTCGGCGAGATCCTCGAAGTCCGACCACAGGGCGCTCTGGTACCGGCTGATGCGGGCGCCGGTCTCCCACTCGTCGAGTTCCGCCGCCTCGTCCACCAGCTCGCGGAGGCGATCGAGCGCAGGGTGGGCGAGCGAGAAGTAGCCGCCGTCGCTCAGCAGCATCTTGCTGCGGCGCAGGGTGAGGGCCCGCAGCAGCGGCGCGAACGGGATACGGCGCCCGTCGATCGTGACGAGGATGCCGAGCTCGAACCAGTCGGCATCCGTGGTCTCGACAGTGGTGACGGTGATCTCCGGGATGCCGGTGAGCTCCCGGTAGGAACGGCGGATGCCGGTCACCTCCACCTCGACGTCGTCAAGCTGCTCGAGGCGCGGCAGCACGGCGTGTGCGAACTGCGCGGCATCCGCTCCCGTGAACGCCGCATCGGCGGCGAACGCCAGGTCGCCGGCGCCGTTCCAGGCGTCCTCGACCGCCTGACGCACACCGGCTTCGAAGTCGCCGTCGCGGTCGGCGGCGGGCGGCGCCGTGAAGGGGGCGGGTGGGACGCCCGCGTAGTGCCATGACCAGGTGATGTCCACCCTGTCGCGGGGCGCGAACGCCACCGCCAGGTGCAGTCGCGGCGGGGCGGCAGGCGGCGCCGTCACACCCGTGCCGAGGGCCACCGGGGTGTGCCGGGTGAGCCGGGGCAGGTGATCGCGCAGGAACTCGTCGCTCTCGTCCGGTGGCACCACGACCGGGGTGCGGGCGCGCAGCACCGCGCGGACGGGTTCGGGGACTGCTGCCGCGGCCAGGGTCACGTCGATGCGCTCGCCGGAGGGAGCGAAGCGATAGAGGCCGACGGCGCCGAGCGGGCGCACCTCGGCCGGGCCGACATCGTCGCCGTCGATGGTGACGTGGGCGACGAGGGCGAGGCCTTCGCCGGCGCGCTCGGCCCGCAGCGAGGCGGAGGCGCTCTCGGCGACGGTCACCGTCTGCTGCGGCTTGGTCGAGCGCATCGGGATGCCGAGTGCCTGCGCGTCGCGCAGGTGAGGCCAGAAGAGCCCCGATTCGACCTCGTCGGTCAGCAGCCACTCCGACCCGTCGGGCAGGGTGCCGAGCGTGCGGGCATCACGGACGATGCTGTACAGCTCGACGAACCAGCGTGCCTGCGCGGGGTCGTAGCCGTGGCCGGGGCGACGCAGCGCATCCCACGAGGCGCGGCCCTTGATCCAGGTGTCCGAGCGGTCGCTGCGCACGAGCGGGCGCAGTCCGACGGCGACGTCGGCGCCGAACGCGTGCAGGTCGCGCGACGTCGCCGTCTGCCAGCGGGGTGCGCTCCACGGCGAGCCGTCGCGGCGCGCGCGCTGGCGCAGCTCGACGCCGAGCGCCAGGGGCGGCGCGGCGCCGAGCCTGCCGGGCGTCGCGAGCACGGCGCGCCAGTCGGGCGAGGACGGGTCCACGGGCTTCATTCTCCCGGCACCCGCGGACACCGCCGCAGCGGGGTCAGGATGCGCGGGCGATGCGGCCGAGCACGCCGTGCACGAATGCGCCCGAATCGTCGGTGGAGTATTCCTTGGCCAGTTCCACGGCCTCGTCGATGGCGACCGCGGCGGGGACCTCGTCGTTGTGCAGGATCTCCCACGTGGCCATCCGCAGGATGGCGCGGTCGACGGCCGGCATGCGGTTCAGGACCCAGTCCTTGGAGACGCCGGTGATCTGCTCGTCGATCTCGTCGCGGTTGTCGATCACACCGTCGACGATCTCGCGGGCATAGAGCCATGACGTCTCGCGGGACGGCTCGTTCGCGGCGCGCTTGGCCTCGGCGGCCAGGGTCACTCCGAGGTCGTCACCGCGCACGTCGGACTGGTAGAGGATGTCGAGGGCGCGCTTGCGCGCCTTGCTGCGGGCACTCATGAAAGGGCGGTGCCCCGCTCAGTTGACGCGGCCGAGGTAGTCGCCCGTACGGGTGTCGACCTTGACCTTCGTGCCCTGCTCGACGAACAGCGGAACCTGGATCTCGTACCCCGTCTCGACGGTCGCGGCCTTGGTGCCGGCCGATGAGCGGTCGCCCTGCAGGCCCGGCTCGGTGTAGGTGATCTCCAGCACGACCGACGCGGGGAGCTCGACGTACAGCGGGTTGCCGTTGTTCATCGCGATCTGCACCTGCTGGTTCTCGAGCAGGAAGTTCTTCGCGTCGCCGACGGTGGCGGCCGGCACGCTGAGCTGGTCGTAGTCGGCCACGTCCATGAACACGTAGCTGTCGCCGTCGTTGTACAGGTAGGTGAAATCGCGTCGGTCGACGTTCTCGATCTCGATCTTCGCGCCCGCGTTGTACGTGCGGTCGACGGTCTTGCCGGACACGACGTTCTTGAGCTTGGTGCGCACGAAGGCGCCTCCCTTGCCCGGCTTGACATGCTGGAACTCGATGACGTTCCAAAGCTGGCCGTCGATGCTGAGGACGACGCCGTTCTTGATGTCTGCGGTGGATGCCATGGGAGAAGGGAGTCCGTTTCGTGTGAGGGTGTCGGGCGCTGCGCGCGGGCCCGGCGTTCGATTCTACGGGATGACGTCGGGGATCGTCTCAGGCGTCGGCGTTGCCGGTGATGACATCCAGCAGCAGGGCGGTCGCCTTCGCGTACCCGGCCACACCCTCCCCCGTGACGTGGACGACGGCCACATCCGCGATGTAGGAGCGGTGGCGGAAGGGTTCGCGCGCCTGCACGTCGGAGATGTGAACCTCGGCCACGGGCAGCGCGACCCCGGCCAGCGCGTCGCGCAGCACCACCGAGGTGTGCGACAGCCCGCCGGGGTTGATGACGATGCCGGCGCAGTCGTCGTGGGCGGCGTGGATGGCGTCGAGCAGCACGCCCTCGTGGTTGCTCTGCACCGCCCGCACCTCGAAGCCGCGGCGGGCGGCGGTCTCGGACACGATGCGCTCGACGTCGGCCAGCGTGTCCCGGCCGTAGACGTCGGGTTCGCGGATGCCGAGGAGGTTCAGGTTCGGGCCGTTGACCAGCAGGAGGCGGCGGGGCGTGCTCACCCTGGCACCCTATCGTCGGCAGCATCCGTTCCCGGAATCCGCGTCCTTCCTGTCTCCCGCAGACAGGAGATCTCACCGGCACAGGTCGCACGCCGTCGGGACGTCCTGTGTCGGTGAGTCTTCCTGTGCCGGGGAGGTGTCTCGCCGGTGTCAGCGGTGGTCGCCGGTGCCCGGCAGGTCCCGGGCCATGACGATCTCGGGTCCGATCGGCCCGTCGAGGGTCTCCCCGGTGGGGAGGAAGCCGGCCCGCCGGTAGGCGGCCTGGGCGCGCGTGTTGTCGCGGTGCACGTCCAGGTGCACGCGGCTGAGCCCCGCCGATTGCGCCCACTGGGCGGCCGCGTCCAGCAGCAGATCGATCGCGCCGGAGCCGCGGCTGTCCGGCCGCACCCACACGCCCACCACATCGGCGCGTCGGTCGTCGACGAATCGGCCCAGGTGATCGGTCTGACCGGTGGCCCGTACGAGCACGACGGCGCTTCCCACCGGTTCGTCGTCGAGGATCGCGATGAACTGGGCGGCGGTCTCGCCGAGCGCGGCATCCTCGGTGCGCGACTGCCAGAAGGCGTCGCTGCGCGCGGCCGTCGTGGCGTGGCTCTCGAGGAACGCGATCGCCGCATCGGGGTCTGCCGTGGCAGCCAGCCGCAGCGCACGCACCTCTCGCCATTCGTCAGCGCGGATGCGACGAACCGACAGGCGAGGGTCGGATGCCGGCGTCACTCGGAGAGCTCCTGGTACGCCGCGAAGAGCAGCGACTCGTCGGGCGCCTGCAGCACCGTCGGGCGGGCGATGTCATCCAGCACGATGAAGCGCAGCATGCCGCCGCGGGTCTTCTTGTCGCGCTGCATCGTCGCCAGCAGCTGCGGCCACGCGCCGGGACGATAGCTGAGGGGCAGCCCCAGCGTCTCGAGGACGTCGCGGTGACGCTGCGCCGCGGCATCCGGCAGCCGGCCGGCCAGGCGGGACAGCTCGGCGGCGAACATCATGCCGACCGACACCGCCGCGCCGTGGCGCCACTGGTAGCGCTCCGCGTGCTCGATGGCGTGACCCAGCGTGTGGCCGTAGTTGAGGATCTCGCGCAGCCCCGCTTCGCGGAAGTCCTCGCTGACCACGCGCGCCTTCATGTCGATGGCGAGCTCCATCGTGCGCCGGAAAGCCGGGGATGACGGGTCCACGGCGGCGACGGGATCCGCTTCGATGAGGTCGAGGATCTCGGGTGCCCAGATGAATCCGGCCTTGACCACCTCGGCGTAGCCGGCGATGCGCTCGTTCGCGCCCAGGGAGTCGAGCATCTCGAGATCGCAGAGCACGGCATGCGGCGCCCAGAACGCGCCCACGAGGTTCTTCCCCTCTGCGGTGTTGACGCCCGTCTTGCCGCCGACGGCGGCGTCGACCATGCCGAGCACCGTCGTGGGCACCAGGATCACCTTCACACCGCGGAGCCATGTGGCCGCGACGAACCCGGCGAGGTCGGTCACCGCTCCCCCGCCGAACCCGATGACGACGTCGGTCCGGGTGAAGTCGGCCTGCCCCATCACCTGCCAGCAGAAGGCGGCGACCTCGATGCGCTTGCCCGCCTCGGCGTCGGGGATCTCGGCCAGCAGCACCTGCCGACCGCCGCCGAGCGCGTCGGTGAGCTGCAGCCGCAGGGCCTCGGCGGCGTCGCGCAGCGTGGGGGGATGCACCACGAGCACCTTCTTCGCCTCTGCCGGCACCAGTTCGGGCAGCTGGGAGAGGATGCCGCGGCCGACCAGGATGTCGTGGGGGGCGCTGCCGGTGACCGAGATGGTGGTGGTGTCGGTCATGCGTGCTCCTTGGGGGATTCGGTGGCCGCGGCCCAGTGGGCGACGGCGTCGACCACCTCCTGCAGGGGGCCCCGCGAGGTGTCGAAGGTCACGTCCGCCGCCTGCTCGTAGAGGCTGCGCCTGGCCTGGTAGATCTCGGTCCAGCGGGCGACGGCATCCTCCCCCTGCAGCAGGGGTCGGGTGGTGTCGCGGATGCGGGAGGCGATGGTGTCGGGTGAGACCGTCAGCAGCACGACGCGATGGCCGGTGAGGGCGTCGCGGGTGTCGGGGTCGAGGATCGCCCCGCCGCCGAGGGCGACGACGCCACCGGTGGCGAGCGCCGCCCCCACCGCGTCGCGCTCCACGGCCCGGAAGTGCGGCTCGCCGTGCGTGGCGAAGATGTGCTCGATCGGTCCGTGCGCGCGCACGATGGCCGCGTCGGTGTCGGTGAACGGCAGGCCGAGGGCCTTGGCGACGCGTCGGCCGATGCTCGTCTTGCCCGCGCCCATGGGGCCGATCAGGACGAGCGCGCTCATGTCAGCGAGGGGTCGCTGGCGTGTGTCGTGCGCAGCGTCGCCGGGATGGCGGCGAGGTAGGACTGCAGGTTGCGGCGGGTCTCGCCGACGCTGTCGCCGCCGAACTTCTCCAGCACCACCTCGGCCAGCACGATCGCCGTCATCGCCTCGGCGACCACACCCGCGGCCGGCACGGCGCAGACGTCGGACCGCTGGTGGTGGGCCGAGGCGGTGTCGCCGGTGGCGACGTCGACCGTGCGGAGGGCGTGCGGCACCGTCGCGATCGGCTTCATCCCGGCCCGGACGCGCAGCACGGTGCCCGTGGACATGCCGCCCTCGGTGCCGCCGGCGCGGTCGCTGGACCGGGCGATGCCGGCATCCGTGGCGAACAGCTCGTCGTGCGCGGCCGAACCGCGGCGGCGGGTGGTCTCGAAGCCGTCACCCACCTCGACGCCCTTGATCGCCTGGATGCTCATCAGCGCCTGCGCGAGCTTGGCGTCGAGTCGGCGGTCCCACTGCACGTGCGAACCGAGCCCCGGGGGCAGCCCGTAGGCGAGCACCTCCACGATGCCGCCGAGGGTGTCGCCGTCCTTGCGGGCGTCATCCACCTCCGCGACCATCGCCGCGCTCGTGGCCGCGTCGAAGCACCGCAGCGGATCGGCGTCGAGCAGGTCGACGTCGTCGGGCGTGGGAAGCGCCGCCCCGGCGGGGACGTGCACGGGCCCGATCGAGAGGGTGTGGCTGACGAGGCGGATGCCGAGTTCGCCGAGGAACGCCCGGGCGACGGCTCCCAGCGCGACGCGTGCCGCGGTCTCGCGGGCGCTCGCGCGTTCGAGGATGGGTCGTGCCTCGTCGAAGTCGTACTTCTGCATGCCGACGAGGTCGGCGTGGCCGGGCCGCGGCCGGGTGAGCGGGGCGCTGCGGCCGCGGGACTTGTCGGTGAGCTCCACCGGTTCGGGGCTCATCACCTCGACCCACTTGGGCCACTCGGTGTTGCCGATGCGCAGCGCAATGGGGCTTCCCATCGTGGTGCCGTGACGCACGCCGGCGGAGATCGAGAGCTCGTCCTGCTCGAACTTCATGCGCGATCCGCGGCCGTAGCCGAGCTTGCGGCGGGCGAGGTCGGCTTGGATGGCGTCGCGCGAGACCGGCACGCCGGCGGGCATGCCTTCCATGATGGCGACGAGTTCGGGGCCGTGCGATTCGCCGGCCGTGAGCACGCGGAGCATTCGCCTATCCTCCCACGAGCGCCAGGCGCATTGCGGCGAGCACATCGGGCTCGCGCGGCACCATCGTGGCGGTGTCGCCGGTGACGAAGACGCGCACCTGCAGCAGCGCCTGATGCAGCAGCATCCCCTGGCCCGAGAGGGCGGGGTGTCCGGCCCGCTCCCACGCCTCGGACAACGCGGTCGGCCAGTGTCCGTACACGACGTCCATCAGCAGCCCGCCCGCCTGCGCGAGGGCCTCCGTGGAGGCCGCGGCGACACGGGCGTCCCCCGGAAGGGTCGCCACCGTCACCGGCACGCCCGCGTGCGACGGCGTCTCGAGTGGCACCGGCACCACGTCGATCCCGAGCCGAGCGCCCAGCTGCTGGATGGGCGCGACCGCGGCAGGGCGGCGCGCCGCCACCTCGACGTGTCGTGCGCCGAGCTCTTCGAGCGCCACCAGTGCCGACGTCGCCGTCGCGCCGGCGCCCACGATGCGGGCCCGGTCGAGGTCGTCGATGCCGGCTTCGCGCAGGGCTCGCACGATGCCGCCCACGTCGGTGTTGAAGCCGCGCAGGGCGTCGCCGTCCAGTCGCAGCGTGTTCACCGCGCCGGTGAGCTGTGCGCGCGGGTCGAGCCAGGTGGCGGCGGCGAAGCCGGCGCCCTTCAGCGGCATGGTCAGTGACAGGCCGCGCAGGCCCGCGTCACGGGCGCGCGCGAGCTCGGCCGCGAAACCCTGCTCCGTGACCTGGCGGCGCCCGTACGTCCAGGGAAGGCCCAGCACCCGGTACGCGGCGGCGTGCAGCTGCGGCGACCGGCTGTGCGCGATCGGATCGCCCCAGACCTCCAGGGCAGCCCGCTCCCCCACGCTCAGCAGCCCGAGTCCGGGTTGTCAGCGCACCACTGCTGCCACTGCGTGACGGCCTTCTCGTGCTCGGCGCCGGTGTTGGTGAAGATGGTCTCGCCCGTGTCGAGGTTGACCGTGACGAAGTACATCCAGGGGCCGTCGGCGGGATGCATCGCCGCGTCGATGGCCATGTCGCCGGGGTTGGCGATGGGGCCGACCGGGAGGCCGGGGTGCCGGTACGTGTTCCACGGGTTGTCGTCTTCGAGGGCTTCCTGCGACGAGCTCACCGTTCCGTCGTGCATCTCCTGGTAGCCGTACTGCGCGGTGGAGTCCATCTGCAGCAGGCCGGACGTCTCGGTGTTCCCGGGCGCGAGCCGGTTCTGGATGACCCGGGAGACCTTGTAGAAGTCCTCTTCGAACCGGGCCTCCCGCTCGATGATCGACGCGATGGTGAGGATCTCGTGGCGACGTTCGACGGGCACCCCGGCGCTGTCGAGCGACTGGGTCGTGCGCTCGACGAGGGCGCGGATGACGTCGGCAGCAGTGACACCCGGGTCGAAGGTATAGGTGGCCGGGAAGAGCCACCCCTCGAGGCTGTCGGCGCTCACGCCGTAGTCGGCGGGGTTCGCCACGGCCGCCTGGAAGTCTTCGATCGGCAGCGCGAGCCCTTCCGCCAGCAGCGGGAGGGACTGCTCCACGGTGAGGCCCTCGCGCAGCTGCGCGGTGTTCGCCTGCTTGTTCGCGGGATCCAGTAGCGCGGTGAGGGCGGCCGCCGAGGTCATCTTCTGCTGCAGCAGGTACACGCCGGGCTGGAAGGGCGGGTTCTGCTGGGTGTCGATGAGGTAGTCGTAGAAGGCGTCGGGGGTCTTGGTCACGCCGGCGTCGAAGAGGTTCTGCGAGATCGACGCACCGTTGTCGCCGGTGATGATGGTCACCGCCGCTTCGCCGGTCGCTTCGCCCTCTTCGTAGTCCTTCGGCTCCTCCCAGCCCATGAACGCGCGGATGGGCTCTTCGTAGGTGTTCCACACCCAGGCGACGCCGATGCCGATGCCACCGAGAAGTGCGAGCACGAGGGCGAGGATGATCCATCCGCCGCGCCGCCGACCGCGCTTGTCCGGCGGGGGTGGCGGCGCGCCCAGGTCGTCGCTCGTCGCCTCACCGGTGAACAGGGCGTCGAGCGTGGCGGTGGCAGCGGGGCGGGCCGCCGGTCGCGGTGCGGTCGCAGTGCGTGTCTCCGCCGCTGCGTCCGGTGGCGTCTCGGCCCGGTCCGCGGAGGGGGTGGCGGCGTCGATGGGCGACTCGGAGGACGCGGCGGATGCCGCGGGTCGCGGCGCCGCGGGAGGCGGCTCGCTCGAGGCCGGGGCTTCGGTCTGGCTCGTGTTCGCGGTCCCCGCGATGAGGGCTCCGCCGGTGGCCGCGCGCCGCGCCTCACGGCGGGACAGCGGCCGGTCACCTGCGGCGGTGGCCGGCGTCGGAGCCGGCGCGGGAGCGGTCCCGCCATCCGGCGCGGCGGCGCGGTCGTCAGCGGGGTGCTCCGGCGCGGCGTCTGTGGGGCCCGCAGCAGACGGCGGCGGCGCCGACCGCGCGACGCCCGAGCGTCCCCGGGGGTCGGGGAGCTTGCCGAAAAGGTCGGCCGGCGGATCGTCGAACGGTGACGAGGATGAGGGCATCAGGCGGGCTCCTGGGCCGGAGGTGTCGGGTTTCCCGGTGGCCGACCGGTGCTCTTCTCAACATCGAGCGCGTGCTGCAGCAGTACGACGGCGGCGACCTGATCGACAATGCTACGAGAATCCCGCTGGGAACGCCCACTCTGCCTGAGCGCGGCGTGCGCCGAGACCGTGCTGAGACGTTCGTCCACCATGCGCACGGGGGTCGATCCGGCCTGGGCCAGCTCGGCCGCGAACGCCCGGGCGTCTGCCGTGGACGGGGTGTCGTTGCCGCTGAGATTCAGTGGCAGACCCACGAGAACCTCGAACGCGTCGTATTCGGCGGCCAACTCGAGCACCCGCGCGACGGCGCGGTCATCGCGCGGCACCGTCTCGAGCGGAGTGGCGAGCATGCCGTCGGGATCGCTGCGGGCGACGCCCACCCGGGCCTTGCCCACATCGACCCCGATCCGCACGCCGCGACGGAACCCGCTCACGCCGACTGCGACTCCAGCGCGGTGGCGATCGATCGGAGCGCGGCCGGCAGCGCCGCGGCATCCGTTCCGCCACCCTGCGCGACGTCGTCACGCCCGCCTCCGCCGCCGCCGAGGGCAGCGGCGGCGCCCTTCGCGAGCAGACCGGCCTTCGCGCCGGCCGTGCGAGCGACCTCGTTGGTCGCGACGATCACGACGGGCCGGCCGGACACCTCGGCGCCGAGGGCGACGACCGCAGCCGCATCCGAACCGAGGCGGTCACGCGCCTGCAGCGCCAGGGTGCGCACGTCGTCGGCCGACGACGCCGTGCCCAGAGACTGGGCGATGACCTGGAAGGGGCCGACACGCTCGGCCGAGGCGACGAGCTGCGGCAGCTTGTCGCCGAGCGCCCGCGCCTCGAACTGCGCGATCTTCTTCTCGGCGGCCTTGAGGTTCGCCGCCAGCTCCGCGATGCGGGTGGGCAGCTGGTCGCGCGGGGTCTTGAGCGTCGCGGTCAGCTGCGAGACGATCGCCCGCTCGGCGGCGAGCTCCCGGAAGGCGTCGAGCCCGACGAGGGCCTCGACGCGGCGGTTGGAGGCGCCCACCGACGACTCGCCGACGAGGTTCACCAGTCCGATCTCGGCGCTGGAGGACACGTGCGTGCCGCCGCAGAGCTCGCGCGACCACGGGCCGCCGATGTCGACCATGCGCACGACGTCGCCGTACTTCTCGCCGAACAGAGCCTGGGCTCCGAGCGCCTTGGCCTCGTCGAGTGCGAGCACCCGGGTGGTGACCTCCAGGTTGTCGCGCACGGCGTTGTTGGCGATCTCCTCGATCTCGCTGCGCGTCTCGGGCGACAGTGCCTGGCCCCATGTGAAGTCGAAGCGCAGGTAGCCGGCGCGGTTGAGCGAGCCCGCCTGCGTCGCGGTCTTGCCGAGCGTGTCCCGAAGTGCTGCGTGCACGAGGTGGGTCGCGGAGTGCGCCTGACGCGCGGCGCGGCGGTTCGCGGCATCCACCACGCTCGTCGCGGGCTGACCCACGCCGACCTCGCCGCTGCGCACCTGCACGGTGTGGCTGATGAGTCCCGCCACCGGACGCTGCACGTCGAGCACGTCGAGCTCGTAGCCCGGTCCGACGATGATCCCCTTGTCGGCGACCTGGCCGCCGGACTCGGCGTAGAGCGTCGTCTCGGCGAGGATGACCTCCGCGGTCTGACCGGCCAGTGCGCGCTCCACCGAGGCGCCGTCGACGATGAGGCCCAGCACCCGGGACTCGGTCTCGAGGTCGGTGTAGCCGCTGAAGACGGTCTCGCCGGCGGCGCGGAAGGCGCTGTAGACGCTGTGGTCGGCCAGCGCGCGCTTGCGCGAGCGCGCGTCGGCCTTCGCGCGGGTGCGCTGCTCCTGCATGAGGGAGTCGAACCCGGCGCGGTCGACGTCGAGCCCTGCCTCCTGGGCGATCTCGAGAGTGAGGTCGATCGGGAAGCCGTACGTGTCGTGCAGCAGGAACGCCTCGGAGCCGGCGATGCGGGTCTTGCCGGCATCCTTCGTCTGCTCCACGGCCATGTCGAGGATGGTCGAACCCGACGCGAGCGTCCGCAGGAAGGTCTCCTCCTCGGCGACGGCGTACGCCGAGATGCGGCTGTAGTCGGTCTCGACGACGGGGTAGGCGTCCTTCATCGCATCGCGCGATGCCGCGAACAGCTCGGGGAAGGTCGGCGCGTCGACACCGAGCAGCCGCATGGAGCGGATGGCACGACGCATGAGACGGCGCAGGATGTAGCCGCGCCCCTCGTTGGACGGGGTGACACCGTCCGAGAGCAGCATGAGCGACGAGCGCACGTGGTCGGCGACGATGCGGAAGCGCACGTCGTCCTCGTGCACCGCGCCGTAGCGGCGGCCGCTGAGGTCGACGGCCCGGTCGAGCACGGGGCGCACCTGGTCGGTCTCGTACATGTTCTCGACGCCCTGCTTGATGAACGCGACGCGCTCGAGACCCATGCCGGTGTCGATGTTCTTGTTGGGCAGGTCGCCGACGATGTCGAAGTCGACCTTGGAGGTGACGTTCGCGATCGCGTACTGCATGAACACGAGGTTCCAGATCTCGGTGAACCGGTCGTCGTCCACCGCCGGACCTCCGTCGCGGCCGTACGCCGGTCCGCGGTCGAAGTAGATCTCCGAGCAGGGACCGGCCGGTCCCGGCTGGCCCGTGGTCCAGTAGTTGTCCTCGCGGCCGAGCCGTTGGATGCGGTCGGCGGGCAGCCCCGCGACCTTCTGCCACAGCGCTGCGGCCTCGTCGTCATCTTCGTAGACGGTGACCCACAGGTCTCGCTCGGCGAACCCGAGGCCGCCGTCGGCCTCGGACGACGTCAGCAGCTCCCAGGCGTAGCCGATGGCGCCTTCCTTGAAGTAGTCGCCGAAGGACCAGTTGCCGAGCATCTGGAAGAAGGTGCCGTGCCGCGCGGTCTTGCCGACCTCTTCGATGTCGTTCGTGCGGATGCACTTCTGCACGTCGGCGGCGCGCTTGTAGGGCGGCGGCACCGTGCCGTTGAGGTAAGGGATGAAGGGGACCATGCCGGCGATGGTGAACATCACCGACGGGTCGGGGCTGACCAGCGAGGCGGACGGCACGATCACGTGGCCGTTGTTCTCGAAGTAGTCGAGGTAGCGCTGGGCGATCTCAGCGGTCTTCATTCGGGTGTCCTCGAAGGCATGGTCCAGCACCCGTGTGACGGGGCCGGACGGGTGGGGGGAATCAGTCGGCGGTGGGGGTCACTGCGGCCACGACCTCGGAAAGGCGCGCCTCTTGCTCGCGATAGGCGTCGCCCATGCGGTCGGTGAACTCCGTGATGCGGGCGTCGAGGTCGGTGAGCACTTCGTGGCCACGCGGGTCCTTGTCGACCATGTGGGCGAGGATGAAGCCACCGGCGATCCCCAGGACGAACCACACCAGCTTCTTCACGTCACCACATCCTCGAATCTGATGCGCCGCAAAGGCGGCGCGGTTCAATGTTAGGTGCAAACGGCGAAGGGCGCCGGGTTGCCCCGACGCCCTCCACTCGACCTCGCGGCCTGACCCGGGGGGTCAGCGCGCGGCGTAGTACTCCACGACGAGCTGCACGTCACAGGTGACGGGCACCTCGGCGCGCTTCGGGCGACGCACGAGGCGCGCCTGCAGCTTGTCGAGCTCGACCTCGATGTAGCCGGGAACGGGCGGCAGCACCTCGGCGTGACCGCCGGCGGCTGCGACCTGGAAGGGCTCGAGGCCCTCGCTCTTGGCCTTGACGTGGATGAGCTGACCCGGCTTCACGCGGAACGACGGGCGGTCCACGGTCTGGCCGTCGACCAGGATGTGGCGGTGCACGACGAGCTGGCGGGCCTGTGCGGTGGTGCGGGCGAAGCCGGCACGCACGACGAGCGCGTCCAGACGCATCTCGAGCAGCTCGACGAGGTTCTCACCCGTCAGGCCGTCCTTGCGGCGGGCCTCGTTGAACGTGTTGCGCATCTGCTTCTCGCGGATGCCGTACTGCTCGCGCAGACGCTGCTTCTCGCGCAGACGGACGGCGTAGTCGCTGTCCTGCTTGCGCTTGGTGCGGCCGTGCTCGCCGGGAGCGTAGGGACGCTTCTCGAGGTAGCGGGCGGCCTTCGGGGTCAGTGCGACGCCGAGGGCGCGCGACAGACGGACCTTGCGGCGGTCCTGGGACTTCGTTGCCACGAAGTGTTCCTTCCGATGACGTGGCCGCGTCTTTCGCGGCTCACGGACGTATCGCCTCTCCTCGCCCTGTCCGGACTGCACGCCGGGGCATGCCGGTAGGTGGTGAAGAGAAGAGGGGATGCCCGAAAACTGGGTTTCGAGCCGATCAAGAGTATCAGACGGCGGGTGTGAGCCTTCTGAGGGTCGGCGCCCCCTGCACGGGCGTGGAATCGGCCCGCTCGTCCACCGATGGCGCGCCGGCCGGCTCGTGCGTGGGGGCCGGGTCTCCACAGTGAAGGGATGCGCGCCCCTCCCCCCGGCGCTCGGTGACGGGTTCGCCACTGCCGAGGCCCGGGCCGCCGGTGTCGCGGTCGGCGGTCAGTCGCCGAGGATCTTGCGGATCTTCTCCACGCGCGCGGCGATGTCGCGCTCGACGCCGCGCGCCGTGGGCTCGTAGTAGCGGCGGCCGCGCAGCTCGTCCGGCAGGTACTGCTGCGTCGCCACGCCCACGTCGAGGTCGTGCGGGTACACGTAGCCCTTGCCGTGGCCCAGGCGCTTGGCTCCCGGGTAGTGGGCGTCGCGCAGGTGCATCGGCACGCGCCCGAACCCGCCGGCGCGCACATCGGCGATCGCGGCATTGATGGCGTTGTACGCGGCGTTGGATTTGGCCGTCGTGGCCAGGTACGCCGTCGCTTCGGCGAGCGGGATGCGTCCCTCCGGCATCCCGATGAAGGCGACCGCGTCGGCAGCGGCGACCGCGATCGTGAGCGCCTGCGGGTCTGCGAGGCCGATGTCTTCGGATGCCGAGATCACCAGGCGCCGGGCGATGAAGCGCGGGTCCTCCCCCGCTTCGATCATGCGGGCGAGGTAATGCATGGCGGCATCCACGTCGGAGCCGCGGATCGACTTGATGAACGCGCTGATGACGTCGTAGTGCTCGTCGCCCTGCCGGTCGTAGCGCAGGAGCGCCCGGTCGACGGCCTGCGCGACGAGGTCCGCGGTGATCACGGGCGTGTCGTCGCCGGGGTCGGCCATGGATGCCGCGGCCTCGAGCGCGGTGAGTGCGCGGCGGGCGTCGCCCGAGGCCAGGCGGATGAGCGCGGCCCGGGCGTCGTCGTCGAGGGTGACGGCGCCGGCCAGTCCTCGTGGGTCGCTGACCGCGCGATCGATGAGCATGCCGAGGTCGTCGTCGGTGAGCGGCTGCAGCGTCAGCAGCAGCGAACGCGACAGCAGCGGCGAGATGACCGAGAACGACGGGTTCTCGGTGGTCGCGGCGATGAGCACCACCCAGCCGTTCTCGACGCCGGGCAGCAGCGCGTCCTGCTGGGCTTTGGTGAAGCGGTGGATCTCGTCGAGGAAGAGGATGGTCGACTGCCCGTACATGTCGCGCTGGGTCAGCGCCTCCTGCATGACCTCGCGCACGTCTTTGACGCCCGCGGTCACGGCGGACAGCTCCACGAAGCGGCGGCCCGATGAGCGGGCGACGGCCTGGGCGAGCGTGGTCTTGCCGGTGCCGGGCGGTCCCCAGAGGATCACCGAGGTCGCGGCGACTCCCCGGGTCTCGGTCGAAGCGAGAGCGACCAGCGGCGAGCCGGGGCGCAGCAGGTGGCGCTGCCCCGCGACCTCGTCGAGCGAGACGGGCCGCATGCGCACGGGCAGGGGCGTCTGGCCCTGGAAGAGCGCCGCGGGGGTTGTCACCCTTCCAGGCTAGCCGCGGCCACCGACCTCGGCGCGGCGGCGGCGTTTTGCGGCTCGCTTTCGCGGCCGCGTAGGCTCGGCATCAACCCCGGGCACCCGGGATCGAGGGAGGTTCCGTGGCACCAGGGGCGAAGGGCCGTGACGACCGCGTCGCACGAGAGCGCGCGCGGGTCTACCAGGCGCGCCTGGATTACCAGCGCGGGCGGCAGCGTCGACGCAGGCGCGACAACCTCGTCGCGGGGATCGCCGGGAGCGCGCTGCTGCTGGCCATCATCGGCGGACAGGTGCTGTATTACACGGCCGGTCCAGGTGTGCCGGAGCCCGAACCGACCCCCACGCCCACGCAGACCACACCGGCGCCCGATCTTCCGCTTCCCGACCCGGATGCCACAACGGACCCCGAACCCACACCGACCACCACCCCCTGACCCGGGCCCCCTGCCGTACTAGGCTGTGAGCCGACCACCAGCGAAGGCGGCGCAAGCCGCGACGAGGAATATTCCGTGAACGCCGCAGCAGAGCCCACTCCCGACATGCCCGACACCGACGCGCCCGCTACGGGTGACGAGGTGGACGCCGTGATCCAGCCCACCGACGCGCCCGAAACCGCGCCCGCAGAGACGACGACGGATGCCGGTGACTCCGTCGAGGAGTCCGCCGCACCGGCGGAACCCGCCGAGTCGACCGCCCAGCCCGCCGAACCGGCTGAGCAGCCTGCCGACTCCCCGGAGTCGCCTGAGGAGCCCGAATCGACGGACCAGGCGGAGCCGGCCGCGTCGCCGGAGCCCGCGGAACCGGCTGAGCCCGCCGAACCGGCAGCCGAGTCCGCCGAACCGGCCGAGCCCGCCGAACCGGCAGCAGAGTCCGGAGAGCCTGCCGAGCCCGCCGCCGACGCGACCCCGGCCCCGGCCAGCGACGCACCTGCACCTGCACCTGCACCTGCACCCGCGCCCGGCCCGCGCCCGCCGATGCCGCGGGCCCCGCAGGCCGCCGTGAAGCCCGTGCTCCCGACGGTCGCGCCGTCGGCATCGTGGGGGCGCGTCGACGACGACGGCACCGTCTTCGTCCGCGAGGGCGACGACTGGCGTGCCGTCGGCCAGTACCCGGACGGCACGCCCGCCGAGGCGCTTGCCTACTTCGAGCGCAAGTTCACCGATCTCGTCAGCGAGGTGACGCTGCTCGAGGTGCGCCACCGCCGCGGCGGCGCCAGCGCGGCCGACCTGCGCTCGGCCGTCGGGCTTGTGCGTGACAAGATCACCGGCGCCATGGCCGTGGGCGATCTCGCCTCCCTCGCCGCCCGCGTGGAGGCGCTGGATGCCGAACTCGCGACGGCGTCCGAGACCGAGGTCGCCGCCGCCCGCGAGGCCGTGCAGCAGGCGATCGCCCACCGTACCGGTCTCGTGGAACAGGCCGAGGCGCTCGCGGCGCGCGACCCGAAGTCCGTGCAGTGGAAGCAGGCCACGAGCGAGATGACGTCGCTCTTCGACCAGTGGCAGGCCCACCAGCAGAACGGTCCCCGTCTGCCGAAGTCGACCGCGCAGCAGCTGTGGAAGCGTTTCCGCGACGCGCGTGGCACGGTCGACAAGCACCGCCGCGAGTTCTACGCGGAGCTCGACGAGACCCACAAGGCCGCGCGTGACCGCAAGACGCGCCTCGTCGAGCGCGCGGAAGCGCTCGCGCCCCGCGGTGAGGACGGCATCGCCGCATACCGCGACCTGCTCGACGAGTGGAAGAGCTCGGGCCGGGCCGGCAAGAAGGTCGACGACGCACTCTGGGCGCGGTTCAAGGCGGCCGGCGATGCGCTCTACGGCGCCCGCGCGGAACGTGAGAATGCGGACGCCGAGGCTTCCAAGGAGAAGATCGCCGCGCGCCGCGCTCTGCTGGTCGAAGCCGCGGCGGTTCCCGACGAGAAGGACATCGCGAAGGCGCGCCAGTTGCTCACCGGCATCCAGCGTCGTTGGGACGAGCTGGGTCGCATCTTCCCCCGCGAGGTCGAGCGCGCGCTGGATGACGACCTGCGCAAGATCGAGCAGTCGGTCAGCACCCGCGAGCAGGCCGATTGGAAGCGCAACAACCCCGAGACCAAGGCACGCGCCAACGACATGACGCGTCAGCTGCACGACGCGATCGAGAAGCTCGAGGCCGAGGTCGAAGCCGCCCGCGCCGCCGGCGATGCTCGGGCAGAGGCCGCCGCGACCGAGGCCCTGTCGGCCCGCAAGGCGTGGCTGTCCGCTCTGGGCGGCTGACCCGCTCTCCACCGAGCATCGAAGGCCCCGACTGTCCACAGTCGGGGCCTTCGTGCATACGCGGCGCCGCCACGATGAGTGACGATGGGCCACATGCCGTCACCCTTCCTCTACTTCGCCGGCGGTCGCCTGTCGGCCGCCGAACTCGCGGCAGCGCGGCTGGACGGCGACCTCGTGGAGGTCGGCGAGGGCTACATGCCGGCGGATGCCGTTGAGACGCGGGAGCTGCGGGCGGCCTCGCTCGCGCCACTCGTGGGGCGCAGCCTGGCGGCGACCCACCTGAGCGCGGCGTGGGTGCACGGCGCGCTGGACACGCCACCGGCACGGCACGCCGTACAGCGCGTCGTCACCCGTCGCCTGAGCCCGCCGCTCGACGCGCGGGTGCGCTACAGCGACGTGCGGCTGGATGCCGCCGACGCCGACGTGTTCGGCGGTGTCGCGGTCACCACTCCGACGCGCACCCTCGCCGACCTCGCGCGCTCACGCGACGCGGCCGACCGCGACGCGGCCCTGCGCCTGATGGCGATCGCGCCTCACCTGAGGGAGGCGGCGCTGGCGTGGCTGGCCGCAGCGGGGCCGGTCCCCGACAAGCGCGCGGCGGCGGCGTTCCTTCGGGAGCAGGTCGTCTCGAGTGCCCGGCCACCGCCGGGCACGGCCGCTCAGGACGAGGTGACCCGGTACACGTCGTAGACCGCGTCGATGCGCCGCACCGCGTTGAGCACACGGTCCAGGTGCACGGTGTCGCCCATCTCGAACACGAACCGACTGATCGCCAGCCGGTCGTTCGTGGTCGAGACGCTCGCGGACAGGATGTTCACGTGGTTCTCGCTCAGCACACGGGTGACGTCGCTGAGCAGTCCCGAGCGGTCGAGCGCCTCCACCTGGATGTGCACCAGGAAGATGCTCTTGCTCGTGGGCGCCCATTCCACCTCGATGAGGCGCTCCGGGTCGGCCATGAGTGCCTGCACGTTCGTGCAGTCGGCCCGGTGCACCGAGACGCCACTGCCACGGGTGACGAAGCCCACGATCTGGTCGCCCGGGACGGGGGTGCAGCACTTCGCGAGCTTCACGAGGATGTCGGGGGCGCCGCGCACGAGGATGCCGGAGTCGCCGCTGCGCGGCTGGCGCGTGCGCCCTACCTGCGGCAGGCTGATCGGCCCCGTGGCGGTGTCGTCGACGGCGCTGACGAGCGCCGTGACCTTCTCGAGCACGGACTGGGTGGAGACGTGACCCTCGCCGACGGCGGCGTAGAGCGCAGAGACGTCCTCGTAGCGCAGCTGCTGCGCGACCTCCGAGAACGAGTCCTGGTTCATGAGGCGCTGCAGGGGCAGGTTCTGGCGGCGCATCGCGCGGGCGATGGCATCCTTCCCCTGCTCGATCGCCTCTTCGCGGCGCTCCTTGGTGAACCAGCCGCGGATCTTGCTGCGCGCGCGGGTGCTCTTGACGAAGGTCAGCCAGTCCTGGCTGGGTCCGGCGTCGGGGTTCTTCGAGGTGAACACCTCGACGACGTCGCCGCTTTTCAGCTCGGACTCCAGCGGAACCAGACGCCCGTTGACCTTGGCACCCATGGTGCGGTGCCCCACCTCGGTGTGCACGGCGTAGGCGAAGTCGACCGGGGTGGCCCCGGCGGTCAGGCCGATGACGCGACCCTTGGGGGTGAAGACGTAGACCTCTTTGGCGCCGATCTCGAACCGCAGCGAGTCGAGGAACTCCCCCGGGTCGGCTGTCTCGGCCTGCCAGTCGGAGATGTGCGCCAGCCACGCCATGTCGGCGTCCACCGACTTGGCGTCGGTCTTGCCGCCGGCCATCTGCTCCTTGTACTTCCAGTGAGCAGCGACGCCGTACTCGGCCTGCTGGTGCATCTCGTGGGTGCGGATCTGGATCTCCACCGTGCGACCGCCCGGACCGATGACGGTCGTGTGCAGCGACTGGTAGAGGTTGAACTTGGGTGTGGCGATGTAGTCCTTGAAACGCCCCGGGAGCGGCGTCCACCGGGCGTGCAGGGCGCCGAGTACGGCGTAGCAGTCACGCACCGTGTTGACGAGCACGCGGATGCCGATGAGGTCGTAGATGTCGTCGAACTCGCGACCGCGCACCACCATCTTCTGGTAGACGGAGTACAGCTGCTTGGGACGACCCATGATGCGGCCGCGGATGCGCAGCTCGCGCAGGTCGGCCTCGACCGCGTCGATGACGGACTGCACGTACTGCTCACGCTGCGGGGTGCGCTGGGTGACCAGGCTGTCGATCTCGGCGTAGAGCTTGGGATGCAGCACGGCGAACGACAGGTCCTCGAGCTCGGACTTGACCGCCTGGATGCCGAGGCGGTGTGCCAGGGGCGCGTAGATCTCGAGGGTCTCGGTGGCCTTCTTGGCGGCCTTCTCCGGCGGGACGAACCCCCAGGTGCGCGCGTTGTGCAGGCGGTCCGCCAGCTTGATCAGCAGCACCCGGATGTCGCGCGACATCGCCACGATCATCTTGCGCACCGTCTCGGCCTGCGCGGCGTCGCCGTACTTCACCTTGTCGAGCTTGGTGACCCCGTCCACCAGCATGGCGACCTCGTCGCCGAAGTCGGCGCTCAGCTGGTCGAGCCGGTAATCGGTGTCCTCCACCGTGTCGTGCAGCAGCGCCGCGGCGATGGCGCGCGGCCCCAGGCCCAGATCGGCGAGGATCTGCGCGACGGCGAGCGGGTGGGTGATGTACGGCTCGCCGCTCTGGCGTTTCTGCCCCGCGTGCGCGCGGTCCGCCGCGGCGTACGCGCGCTCGATGATCGACAGGTCGCCCTTGGGGTGGTGCGTGCGCACCGTCCGCAGCAGCTTCTCGACATCGTCGCGCCGCGCGGCCCGCGAGAAGATGCGCGGGACGAGGCGGCGCAGCGACGATGTCTGGGCGGCGGGCACGGCCTCTGTCATGCGCTCACCTCCGGTCGTTTCAACCCATCAATTCTACGCCCGCCCCGCTGCGGGAAGCCGCCGCCTCAGGCGTCTGTCAGCGCCAGCTCGCGGGCGGTACGGACCCGTGCATCGCGGGCCTTGATCGCCGGCTCGTTCTCCCGCAGCAGCGAGTAGAGCGGAGCGGCGACGAACACAGTGGAATACGCCGCGACGATCGTGCCGACGAAGATCGACAGCGAGATGTCGGTGAGCGTCTGCGCGCCCAGCCACAGCGCGCCGATGAAGAGGATGGCACCGGTGGGGAGGATCGCGACGACCGTCGTGTTGATCGAGCGCACGAGCGTCTGGTTCACGGCGAGGTTCACCGACTCCCCGAACAGGCGGCCCGATATCTCGCCGTCCTCCTGCGTGTTCTCCCTGATCTTGTCGAACACGACCGTCGTGTCGTACAGGGCGTAGGAGAGGATCGTCAGGAACCCGATCACCGCCGCCGGCGAGATCTCGAAGCCGAAGAGGGCGTAGATGCCGATCGTGATGATGAGCACGTCGAGCAGGCCGATGATCGCGGCGGCCGACATCTTCCAGGTGCGGAAGTACAGCGCCAGGATCAGGAAGGTCAGCGCCAGGAAGATCGCGAGTCCCCACAGCGACTGACGGGTCACGTCCGCGCCCCATGCCGGTCCGATGTACGACGACGTCACCTCGGCGGGGGCCACGCCGTACGCATCGGCGAGGGCGTTGGTCACCGCGACGGTCTCGGCATCCGTCATCTGGTCGGTCTGCACGCGGATGGCGTCGCCGCCCACCGTGGCGACCTTCGTCGTGGCGCCGGGTACGACCTCCTGCACCGCGTCGGTGGCGAGGGCCTGGTCGGTCTCGGCCACGTTCGAAACGGTGAACTGCGAGCCGCCGGTGAACTCGATCGAGAACTGGATCGGCCGCAAGAGCGGCACGAGGGCCGCGCCGATCACGAGGACCGCGGCGAGGATGAACCACAGCCGCCGCTTCCCGACGAACGGGAGCGAGAGCTTGCCCGTGTAGAGGTCGTTTCCGAAGTTGCGCATGGAGCCCATCAGTTGTCCCCATCCTTCATGGCGCTCGTCTTCGCGCCACGCTGGGCGGCGGCGAGTTCGGCCTGCTTGCGTTCGGCGATCGTCTGACGCCGTTCGGCCTCTCCCCTGGCGCGCGTCGCGCGCTTGCCCGCCGCGGTCTTGGACGCGACGATCGGCGTGCGGAACTGTGCCCGTCCGCGGTAGACCGCGCCGAGGGCCGTCGGGTCGAGCCCGGACAGCGGGTGACCGGATCCGAAGAACCGCGTGCGGGCGAGCAGCTGCAGCACCGGGTGGGTGAACAGCACGAAGATCAGCACGTCGATGACGGTCGTGAGTCCCAGGGTGAAAGCGAAGCCCTTCACCGTCGAGTCGGCGAGGATGTACAGCACGACAGCGGCCAGCACGTTGATCGACTTCGAGATGTAGATCGTGCGCTTGGCGCGAGCCCAGCCGTCCTCGACGGCTCCCGTGATGCTCTTGCCGTCGCGCAGCTCGTCTCGGATGCGCTCGAAGTACACGATGAACGAGTCGGCGGTGAAGCCGATCGACACGATCACGCCGGCGACGCCCGCCAGCGACAGGCGGAAGCCCATGCGCCAGGCCAGGATGCAGAGCGAGACGTACGTGAGCACGCCCATGACCACGAGCGACGCGATGATGATGAATCCGAGGGCGCGATAGACGGCGACGGAGTACAGCGCGACCAGCAGCAGGCCGATGAGACCGGCGATGAGGCCGATCTGCAGCTGCTGCGAGCCCAGGGTCGCCGAGATCGTGCTGGAGCTCTGCACCTCGAAGCTGATCGGCAGAGCGCCGTACTTCAGCTGGTCGGCCAGCACCTGGGCGGACTCCTGCGTGAAGCTGCCGGTGATCTGCGGCTTGCCGTCGAGGATGACGGCGTTCATCGACGGCGCGGAGAGCACCGCACCATCGAGCACGAACGCGAACTGGTTGAGCGGCGGGGTCTGGTTGTAGAGGCGCTGGCTGATCTCGCCGAACTGCTTCGTGCCCTCGTTGTCGAACACCAGGTTGACCGCCCACTGGCCGTTCTGCTGCACGATGCCGTGGCTGGCGTCGGCGATCGACGAGCCGTCGAGTTCCACCGGTCCGAGGATGTACTTCACCGTCCCCGACGGGTCGCAGGTGATCAGCGGCTGGTCGGCGGGCGCGGATGCCGGGTCGTTCGCCGGGTCAGCGCAGTCGTAGGCGAGGTACGCGGCCTCGAGAGCCGGGGTGATCCAGGCCATGTCGCTGCCGCTGGTGGGCTCGGTCGAGGGAGTCGCCTGCAGCGACGGGTCCGGCTGCGGGTATGGCGTCTCGTTGCCGTCCTCGCCGATGAAGGTGTTCGCGGGGGCGCCGGTGGCCAGCACCGCACGCAGCTGCAGCTGTGCCGCCTGCTGGATGCGCTCGCGCGTGGCCTCGTCGGCCTCGCCAGGGATCTGCACGACGACGTTGCGGCCGCCCTCGGTGGTGACGTCCGCCTCGCCGACGCCCGACGCGTCCACGCGCTGACGCATGATCGTGACCGCCTGGTTCATCTGCTCGGCGCTGGGCTCGGCACCGTCTTCGGTCTGAGCCTCGAGCACGATCTGCGTGCCGCCCTGCAGGTCCAGCGCGAGTTCGGGGAGCCAGGAGCTCTGCTTGAAGACGTGGACGCCGAGCGCGTTGATGCCGAACAGGAGGGCGGTGATGACCAGGAGTCCGGTCAACGCGCGCCAGGCGTGCCGGACGGGGGTGGAAGTGGCCACGTGTGGTCAGCTTTCTCGCACGCCGCCGAAGCGGCGAGGCGGATCAGGCCAGGGGCTTGGTGCCCGGGTCGGTGTCATTCGTTCCGCCCGACGCGCGCTTGCGGTCGTCGTCGAGGGAGGTGATGTCGCCGTCGGCGACGTCGGCGACGTACTCGTCCTCGGCGGTCTCGGCTTCGATGAGCTCGTCTTCGGTGACGACGCCCTCGGCCGGGTCGACGATGCGCAGGATCGCCTGGCTGTGGACCTTGATGTCGACGCCCGGCGCGATTTCAACGATGGCCGGCTGGTCGAGGTTCTCGGGGTCGTAGGACACGATCGTGCCGTAGAGGCCGCCCTGCAGGAGCACTTCGGCGCCGGGAACCGTCTGGCGCGCCTTCGCCTCCTGCTCGGCCTTCTGGCGCTGCATGCGACGGCGCGAGCTCCAGAACATGAAGACGAGCAGGGCGCCGAGCAGCAGGATGAGGCCGTACTCGGCGAAGAAGACAGCGAATTCCATGGAGGTGAGGTCACCTTTCGGTTCGGGCATGCCGTAAGGCACCCCAGCAGAGGTTGCGGCGAAAGCCTTCAGCGATTATAGGTCATCGATGCGCAGCGCCCCTTCGGCGTGCGGAACGCGCAGGTGAGCGTACGCCTCGGGGGTCGCGATGCGGCCGCGGGGCGTACGCCCCATGAACCCGATGCGCACGAGATACGGCTCCACCACAGACTCGATCGTCTCGGCCTCCTCGCCGACTGTCACGGCGAGAGTGCTCAAGCCCACAGGTCCGCCACGGAAGCGTCGGACGAGCGCGTCGAGCACCGCGCGGTCGAGTCGGTCCAGCCCGATCGGGTCGACGTCGTACAGCTCGAGCGCGGCGTTGACGTCTGCCTGCGTCGCCGCGGGCCCGCCGTCGAAGGCGCTCGCGCGCCCGCCCTGGCCGTGCACGATGACGTAGTCGCGCACGCGCCGCAGCAGGCGGTTGGCGATGCGGGGCGTGCCGCGGGAGCGTCGGGCGATCTCGGCGCGCGCATGCGCCGGAAGCCCGACGCCGAGCACGAGGGCCGAACGCTCGACGACGCGCTCCAGTTCGCTCGGCTCGTAGTACTCGAGGTGCGCGGTGAACCCGAATCGGTCCCGCAGCGGGTTGGGGAGCATGCCCGAGCGCGTCGTCGCCCCGACGAGGGTGAAGGGCGCCAGCTCGAGCGGGATGCTGGTGGCACCCGCGCCCTTGCCCACCATGATGTCGATGCGGAAGTCCTCCATCGCGAGGTACAGCATCTCCTCGGCCGACCGGGCCATGCGGTGGATCTCGTCGATGAAGAGCACTTCACCGGGCGTGAGGCTCGACAGTAGTGCCGCCAGATCTCCGGCGTGCTGGATGGCGGGCCCCGACGACAGGCGCAGCGGCCGGTCGCTCTCGTGGGCGACGATCATCGCCAGCGTGGTCTTCCCCAGTCCCGGGGGCCCGGAGAGCAGGATGTGGTCGGCCGGGCGCTGCTGGATGCGCGCCGCCTCGAGCAGCAGCTGCAGCTGGCCGCGCACCTTGTGCTGGCCAACGAACTCGGCCAGGGAGCTGGGTCGGAGTGCCCCCTCGACGGCGAGCTCGATCTCGTCCTGCGGCTCGGCGGGATTGCGGGTGTCGTCATCCACCGGCGGGCTCCTTGCGGGAGGGTCCCAGCTGGGCAAGTGTCAGGCGCAGCAATGCCGAGACGTCGCCGCGCTGACGCTCGGATGCCGCCTCTGCCACAGGGCCCACGGCCTCTGCCGCGATCCGCTCGCTCCAGCCGAGGCCGACGAGAGCGGCCACCACCTGGGCGATGACCTTGTCGTCGGCCTTTCCCGGGGCGACCGCGCCTGCCGTGGCGCCGAGCCCGAGGGCCTGCAGCTTGCCCGCGAGCTGCACCACGATGAGCTTCGCCGTTTTGGGTCCGATTCCCGACACGCGACGGAACGGCGCGTCGTCTTCGGCCGAGACCGCCTGCGCGATCTGATCGACGGTCAGCGAGGCGAGTACGCCGAGGGCGGACTTGGGGCCCACGCCCGACACGCTGATCAGCTGGAGGAACACGCTGAGCTCGTCGCGCGTGGCGAACCCGAACAGTGCCAGCGCGTCTTCGCGCACGACCAGGTGGGTGTGCAGCACGATGTCGTCACCGACGTGGAACCCGCGCGAGAGCTGCGGGGTGACCGCGATGGAGAAGCCGACACCGCCGACGTCGACGATGACGGTGTCGGAATCGAGGTGCAGCACGCGCCCGCGTGCGGAGGAGATCATGCTCCGAGCCTACGGCCGCCTTCGGACGTTTGTTCTATCGACACGCGCCTGGGCCGGGGCCGACCCTGTCTTCCCACCTCCCCCCACTGCCTGCGGGAGCACCCTCAGAACGGGGGTGGGTCTTCGGCGGCGGCCAGGGCGGTGAATTCGAGGACGCGTCGTGGGATGTCGAGGTGGATCCGGCCGGTGGGACTGGTCCATTCCAGGATGCCGTCGGCTTTCTGGATCACGGTCCAGGCGCTGGCGTGTTTGAGGGTGTGGTGGCGGACGCAGAGGTTGGCGAGGTTGCACAACGCGGTGGGTCCGCCTCGGGCGTGGTCGACGGTGTGGTCGTGGTCGCAGTAGTAGACGGGTCTTCGGCATCCGGGGAACCGGCAGTGCTCGTCGCGGGCGTCGAGGTGCCTGCGTTGTGCCCGGTTGGGGCGGTAGGTGTCGACGTGCTGGACGGCGCCGGTGGTCGGGGAGGTGAACACCCGCTCCCAGAGGTCTGCGGTGGCGACAAGGTGGCGGGCGGTGTCGGGGTCGATGGGCCCGTATCCGATGAGTTCGGCCGGTGCGGTGCCTTCGCCGGTGAGGGTGGCGGCGGGGATGACGATCTGCACGTGCGCGGTGATCGCCTGCCCGGCGGGGATGCTGCTCGAGGAGACGGGTGTGCTGGCGTGGCCGGTGAGCAGCAGGTCGGTGAGGACGTCGGCGCGGACCTGGTCGGGGGTGCGCGTGTCGGTCGCCCCAGGGTCTGTCGGCTCGGTAGTCGCAGGGTCGGTGTCCCCCGGTTGGGTCGACGCGTGGCCGCTGCCCGTCGGCTTCTCTGCGGCGGCGCGCCGGGCGGCAATCACCTCGCGGGCGTGCTGGGTGAGCCGATCGCGGATCGCGTACGCCAGCACCGCGGGCAGCACCGCGGCAAGCTCCGCCATGCCGTCGTCGAGGTCTCGCACCCACACCCGCCGGCCGGCGGCGGCCTCGGCGTGACGCTCGGCCAGGGGTACGGGGTGCAGTTTCTGCGCGATCATCGCGATGATCGGTTTCGCCCGCCCCGGTGTCTCCCGTTCGCAGACGACCAGGGCGGCCTGTTCGAATCGGGCTCGCGCGTCGGGGTCGGTGATGCGGGCGCCGGCATCCTGAATGATCCGCACGTGCGCCGTGTCGATCGCCCCGGCCCGTAACGCCGCGACGGTCGCGGCGAACCCGGTCACCAGCACGGTCGCGTCATGCATCCGGTCCTGGATCACCCGGTCGGATCGGCGCATCACTGTGGCGACGTCGGCGGCCATCTCCCGCAGCGGCATCTCCCTCTCCCGGCCCGCGCTGGAGGGCACGCGGGCGGTGTGCTCCGCGGCGATCGCATCCGCCCGGGCCAGCAACCCGAGCTCTTCGGCCTGCAGCGCCGCGATGCGCGCGCGGGTGCGTTCCAGCTCGGTCAGCACCGCGCCGCGCGACCGCGTATCGCGTCTCGTGGTGGCTGCCGGGCGGGTGCTCATACCCATTATTCTGACGAGGGCCACCGACATTGAGAGACACGAAATCGCAGGCCAGGGCCCGATTGTGGATAACTTCTGCCGGCATTCGCCTGTGGAGGAAACGACGACCTCCGCAGCCCTCAGCGCCGCGTCACGCGCTCCGCATCCGCCCACGCCCGCTGCGCCGGCGTCAGCGTCCCCGACCCCGACCCCGACCCCGACCCCGACCCCGAGGCCGACCCCGTCCCCGTCAACCCGCCGCGCCACGCGTGGCAGAGAGCCAGGGCCAGCGCGTCCGCGGCATCCGCCGGCTGCGGCAGCGCGTCCAGTCGCAGCACCCGGGCCACCATGGTCTGCACCTGCAGCTTGTCGGCGGACCCGTAACCGGTCACCGCGGCCTTCACCTCCGACGGCGTGTGGGTCGCAGCGGCGAGGCCCCGCTCCCCCGCCAGCAGCAGCGCGATGCCGCTGGCCTGAGCCGTGCCCATCACCGTGCTGCGGTTGTTCTGGGCGAAGACGCGCTCCACGGCGACGACGTCGGGCCGGTGCTCATCGAGCACGGCGCGCAGCCCCGCGGCGATCGCCGCGAGCCGCTGCTCGATCGGCATCGACGGCTCGGTGCGCACAACGCCCACGTGCACGAGCGACGCCGAGCGGTTGCGCGCGACGTCGACGACACCGACCCCGCACCGCGTCAGACCGGGGTCGACGCCGAGCACGCGGAGGTTGCCGGAAGATGCCACTCCCTCACGTTACGGCGCGAGCGCCGGCACGCGACTCAGGCGCTCCGCGTCGGGGTCGCGTTCGGCTCCGACGTCAGTCCTCGCCGTCGTTCTCCAGCTCGGCCTGCACCTCGGGGGTGAGGTCGAAGTTGCTGAAGACGTTCTGCACGTCGTCGCTGTCCTCGAGGGCGTCGATGAGCCGGAACACCTTGCGGGCGGTGTCGGCGTCGATCTCGACCTTGAGGTTCGGCACGAACTCGACGTCCGCCGACTCGTAATCGATGCCGGCATCCTGCAGCGCGGTGCGGACCTTCACCAGGTCGGATGCCTCGGTGAGCACCTCGAAGCCCTGCGCGTGCGGCTGGATCTCCTCGGCACCGGCGTCGAGGACGGCCAGCATGACGTCGTCCTCGGTCGTGTTCTCCGACGACACCACGATGACGCCCTTGCGGGTGAAGTTGTAGGCGACGCTGCCGGGATCGGCGAGGTTGCCGCCGTTGCGCGACAGTGCCGTGCGCACCTCGGCCGCGGCGCGGTTCTTGTTGTCCGTCAGACACTCGATCATGAGGGCGACGCCGTTGGGCCCGTATCCCTCGTACATGATCGAGGTGTACTCGACGGCCTCTCCCCCGATGCCCGCGCCGCGCTTGATGGCGCGGTCGATGTTGTCGTTGGGGACCGACGTCTTCTTCGCCTTCTGGACGGCGTCGTAGAGGGTCGGGTTGCCTGAGAGATCCGCACCGCCGAGCTTGGCAGCGACCTCGATGTTCTTGATGAGCTTGGCGAACGACTTGGCGCGACGACTGTCGATGACGGCCTTCTTGTGCTTGGTCGTCGCCCACTTGGAGTGGCCGGACATGCGCACAAGTCTAAGGGTCGAGGCCTCTGCCGTATCTCCCCCCTCTTGCGGGAACGGCGGGGTGGCGGCGGCGCCGGGGCGAGAGGACACTGTGCGGCATGGATGAGCGCCAGCGCGCCCTCGCCGCAGCGCACCGCGCGGCGACCGGATTCTTCGAGGGGCTCGATGAGCGGGCCGTCTGGCCGCGTGCAGGTCTCGACGAGATGCTCGCGGCTTTCGGGGGCCCGATGCCGGACGAGGGGACGGATGCCGAACAGGTGGTGACCGACCTCGCGACCCGCGCCGATCCGGGACTGGTCGCCATCCCGGGCGGACGCTTCTTCGGGTTCGTGATCGGCGGCACCCTGCCGGCCGCCCTGGGCGCCGATTGGCTCGTGTCGGCGTGGGATCAGAACTCGGGATCCTCGACGATGACCACCGCCGTCGTCGCGATGGAGCGCACAGCGGGCGCGTGGGTGTGCGACCTGATGGGGCTGCCCCCGGCGGCATCGGTCGGCTTCGTCACCGGCGCGCAGATGTCCAACTACGTGTGCCTCGCCGCCGCGCAGAACTCGGTTCTGCGCGGCGCGGGATGGGACATGGCTCGGCGGGGACTGCGCGGAGCGCCCCCGGTGCGGTTCATCGTCGGCGCCGATCGCCACGGCGCCGTCGACCGCGCGCTGCGCTTCGCAGGCGTCGGCACAGACGAGATCATCGTCGTGGCCGCCGATGACGAGGGGCGGATGCTGCCCGGGGCGCTGGCCGACGCGCTCACGGATGGCGGCGCGGACGCGCCGACGGTGGTGTGCCTGCAGGCGGGAGAGGTGCACTCCGGCGCGTTCGACCCGTTCGCCGATCTCATTCCCCTCGCCCGCCGCCACGGTGCCTGGGTGCACGTGGACGGAGCGTTCGGGCTGTGGGCTGCGGCGACGCCGGGACTGCGGGGCCTCACCGCGGGGGTGGGCGAGGCCGACTCGTGGTCGACGGACGCGCACAAGACACTGAACGTGCCGTACGACTGCGGCATGGCGATCGTGCGCGACCCGGCCGACTCGACCGCCATGTTCCACGCGGGTGGGGATTACCTCATCCACACCAGCCTTGACCCGTGGGACGTGACCCCGGAGCTCTCCCGCCGCGGCCGAGGGGTCCCGGCCTTCGCGGCGCTGCGGCAGCTGGGCCGCACGGGCGTCGCCGAACTCGTCGACCGGCTGCACGCCAATGCCCGGCGCCTGGAGGCCGGGCTGCGGCAGATCTCTGGCATCACGCTGGTGAACGACGTCGTGTACACGCAGGTGATGTTCCGTCTCGACACCGACCAAGCCACCCGTGGACTGGGGGCGGCGATCCTCGCCGACGGCACGGCAGCCCTCACGGGAGCCCAATGGCGTGGGCGCGCGGTCCTGCGCTGCTCGATGTCCAGCTGGGCGACCACCCCCGACGACATCGATCGCACGGTCGCGGCGATCGCGCGGCTCACGGCGGCGGGTGACCCGCCGGCCTGACGCCGCCCTGGGTTCGACCGAGCGCCGAACTTTGGCCTATGTCAGAGATTTGTCTGTCCTAGCTGTATATTCGCAGCGTGAACGAAGCGCAGGTGGGCGACGCGATCACCGGTGCCTCGGCGGCGGAGATCGCAGACAGCGTGCGCGATCTCATCGACGGGCGCATCCTCGCCCCCGGCGATGCGCTCCCCTCCGTGCGCGCACTCGCCCAGCGGCGAGGGGTCAATCGGAACACCGTCGTCGCGGCCTACCGCCTGCTGGGCCAGGCCGGCATGGTCACCACTCTGGGACGCGGCGGCACACGTGTGGCTGCCCCGGGCGCGATGCCGGCCGAGGGATTCGCCCAGGACAGCGTGCTGCGCGATGTGGGTGACGGCAATCCCGACCCGTCCCTGATCCCGGATCCTTCCCGCGCCCTCGCCGCGATCGCCGGGCGGCCGGTGCTCTACGGCGAACCCGTCCTCGACCCGGAGCTCGAGCGGTGGGCGCGGGCATGGCTGGCGCCCGATGCGCCCGACCCGGAGACCATGCGCATCACCGTCACCGGCGGCGCCGTGGATGCCATGGAACGACTGCTCGCGCAGGCCCTCGTCCGCGACGACGCCGTCGCCCTCGAGGACCCGTGCTTCCTCTCCTGCATCCGCACGGTGAGGCTGGGCGGATACCGTCCTGTCCCCGTCCCGGTCGACGCCGAGGGTATGACCGTCGACGGGCTGCGGGCGGCGCTGGCGGAGGGTGTGCGCGCGGTCATCTGCACCCCGCGAGCCCAGAATCCGACCGGCGTCAGCCTCACCGCCCGACGCGCGGCGGAGCTGCGCGCGATACTTGCGGATCATCCTCACGTCCTCGTCGTCATGGACGACCACTCCGCGCTGCTGACAGAACGCCCGTACCATTCGATCGTTCCGCCGACCCACCGCCGCTGGGCCCTCGTCAGGTCGGTCTCGAAGTTCCTGGGACCGGATATGTGCCTGGCCGTCGCGGCGTCCGACCCCGACACCGCCGACCGTCTCGCGATGCGCCTGAGCCCCGGCAGCACCTGGGTCAGCCACCTGCTGCAGCGCCTGACCGTGGCGCTCGTCACCGATCCCGACGTCATGGCCGGGGTGCACCGCGCCGGACAGCACTACCTCGCGCGCAACCGCGCGTTCGCCGACCGCTTGGCCGCGCACGGCATTCCCTGTGCGCCCGGCGACGGACTCAGCCTCTGGGTCGACGTCGGCGCCCCCGCGCGCGCCGTCGCGGAACAGCTCATGCGCCGCGGGTGGCTCGCCCGCCCCGGCGACGAGTTCATCCTCGCCGACCCCGGCGCCGCCCAGCGGCTGCGCCTGACCGTCCACACCCTGACCGACGACGAAGCCGAACGTCTCGCCGCCGACACCGCTGCCGCCGTCCGCGCGGCGACCCGATGAAAGAAGGTCACCACTCGTGAAGATCCTGTCCATCCAGTCCGCCGTCGCCTACGGTCACGTCGGCAACTCCGCTGCGGTGTTCCCGCTGCAGCGCATCGGCGTCGAGGTGCTGCCGGTGTACACCGTCACGTTCTCGAACCACACCGGCTACGGCGCCTGGCGTGGCCCGCTCATCTCCCCCGACGACGTGCGCGAGGTGATCACCGGCATCGAGGAGCGCGGCGTCTTCCCCGAGATCGACGTCGTCCTCTCGGGGTACCAGGGCAGCGAGGGTATCGGCGATGTCATCGTCGATGCCGTCGCGCGGGTGAAAGCGGCCAATCCGGATGCCGTGTACGCGTGCGACCCCGTGATGGGCAATGCCAAGTCCGGATGCTTCGTCGCCCCGGCGATCCCGGTTCTGCTGCGCGAGAAGGTCGTCCCGGCGGCAGACATCATCACGCCGAACCAGTTCGAGCTGGGTTTTCTCACCGGCACCGAGCCGGCGACGATCGACGAGACCCTCGAAGCGGCGGATCTCGCCCGGGCGATGGGGCCGAAGACGGTGCTCGTGACGAGCGTCGAGCGCCCTGACCGTGCCGACGGGACCATCGAGATGCTCGTTGTCGACGACGCCGGCGCGTGGATCGTGCAGACCCCGCTGCTGCCGATGAAGGCCAACGGGTCGGGCGACGTGACGGCGGCGCTGTTCACCGCGCACTATCGCCGCACCGGCAGCGCCGCCGAGGCGCTGGCGAGCACCACGTCGAGCGTCTTCGACCTGCTGCGGACGACCCACGAGTCCGGCCAGCGCGAGCTGGCGCTCGTGGAGTCGCAGGAGTTCTATGCGCACCCGCGGCTGCAGTTCGCCGTGCAGCAGGTGCGCTGACACAGACGAAGAAACGGAGGGGCCGGCTCAGCCGACCCCTCCGTTTTCAGCAGACGCCGGTTGTCAGTAGACCCCGCCGGTCTCGCTCCAGGCGGACTCCCACTGCGGGGCGTCGGCGGGGCAGATGAACCCCGTGCCGAACACCATGATGCTGAGCGCCCCCTCGATGGCCTGCGGGTCGCCGCCGGAGACGGCGGAGATGAGGGGCGATGACGTGACGTGGGCGCGGAACACCTCGACGTCCACCGCGTGGCCGTTCAGGATCGACGTCTCGCAGGCGTCCAGCGCGAGGGCGAGGGTGATGCTCTCGGCGTCGGCGTTCCACGTGCCGCCCTGCGACTCGACGTACGCGCGCTGCTGGCTGATGAGCTCGGTCTGCTCGGGGGTCTTCGCGACGAGCGCCGTGCCATCCAGCGGCTGCTGCTGGGCCTCGAGGAAGGCGTCGCGCTCGGCGAGCGCGCCTTCCATGCCGCCGGCGGCCGCGTCCTGCGGTGCCGTGGCCTCCTCTGTGGTGGCCTCAGGGGTGGGGGCGGCGCTCTCCTCTGGCACATCGATGCGCTGCGCACCGTCGGTCGGGGAGGTGGAACACGCCGTCAGCGAGACGGCGAGGAATGCGGCGGCGACGGCGGTGGTGAACGCGCGGTGGGACGTCATGAAGGAGGTTTCCTCTCGAAAGCGTCCCGCCAGGCTATCGGGGTTGCGCCGCTTGCCTTTCCCACTCTGTGGAGACCGACTCGCGCACCTCGCCCAGCAGCTGCGGCAGCGCCTTGGTCTTGGCGATGATCGGGAAGAAGTTCGCGTCGGTGGCCCACCGAGGCACGATGTGCTGGTGCAGATGCTCGTCCACACCGGCGCCGGCGACCGCACCCTGGTTCATGCCGATGTTGAAGCCGTCGCAGCGCGCCACCTCGCGGAGCACCCGCATTCCCGTCTGCGTCAGCTCCGCGATCTCGGCGACCTCCTCCGTCGTCGCCTGGTCGTACGTCGCGACATGGCGGTACGGGCACACCAGCAGGTGGCCGGAGTTGTACGGGAAGAGGTTGAGCAGCACGTAGGCGGTGCGCCCGCGGTGCACGATCAGCCCATCGGCATCCGACATCTTCGGGGCGGCGCAGAACGGGCAGTGCGCTCGCATCGCGTCGGCGCCTGCGTGGATGTACGCCATGCGGTGCGGCGTCCACAGCCGCTGGAACTCGTCCGGCACCCCGGCGAGGGTCGCCGCGTCGACGAGTTCCCCGTCGCTCACGCCAGGTCCTCCGCCGTGTCGACGAGGGCGCGGTCGGCGATGGCGCGCAGCACCAGGGCGATGGCGTCGTCGACGGGCACCCCGTTGGTCTGCGTGCCGTCGCGGAAGCGGAACGACACGGTTCCCGCGGAGCGGTCCTGCTCCCCCGCGATCAGCTGCAGCGGCACCTTCTGCGTGGTGTGGGTGCGGATCTTCTTCTGCATCCGGTCGTCGGAGTGGTCGACCTCGGCACGCACGCCCTGCATCCGCAGCTGATCGACGATGCCGTCGAGGTAGTCGCCGTACTGCTCGGCGACGGGGATGGCGACGACCTGCACGGGCGCGAGCCACACCGGGAAGGCCCCCGCGTAGTGCTCGAGCAGGATCGCGAAGAACCGCTCGATCGAGCCGAACAGCGCCCGGTGGATCATGATCGGCCGGTGCTTCTCGCCGTCGGGCCCGGTGTACTCCAGGTCGAAGCGCTCGGGCAGGTTGACGTCGACCTGGACGGTCGACAGCTGCCAGGTGCGCCCGATGGCGTCGCGGGTCTTCAGATCGATCTTGGGGCCGTAGAAGGCGGCCTCGCCCGGGACCTCGGTGACCTTCAGTCCGCTCGCGTGGGCGACGTTGCGGAGGGCATTGGTGGAGTACTCCCAGAATTCCTCCGAGCCGATCCACTTCTCCTTCTCGTCGTCGCGCATCGACAGCTCGAGCTCGAAGTCCTCGAGCCCGAAGTCGCGCAGCATCGAGAGCACGAACTCCAGCACGCGCGTCGTCTCGGCTTCGAGCTGGTCGGGGGTGACGAACAGGTGCGAGTCGTCCTGCGTGAACCCGCGCACGCGGGTGAGGCCGTGGAGGGCGCCGGAGAGCTCGTTGCGGTACACCGTGCCGTTCTCGGCGAGACGCATGGGCAGGTCGCGGTAGCTGCGGGCACGCTCCTTGTAGATGAGGATGTGCATCGGGCAGTTCATCGGCTTCAGGTAGTAGTCCTGGCCCTGCTTGACGATGTGGCCGTCCGCGTCGCGCTCCTCGTCCATGCGGATGGGCGGAAACATCCCCTCGCGATAGGTCACGAGGTGGTTGGACTGCAGGAAGAGGTCTTCCTTCGAGATGTGCGGGGTGTACACGTAGGTGTAGCCGCCCTCGATGTGGCGCCGGCGGGCGTGCTGCTCCATCTCGCCGCGGACGACGCCGCCCTTGGGGTGCCACACCGACAGGCCGGAGCCGATCTCATCGGGGAAGGAGAAGAGGTCGAGCTCCTTGCCGAGCTTGCGGTGGTCGCGCTTGGCGGCCTCCTCGAGGCGCTGCTGGTAGGCGCGCAGCTCGTCCTTGGTGGGCCAGGCGGTGCCGTAGATGCGCTGGAGCTGCGGGTTCTTCTCGCTGCCGCGCCAGTACGCCCCCGCGATGCGGGTGAGGTCCCAGCCGTTGCCGACCATGCGCGTGCTCGGCACGTGCGGTCCGCGGCAGAGGTCCTTCCAGACCGTCTCGCCGTCGCGGCTGACGTTGTCGTAGATGGTGAGCTCGCCTGCGCCGACCTCGACCGAGGCGCCCTCCGCGGCATCCTTCGTGCCGCCCTTCAGATCGATGAGCTCGAGCTTGAAGGGCTCGTCGACGAGTTCGGCGCGAGCCTCCTCATCGGTGACGACGCGGCGGACGAAGCGCTGGCCCTCGCGGACGATGCGCTCCATCTCCTTCTTGATGGCCTTCAGGTCCTCGGGCGTGAAGGGCTCCGCCACGCCGAAGTCGTAGTAGAAGCCGTTCTCGATCGGCGGGCCGATGCCGAGGTTCGCCTGCGGCCGGATGCGCTGCACCGCCTGGGCGAGCACGTGCGCCGTGGAGTGGCGCAGGATCGACAGGCCGTCAGGGCTGTGGATCGTCACGGGCTCGACCTCGTCGGTCTCGGCGACGGTCGTCGCGAGGTCTTTCAGCTCGCCGTTCACGCGCAGCGCGATGACGCTGCGGTCGGGGAAGAGGGCGAACCCGTCGGCGGGGTAGGTCACGTCAGAGGGGATCACGACGTCAGTCACAGGAACTTCTCCAGAGGGTGGCTCGGAACGTTGAGTGCTCAGCTTCGGGCGCTCGGCGCCCTGCCCGCTCAGGCCTGAAGCGTTCGCGTGCCGGTGGCCGCGACGACGTTCGCAGCGGTCGTCCGGCTCAGTTCCATGGGCACGATTCTAGTGGGGTGCGCGGACCACGATGATGGATGCCGTGAAGCTCGCCGTGATCGGTGCCGTCCTCCTGCTGCTCAGCGGGGTCGCCGTCGTGGTCGGCGTGCTCCCGGCATCCGACGCGCTGGCGGTCGCCGACCGGGTCTGGCCGATCCTGCTGTTCGTCGTGGCCGTGACGATCGTGGCGGAGCTCGCGGCCGCGGCCGGGGTCTTCGACGTGGTGGCGGCGCGGCTGGCACGCCTCGCCCGGGGACGCACGATCGTGCTGTGGCTCGCCGTCGTCGGGCTCGCCGTCGTCGTGACGGCCTTCCTGTCGCTCGACACGACCGCGGTGCTGCTCACCCCCGTCGTCGTGGCCGTCGCCCGGGCGAACGGGCTGGATCCGCTGCCCTTCGCGTTCACGACGGTGTGGCTGGCCAACACCGGCTCGCTCCTGCTGCCGGTGTCGAACCTCACCAACCTTCTCGCCGCGCACCGCGTCGACACCGGCGGGCCGGGCGACTTCGTCGCGCTCATGTGGCCCTCGGCCCTCGTCGCCGTCGTGGTGACGGTGCTGCTGCTGCTCGTCGTGCACCGGCGCGAGCTTCGGGGACGCTACACGCCGTCTCCGACGCCCCGCGTGGCCGACCCGGTGCTGCTGCGCGCGGCATCCGTCATCGTCGTCGTGCTGCTGCCGCTGCTCGTCTCGGGACTGCCGCCCTGGCAGCCGGCTCTGGCCGCGGCGGTTGCCCTCACGGTCGTCCACGGGTGGCGCAATCCCCGTGCGCTCGGGCTGCGGCTGCTGCCGTGGCAGCTGGTCGTCTTCGCCTCGGGACTCTTCCTCGCCGTCGGTACGCTCGAGGCCTGGGGGTCGGCGGAGCTGCTGCGACTCGTGGTGGGGGCGGGCGACGGTGTCGTCGAGCTGCTGCGGGTCGCCGGTGCGGGACTGATCGCCGCGAACGCGATCGACAACCTGCCCGCTTACCTGGCGCTGGAATCGGTCGCCGACTCCCCCGCGCGTCTGGGTGCCCTGCTGGTGGGCGTCAACGCAGGCCCCCTCGTGACGCCGTGGGCGTCGCTGGCGACCCTGCTCTGGCACGAGCGCCTGCGAGCCGACGGCATCGACGTGCCGTGGCGTCGCTACATGCTGCGCGGGGCGGTTGCGGCGCCGGTCATCGTCGGGCTCGCGGTGCTGCCGCTGGCGCGGTAGCGCGCGGTGCTCAGGAGTCTTCGCGGCGGGCGGTGCCGGGGGCGTGCACCATCAGTGCGAGGGCCAGGGAGACGGCGATGACGCCGGCGGCGAAGACGAAGCCGCTCACAGGCGTCGTGTCGATCGCGAACGACAACCCGAACAGGTAGAAGCCGAGAAGAAACAGCACCGCATACAGCGCGTACAGGACGAACATTCACTACCTCCGTGGGTTACCGGTCCCCTGATCGTAGCCGGGTCCCGGCGCGTCCGAGATGTGCTACCGCTCGCCCACCGTGATGTCGACCTGGATCTCGCCCGCGAGCCGTTCCAGCGCGGACACGACGGTCGCGACGTCGACGCCGGTGGGAACGCGCACGTCGACGGTCGCCTCGAACAGTGTGCCGCCCGCCATCGGGGCGTCGAGGGTGCGGCTGGCGAACGCGTCGATGCTGAGCCCGCGCGCGGCGAGCGTCGCGGTGATGTCCCGGACGATTCCGGGGCGGTCGTTGCCCAGCACGCTGAACGTGACGTGGCTGTCGCTGTCGCGGTCGCTGTCCGCCGATGCCGCGGCATCCGCCCCGGTGTGCGCGGTGACGCGCAGCAGGCCGTCAAGGCCCCGCAGGGCCGAGGTGAGCGCCATCTCCTGGGCCTCGGGCACGCTGACGACGACGACGCCGGCGAAGGCGCCGGCGAGTTCGGCGAGTTCGCTGCGCTCCCAATTGCCCCCGTGCGCGGCGACGGTGTCGGCCAGAACGCGGACGAGACCGGCGCGGTCGTCGCCGACGACGGTGAGGACGAGGTGTGCCATGCGGTGAGCCTATCCCCCGCCGTCGCGGGGCCTGTCTGCAGTCGGGTGCGCGGGTCAGTATCGAAGCGGCATCGGCTCGCTCCTGCCGTAGATGTGCACCGCGCCGCCCCCGCCGGCGAAGAGTGCGTCGATGTCGTCGGTGCGGGGCACCGGGAGGATGTCGAGGGTCACCTCCGGCGGCGGCGTGAATGTGGCATCCATCGCCCCCGGGGCGTTCTCATCGGACAGCCTCGCGCCGGTGCGCACGCGCGCCAGCTGGGTGTGCGCACCGTGTGCCGGGCTCGCCGAGTCGATGTAGTCGGCGTAGACGCACTCCACTCCCGCCACGAAGCCCTGCCGACGCACGCCCTCGGTGCCGAGGTTCCCCAGCGGGTACCGGCCGTCGCAGTTGAACGCCCAGCCCCCGGCGCGCGCCGCGACGGCCGGCGGGTGCAGCTGCATTCCGCACGACGGCACGAGGTGCAGGTCGAGGCCGTCGGTGGGCCGGGGCCACGGGCTGCGGGCGCTGCTCTTGCGCAGCCGGCGATCGGCGTGGTCGAGGCACACCTCCACCGCCACGTTCACCGGTGAGCGGTCGCCCCGGACCGCGAAGATGCCGTAGGGGTCGGCCGCGTGGGCCTTGAAATCCCCCGCGGAGAGGTCGAGCCCGGCGTATGCCGCCATCGGCTCCGTGATGACGGGCTTTCCGGTGACCTCCCAGAGGAGGAAGTCCTCGTTGGAGTCGTAGTGCTTCTGCGTCGTGAACGCCTCGGCGCCGAGCGGCGACAGGATGCCGTCGACCGGCGTGGCGCTGATCATCAGGGCGCGGTTGCGCACCCGCACCAGCGGATAGGCGTGGGCGCTTCGGATGAAGTCGGCCAGCATGTCGAAGATGACACCGCGCATCACCCCGGCTGACCGCTGCACGCCTTCACCGAGGTGACGCACGATGTCGGTGCGGGTGCGGGCGTCGACGGACTCGACCACCGCGGCGATGTCGGCGACCTCGGTGGTGACCACCGAGCCGAGCACCAGGAGGAAGTGCGGGTACTGCGGCGCGGGGAACAGCTCCCGGAGCACGTCGAGGATGATCTCGGCCGCATCGCGCTCGCCGGGCGCGGAGACGTACGGACCGACAGGTCCGTGCCAGAAGAACTCCGGCGCCACGAAGACGTTCAGCACCGAGGGGTCGCCCAGGTCGGGCAGGGCATCACGGGCCAGGTCCACCGCGGCCCTCATCACCGCTGCGCGGCCGCGCACGTCGGCGGCGAGGTCGTCAGCCGCCCGGTAGGTGCCCGCCATCGCGCCGCGGCCGCTCTGATCGCCGAACGCGATGATGTCCGCCGGCGTGGTGGGGATCGCGTATCCGATGAATCTCACCCTGTCGTAGGCGGCGCTGCTCATCGCCCGGACAGTACACCCGGGTTTCGGGGCTCACCAGGGCATGCGGCGCTGACCGGGCGCGCGTGCGGAAAAAGCAAGAACCCCCCGGTCTCCCGGGGGGTTCTGGTGGTGCGCGATACTGGGATCGAACCAGTGACCTCTTCCGTGTCAGGGAAGCGCGCTACCGCTGCGCCAATCGCGCCCGTAAGGGCTGTTGAGTTCTGAGTGGAGGTGGCGACGGGATTCGAACCCGTGTAAACGGCTTTGCAGGCCGGTGCCTAGCCGCTCGGCCACGCCACCGTGTGGTTTGACCCCACGTGCCATGGAATCTCCGGAGAGATTCCTTACACTCGAGCGGATGACGAGACTCGAACTCGCGACCCCAACCTTGGCAAGGTTGTGCGCTACCAACTGCGCTACATCCGCATTTCGCACCGGATCGCTCCGGCACTTGAATGACTTTAGCCGACTCCGAGCCGAGTGCAAAACCGGCGGCACCCCGCGCGTGTCTGGCCCTTGTGGTTCGGAGCGGGGCGTGGCATCCGGTATGCTCGTTGAGGCCCCTCGGGGCGACGGGCGATTGGCGCAGTTGGTAGCGCGCTTCCTTCACACGGAAGAGGTCATCAGTTCGAGTCTGGTATCGCCCACCGGATGTAGCCCCGGAATCACGCGGAAGCGAGTGAACGGGGCTTTTTCGCGCCCGCACACCTCGCTGGCCGCCGCCTCCGGAGGCCTGCGGCGACGGCGACCAGCAGCCCCGCGACGACGAAGGTCAACGCCTGGGTGTAGCCCGTCCCCGGCGGCACGTCCCAGTGGCCGCCGGCGATTCCCAGCCACAGCAGGTACTCGGTGAACGGGTTCATGATCGCCACGACAGCCACGGCCGTCCACGCCACGACGCGACCCGTGTGCGCTCCGACGAGGCCGACCGCCCAGAGGGTGAGCGCGAACGCCAGCATCCAGAACAGTTGCAGCGCCGAGAGGTGAAGCGGCCCATCCATCGCCTCGAGGCAGGGCACGCTCGTCCCGTCAGCGACGCACGGCGTCCAGGCGGCGCGCGTGAGGAAGATCCCTCCCGCACCGCCGACGGTGAGCACGGCGGCGATGGCGCACAGCGCGGTGGTGCCGGAGGGGCGTCGTTTCATGGCCACACCCTATCCGTGGCGATCATCCGCGCCGTTCGCCTTCGGCCGACCGTTCCACCCCGGCCACCCGGGCTCCTCAGAGCCAGCCGCGCTCCTCCGCCATCAGGGTCGCCTGCTGGCGCGTACCCACGGCGAGCTTCGTCAGCACCGCCGACACGTGATTGCGCACCGTCCCGGGGGCCAGCGACAGCGTGCGGGCGATCTGCCCCGTCGTCTCCCCGCGTCGCCCGGCCCGCAGCACGTCGAGTTCGCGTGCGGTGAGCGGGCAGCGCTCGTCACTCAGCGCGTCCGCGGCGATCTCGGGGTCCACGTACCGTGCGCCGGCCGCCACGCGCCGGATGACGGCGGCCACCTCGTCCGCACCGCGGGACTTCGGCAGGAAGCCGGCGACTCCGGAAGCCAGTGCGCGCCGCAGCACGCCCGGACGCGCATGACGCGTCACGATGACGCAGCGGGTGGCGACGGTGCGGCTCAGGCGTTCGGCGACCTCGACGCCGTCGAGGTGCGGCATCTCGAGGTCGAGCAGGCACACATCCGGCATCAGCCGCACCGCTTCGGCGAGCGCATGGGCGCCGTCCGTGCACTCGGCGACGACGTCGATGTCGTCCTCCAGGCGCAGCAGAGCAGCCAGCGCCGAGCGGATCATGCCCTCATCGTCGGCGACGAGCACCCGGATCACGGCAGAACCCCGACCTGGGCGGGCACGGTCATGCTGACGGCGAACTCCCGGGGGGCGCGGCGCACATCGAGCACTCCCCCGGCATCCGCCGCCCGTCTCGCGAGTCCGTCCAGACCCGCGCCGTCCTGCGCCGCCGCCACGTCCGCTCCCCTGTCGTTGGTGATCTCGTACAGCCAGGACGATCCGACCCGTGTCAGCGCCAGACGCGCCCATCCGCCGCCCCCGTGCCGCAGGACGTTCGTCGTCGTCTCACGGATGACGGGGCCGAGCACCGCCGCCGGGGCGAGGTCGGCATCCGGGTCGACCGATGCCTCCGCCGCGATCCCGGCGGCCCGGAGCAGATCCACGGCATTGGCGAGCTCGTCGCGCAGGGGCACGGCGCGGAACCTCGTGGCGAGGTCGCGCGTTCCCTGACGGGCTTCGTCGACGCTCGTGCGCGCGGTCTGCAGGTGCTCGAGCGCTGCCTGCGGATCGCGGGCCAACAGGCGCTCCGCGAGCTCGAGCTGCAGGGCGATCACCTGAAGGTGATGGCCCTGCAGGTCGTGGACGTCGGTGGCTACGCGCAGGCGCTCCTGGGTCGCCGCGAGCCGCGCCTCCGAGGCGCGCGCGCGGTCCAGCGCGATGAGCACGTCCCACCACCACAGGGACGCGACCGTCATGCCGGGCAGGGACACGACGTAGATGCCGATGAAACCCCGGTCCCCGAGCGTCTCCTGCATGTCGATGGCCCAGAGCGCTGCGAGCACGACGGTGACCAGCAGCACGACCCGCAGCCGCACCCCCGCTTGCCAGTTCAGGAACATGAGCGCCTGCGCCAGTGGCAGGGCTGCCAGCACCCACAGGCCCGTGAGCGTGACGATGGCGGCGCCGTAGGCTGCGGCCGTGAGCAGCGGCGCCAGCGTCCGCGGCCACGGCGCCAGCGGGCCGGTGTCGGTGCGGTCGCGGTAGTCCGTCAACAGCACCACCGTCGACGCGCACCAGACAAGACCACCACCCGCGACGACGGCCACGACGAACGGGGTGGCTTCGCCGTCGGCGAGCACCGAGATCGCGAGGGTGAGGAGCACCAGCTCGAAGAACACGATCGCCGAGAGGGTGTACCACCAGGTGACCCTGATCCCTCTCGTGAGGCGGAGCTCGCTGCGGGCGGCCGCGTCGATCGAGGGCGTGGCGGGGCGGGTCACCCGTCCACTGTATGGGCATGACAGATGTCACGGATGCCGCGTGGGAAGTGCCCCCGAAACGGTGACAGAACGGCACTTACCGGCTCGACGCCGAGGCGGTGGACTGGTGTCATCGCCGCCGTCACCCGACCGGCCGGCCCACACACAGGAGAGCCCCATGACCCTCATCGACCGCTTCCAGGACCTCGTCGCCCAGGTGCCGGACCTCGTCCAGCCCCTCATCCTCGCTCTCGCGGGCGCCGTGCCGTTCATCGAGGGCGAGGGCGCCGCGGCCATCGGCATCTTCGGCGGCATCCACCCCGTCATCGCCGTCATTGCCGGCGTCGTGGGCAACTTCCTCTGCGTCGCCGTGCTGGTGCTGCTGAGCTCCGGTGCGCGCACGGCCGTCGTCACCCGGCGCCGCGAGAGCGTGCGGGCGCGCGAAGCGGTGACCGTCGGCGGCGGAGCCCCGGTGCAGGATGATCTCGCCACCACGCATGAGAACCTCGGAGGCAACCCGACCCGCCGCGCCAAGTTCCTCCGCGCCCTGGACCGCTACGGGGTCCCCGGGGTCAGCCTGCTCGGCCCGCTGCTGCTGCCCACGCACTTCACCGCCACCATGCTCGCCGCGGTCGGCGTCGGCAAGGCGCGCATCCTCGCGTGGCAGGCCGTCGCGATCGTCGGCTGGTCGACGATCATCGCCCTGCTCGTCACCGGCGTCATCTCGGCGGTGAGCTGACCCGCACCCGGGCCTGCGACACGACTCAGGATGCCGGATCGACCAGGTGCGGATTCGCGGCGTGGAGGGCGTCCACTGCGGCCTGTGCAACGGGGATGCCGTGCTCGAGGCCGCCAGAACCCAGGGCGACAAGCCACGTGGGCCCGACGAACGCGTGCACCGTATACGAGCCGCTCAGTTCGCCGTCGCTGTACATGCCGAAGCCGGTGGCGCCGTCCAGAGCCACATCGTCGAACATCGACTGCTCGAGGGCGCTCATGAGGTCGTCCCGATCGCTCGGCCGCAGCTCGGAGGTGAAGGTGCTCACACCGCCGTCGGAGCCGCCCTCGACGATCCATTGACACAGTCGTACGTCGTCGGCTTCTTGAAGAGTCCCCTGGGCGATCGGGCCGAGCCTGCCCTCCGTCTGATCTCGATCCGCTTCCCCCGGCTCCCAGGGCACCGCGGTGGGCGCGAACACGTCGCGGACCAGCGGCAGCGGGACCAGGGCCTCGCATTCGGGAAAGACCAGGGCCGTCTCGGCCGGCGGCGTCGTCGCCGCGGGCGTCGGCGCAACAGGTGTCGCCGATGCGACGACGGACGACGACGCATCGGGCGTGGGTGCGGGTGTTGCCGCAGCGCACCCGGTGAGGATGGCTGCGGCGGCGGCGATCGTGGTGACGGCGGTGACCGGGCGACTCATGGCGCCACCCTATAGCCATGCCGAACCCGCAATGCGTCGGCGACCCGAGCGAACGTCGCGCGATCAACGGCGGATGCCTCGCGTCGCATACCCGCCGCGTGCACGCTGTAGAGCTGGTCGACGTCGACCCACGAGGGGCGACCCTTCGCGTCCCACTCCCCGGCGCCGAGCGGGACGTGGTCGCGATCACCGTCGCGCGGCTTGCTGGTGAGCTTGACGGCATACACCCGGTCGGCGCTCTGTCGCGCGATCACGAGCACCGGGCGGTCCTTGCCCCGGCCGTCGCGCTCGGCGTACGGCACCCAGGTCCACACCACCTCGCCGGCGTCCGGTGCGCCGTCTCGTTCCGGTGCGTATGCGATGCGCAAGGCCCGCGCCGAGCGGGGGTCGACCTCGACGGTCGCGGCGACCCCGGACCTTCCTGGCTCCCCGGCGGCGGGTGGGACGTTCCGGCGCCGTGAGGGGCGAAGAAGCGCGGCCAGGCGGTGCAGGATGCTGCGGGATTCCACGGCCCCACCCTAGCCAGGTCCAGCGACCCGACCCGGCACGCGACAGGGGCGCCGCGGCCATGCCGCGACGCCCCTGCTGCGTGAGGTGTGGACTCAGTCGACGAGGGCGTAACCCTCTTCGCCGTGCACGACCGTGTCGACACCGGCGATCTCGTCCTCGTTCTTGATGCGGAAGCCGAGCGTCTTCTGAATCGCGAAGCCGAGGATGCCGGCGACGACGAAGGAGTAGACCATGACACCCAGCGCGGCGATCACCTGGATGATCAGCTGTTCGGCGTTGCCGCCGACGAACAGACCGGTCTCGGTGGCGAAGAAGCCGAGGTAGATCGTGCCGATGAGGCCACCGACGAGGTGGATGCCGACGACGTCGAGCGAGTCGTCGAAGCCGAGCTTCCACTTCAGCTCGATCGCCATGGCGCAGGCGGCACCGGCGATGATGCCGAGCAGCAGAGCCCAGCCCGGGCTGAGGTTGGCGCACGCCGGGGTGATGGCGACGAGACCCGCAACCGCTCCGGAGGCCGCACCGATCGACGTGGCCTTGCCGTCCTTGAGCTTCTCGACGATGACCCAGCCGAGCACAGCGGCGGCGGTGGCACCGATCGTGTTGATGCCGATGAGGCCGACACCGCCCATGTCCTCCGAGAGCCATTCCGCGCCGGCGTTGAAGCCGAACCAGCCGAACCAGAGGATCGCCGCACCCAGCATCACCAGGGGCACGTTGTGAGGCTTGTGGATGCCCTTCTGGAAGCCGATGCGCTTGCCGAGCACCAGGGCGAGGGCAAGCGCCGCGGCGCCGGCGTTGATGTGCACCGCGGTGCCACCGGCGTAGTCGATGACCTCGGTGTCGTAGCCCATGCTCGAGCCCAGGTTGAAGATCCAGCCGCCGCCCCAGACCCATGCGGCCACCGGGAAGTAGACGATGGTCGCGAACAGGCCCGCGAACAGCATCCAGGAGCCGAACTTGGCGCGGTCCGCGATGGCACCGGAGATGAGCGCCACGGTGATGATCGCGAAGGTCGCGCCGTACGCGACGCCGATGAGGGACGTGTTCGCGTCCTCACCCGAGGCGAGGCCGTTCAGCGCGAAGTCGCTGAAAGGGTTGCCGGCGAACTCCCACGTGCTGCCGACCGCGCTCATGTTGAAGCCGTAGAGAATCCACAGCACGCTGATGAGTCCGAGCGCTCCGAAGCTCATCATCATCATGCTGACCACACTCTTGGCCTTGACCAGACCGCCGTAGAAGAAGGCGACACCGGGCGTCATGAAAAGCACGAGCGCGGTGGCCATGATCCCCCAGGCGATGTTGCCGGGTGCGTCCATAGGTGTTACCTCACATTGATCAGTGACAGGGTCACGTCGCGGTGGGTACGGGTTTCCGCGGCGTGCACGCCCAGTCTCGCGACGCGCCGTTTCTGCCACCGTGCAGGTCGTGTTTCGCGTTCGTTACGCAGCGGCGCGCACGGTAAACATCACGTTTCGCGCGGCCGGGAGCCGGCTGGCGGATCGCTCAGGAGTGGGTGAGAGCCACGAGGCGTGAGATCGCCCGCTGATACTTCTTGCGATAGCCGCCGGTCAGCATCTCATCGCCGAAGACCTGGTCCAGAGCCACACCCGTCGCCCGGATCGGAAGCTCGGCGTCGTAGGCGCGGTCGACGAAGGCGACGAACCGGAGGGCCGCGGACTGGTCCTCGAGTCGGGTGACGCCGCGGAGCCCCACGGCCTGCAGCCCTTCGATGAGGCGGATGTAGCGCGACGGATGCACGGTGGCGAGGTGCGCGATGACGGCCGAGAAGTCGTCGTCCGACACGGTGCCGGCAGCGGCGGCATCCTCCAGCGCGCGCTGGTACTCCGTTTCGTCCAGCACCACGGCGTGGCCGTCGACGGAGCGCTGACGGTAGTCGGTGCCATCGATGCGCAGCGTCTGGAAGCTCGCGGACATGGCGTGGATCTCGCGGAGGAAGTCCTGGGCGGCGAAGCGGCCCTCGCCGAGGGCGTTCGGCGGAGTGTTGGACGTGGCGGCCAAGCGGGTGCCCGATGCCACGAGCTCGCCGAGCAGGCGGGTCATCACCATCGTGTCGCCCGGATCGTCGAGCTCGAACTCGTCGATGCAGAGCAGATCGGCGCCACGGAACAGCTCGACGGTCTTCTGATATCCCAGCGCGCCGACGAGAGCCGTGTACTCGATGAACGATCCGAAGTACTTCCGGCGGGCGGGAAGCGCGTGGTAGATCGCCGCCAGCAGGTGGGTCTTGCCCACGCCGAACCCGCCGTCGAGGTACACGCCCGGCTTGAGCTCGGGGGTCTTCTTCGCGCGACGGAAGAAGCCGCCGCGGGCTGCCGGTGCGCCACCGCCCGCGAACGCGGCGAGCAGCTCCTTCGCCTCCTGCTGGGAGGGGTAGGTGTCATCCGCGCGGTACGTCTCGAACGTGGCGTCGTCGAACTGGGGCGGCGGGATCAGCGACGCCACCATCTCGTCGCCGGTGACCCGGGGCTCGCGCTCGCTCAGATGCACGATGCCCGTGCCGGTGGTCGTCATGTGAGTCGATCCTAGTCGTGGCGCGACGGGCGCGGCCCGGTTCACGCCCCGGCCGCAGAATCGGCGGGGGCCAGGTGATGGGCGCGCAACCAGGCGGTGATGCGGGTGCTCCACCGCTGCTCGTCGTAGTTCCAGAGTTTCGTATGGCGGGCGACCTCGAAGACCTCGAGTTCGACGAGGTCCGGCCGGGCCAGCACGAGATCGTGGGAGGCGTCCGAGGGCACGAACCCGTCGTCGTCGCTGTGGAGGATGAGGATGGGATGCCGCAGCTCCCCCGCCCGCGCCACGACGTCCAGCCGCTCGAACGGGATCGGCGCCCCCGTGCCGGTGACGGGGGTGGCCCACTCGGCACCCAGCGCCGCGATCGACAGCTTCGTGACGGGCGTCGGGACCTTGAGGAGAGCTGCCTGGTAGCCGAGCACGATGCGCCAGTCGATCACGGGCGAGTCCAGCACGACGCCGGCGATGAGGTCGCGGTGCGGCGAGTTCAGCTCGGCCTGCAGCGCGATGGCGCCGCCCATCGACCAGCCCATGAGCACGACGCGCTCGGCCCCGTGGCGTCGAGCGAACTCGACGGCGGCGTCGACGTCGCGCCACTCGGTCGCGCCCAGCGCATAGGTGCCCGAGCGACTGCGGGGGCCCTCGCCGTCGTTGCGGTACGACACGACGAGCGAGGTGATGCCGGCGGCGTGGAACACCGGGACCGCGCGCAGGCACTCCGCTCGCGTCGTGCCGCGGCCGTGCACCTGGATGACCCAGGTGCCGGTATCGGCTTCGGCGGGGAACAGCCACGCCGGGCAGGGTCCGAGCGGTCCGCCGATCAGTTCCGCCGTGTAGGGCAGATGCAGCTGAGTGGGGTCGTCGTAGTACCAGCCGCTGAAGGCGGCGGCGGGGGCGAGCGTCGCGTCGGCGGGGATGTGGGTGAGCAGCTTGCGGGTAACGGTGGCCGAGTCCTCCGAGAGCACCGAGCCGAGCTTGACGTACGACGCTGTTCCGGTGGTGAACAGGCCGTACCGCCCGGGAAGCTCGGTGTCGGGCGTGCGCGAGAGGGTGATGGTCTGCGCCGCGGGGTCCACCTGCACGATGGTGGTGTCCGGCGCGCGCCCGGCCGGTGTGACGACTCGACGCGCCATACTGACCGACAGCAGGCCCATCCACCCGATCACCCCGCCGAGCGCGGTGCCGAGGGTGACGAGGAGGGCGCCGACGAGGGTTCGCGACGAGAGCGAGGCGCCGGGCGTGACGGCGCGCCTGGAGGCCATCATTGTGCGCTCACTCTAGTCTGTCGACGTGGATGATCCGCGCCCTCCGGCGGAGCCCCAGACGTTCGCCGACGCGGCGGACCGAATGCGCTCCCTCGCTTTCCGCTCCGACTTCGTCGTGCGCGAGATCCCCGCGCCCAGCGGGCTCGCCCCCGACGCCCTTGCGCTCGCCGGCGACGTGCGGCCCCAGGAGCACGGCGTGGATTCCCCGTACGGCACCGGCCGGTTCGTGCTGCTGCATGACCCGACCGGCGACGATGCCTGGGGTGGACCGTGGCGCATCGTGTGCTTCGCGCAGGCGCCGCTGGAAACCGAGATCGGCACCGATCCCCTGCTGGCCGATGTCGCATGGTCGTGGCTGGTCGATGCCCTCGATTCCCGTGGAGCGCGGTATCACTCCGAGTCCGGCACGGCGACGAAGACGCTCTCGAAGGGCTTCGGCTCGCTCGCCGACGAGGGCGACGGAGCGCAGATCGAGCTGCGCGCGTCGTGGTCGCCGACCAGCGACATCGCCCATCACGTGCAGGCGTGGGCAGAATTGGTATGCATGTTGGCGGGTCTGCCGCCCGGGTCGGAGGAGATAGCAGTGTTCGGACCGCGTCGGAGCGCCCGTGGCTGAGTACCGTGTGATCGAGGATGCCGAGGGGCTCAGGGCGGCCTGTGAGGCTCTGGCCGCCGGGCACGGTCCCGTCGCCGTCGACGTGGAGAGGGCGAGCGGCTTCCGCTACTCCCAGCGTGCCTACCTCGTGCAGGTCTTCCGTCGCGACGCCGGCGTGTATCTGTTCGACCCGCCCGCGATCGGCGACATGACCCCGCTGCAGGCGGCCATCGGCGACGAGGAGTGGGTGCTGCACGCGGCGAGCCAAGACCTCCCGTCGCTGCGCGAGATCGGCCTCGAACCGCCCTCGATCTTCGACACCGAGCTGGCGGCCCGGCTGCTCGGACACGAGCGCGTGGGCCTCGGCGCGGTCGTGGAGGACACCCTCGGCATCACGCTCGACAAGGCGCACTCGGCCGCGGATTGGTCGACGCGCCCGTTGCCGCAGGCGTGGCTGGAATACGCCGCCCTCGATGTGCTGCTGCTGGTCGACGTGCGCGACGTGCTCGACGAGGAGCTGGCCGAGCAGGGCAAGACGGAACTCGCCGCCGAGGAGTTCCAGGCGGTGCTCGAGCGTGCCCCCAAGCCGCCGCGTGAGGAGCCGTGGCGCCGACTGAGCGGACTGCACACGGTGCGCGGCCGCCGTGCCCTCGCCGTGGCCAGGGCGCTGTGGGCGGCGCGCGAGGAGTACGCACGCGAACAGGACGTCTCACCGGGACGGCTGGTGCCCGACCGGGCGCTGGTGGCCGCGGTGCGTGCGGATCCCGCAAGCAAACAGGAGCTGTCGAAGGTCAAGGACTTCACCGGACGCGCGAGCCGGTCGCAGCTCGATCGCTGGTGGGCGGCAATCGAAGCCGGCCGCGCCGACGAGTCCCTGCCCCCGGAGCGCGGGTCGGGTGACAGCCTGCCGCCGCCGCGCGCGTGGGCGGACCGCAACCCGGCGGCGGACGCCCGGCTCAAGGCCGCACGTCCCGACGTCGAGAAGATCGCCGAGGAGCTCGGGATGCCGACGGAGAACCTCCTCACCCCCGACACACTCCGCCGCGTCGCCTGGTCGCCGCCGGAGCCGCTGAACGTGGCATCCGTCTCCGCCGCCCTCGCGGCGCAGGGAGCGCGGCCCTGGCAGATTGAACGAACTGCACAGGCGATCACCGACGCGTTTGTGCGTTCCGTGCAAACGGTGTCGGACGCGCCGGAAAGCGCTTCGTAGATTCAGCCCAACCGATTCTCCCCGCCTCGTGGGGGTTCCTAGGCTGGTGGAAATCCCTATTTTTGGAGGCAGAGTGGCCGAGATTTCGGACGTCTTCTTCGTCGACGGTATGCGCACCCCTTTCGGGCGCGCCGGCGAAAAAGGCATGTACTGGAACACCCGCTCCGATGACCTCGCCGTCAAGGCGACCATCGGACTCATGCAGCGCAACCCGAACGTGCCCGCCGATCGCATCGACGACGTCGCGATCGCGGCGACGAGCCAGACCGGTGACCAGGGGCTGACCCTCGGCAGGTCCGTGGCGATCCTCGCCGGGCTCCCCCAGACGGTTCCCGGCTTCGCCATCGACCGCATGTGCGCCGGCGCGATGACGAGCGTCACCACCATGGCCGGCTCGATCGGCGTCGGCATGTACGACATCGCCCTCGCTGGCGGCGTCGAGCACATGGGGCATCACCCCATCGGCACGAACGCCGACCCGAACCCGCGATTCGTCGCCGAGAAGATGGTCGACCCCGGTGCGCTGAACATGGGGGTCACCGCCGAGCGCATCTTCGACCGCTTCCCGCACCTGACCAAGGAGCGCTCCGACCGTTACGGCATGCTCAGCCAGCAGAAGCTGCAGGCCGCGTACGACGCCGGCAAGATCCAGCCGGACCTCGTTCCGGTCGCGATCAAGGATGCCGAGGGCGCCTGGGGCCTCGCGACGGCCGACGAGGGTCGCCGTCCGCAGACCACGATGGAAGACCTCGCGAACCTGAAGACCCCGTTCCGCCCGCACGGTCGCGTCACCGCCGGCACGTCGTCGCCGCTCACCGACGGCGCGACGATGTCGCTGCTGGCCGGCGGCGGGGCCGTGAAGGAGCTGGGACTCGCACCCAAGATGCGCCTGGTGTCGTACGCCTTCGCGGGCGTGCAGCCGGAGATCATGGGCATCGGCCCGATCCCCTCGACCGAGAAGGCGCTGCGCAAGGCAGGTCTCACGATCTCGGACATCGGGCTGTTCGAGCTCAACGAGGCGTTCGCGATCCAGGTCATCTCGCTGCTGGACCACTTCGGCATCGCCGACGACGACCCGCGCGTGAACCCCTGGGGAGGCGCCATCGCCGTGGGCCACCCGCTCGCGGCATCCGGCGTGCGCCTGATGATCCAGCTCGCGGCGCAGTTCGCCGAGCGTCCCGACGTGCGGTACGGCCTGACGGCCATGTGCGTCGGCCTCGGCCAGGGCGGCTCGGTCATCTGGGAGAACCCGCACTTCGACGGCAAGAAGAGGAAGTAACACTGCGATGACCGATTACGAATCCATCGACTTCTCGCCCATCCTCTCGCCCGCCGCCACCGACGGGGAGGTCGTCACCCACTCCCCCGTGCGCGACATCACGCTGCGCAGCCGCAAGGTGCTCGCGCTCATCACGCTCGACAACGACCGCGACCACACCCGACCCAACACGCTGGGACCTGCCACGCTCGCGGAGCTCGGCCAGACCCTGGCCGGCCTCAAGGCGCGCGCGGCCGCGGGCGAAATCCAGGCGGTCGGCATCACCGGCAAGCAGTACATCCTGGCCGCCGGCGCCGACCTCTCCGACATCTCCCGCCTCGGCTCGAAGGACGACGCACGCCTGGTGGCGCAGTTCGGCCACAAGGTGCTCGGCTCGCTGTCGGAGCTGGGCGTGCCCTCGTTCGCATTCGTCAACGGGCTCGCGCTCGGCGGCGGCCTCGAGATCGCGCTTAACTCCACGTACCGCACGGTCGATGCATCCGCGGCCGCCGTGGCGCTGCCCGAGGTGTTCCTCGGCCTCATTCCCGGCTGGGGCGGCGCGTACCTGCTGCCGAACCTGATCGGCATCGAGAACGCGCTCGAGGTCGTCATCTCGAACCCGCTCAAGCAGAACCGCACGCTCAAGCCCCAGCAGGCCTTCGACCTCGGCATCATGGACGCGATCTTCCCGGCGTCCACCTACCTCGAGGATTCGCTGGCGTGGGCAGACGGCGTGCTCAGCGGCTCGGTGAAGGTCACCCGCAAGCACGAGCCGGGCAAGATCGAGCGTCTCACCAAGTGGCCCGTCGCCATCAAGATGGCCCGCGGCATGCTCGAGTCGAAGATCGGCACCGTGCCGCGCTCGCCCTATGTGGCTCTCGACCTGCTCGACAAGGCGAAGAGCGGCAGCAAGGCCGACGGCTTCGCCCGCGAGGACGACGCGCTGGCCGAGCTCATCACCGGCGACCAGTTCGCGGCATCCATGTATGCATTCGACCTGGTGCAGAAGCGCGCGAAGCGTCCCGTGGGCGCACCCGACAAGCAGCTCGCGAAGAAGGTCACCAAGGTCGGCGTCATCGGCGCCGGTCTCATGGCCAGTCAGTTCGCGCTGCTGTTCGTGCGGAAGCTCCAGGTGCCGGTGCTCATCACCGACCTCGACCAGGCGCGCGTCGACAAGGGTCTGTCCTACATCCACGAGGAGATCGGCAAGCTCGAGGCGAAGGGCCGCCTCGACGCGGACACCGCCAACAAGCTGCGGGGCCTCGTGACCGGAACGACGGACAAGAGCCAGTACGCGGACTGCGACTTCGTGATCGAGGCGGTCTTCGAGGAGGTCGGCGTCAAGCAGCAGGTGTTCGGCGAGATCGAGAAGATCATCGCCGACGACGCGATCCTGGCGACCAACACCTCATCGCTGTCGGTCGAGGAGATCGGCGCCACGCTCGCGCACCCCGAGCGCCTCGTCGGCTTCCACTTCTTCAACCCGGTGGCGGTCATGCCGCTCATCGAGATCGTGAAGACGCCGAAGACGTCGGATGCCGCGCTGTCGACGGCCTTCGTCGTCGCCAAGGGGCTCGGCAAGAACGCGGTGCTCACCGCCGACGCGCCCGGCTTCGTGGTGAACCGCCTGCTGGCGAAGGTCATGGGCGAGGCGGCGCGAGCCGTCTACGAGGGCACGCCGCTCTTGACGGTCGAGCGCGCGTTCGGTCCGCTCGGTCTGCCGATGACACCGTTCCAGCTGATCGACCTGGTCGGCTGGAAGGTCGCGGCCCACGTGCAGGACACGATGGTCGCCGCCTTCCCCGACCGCTTCTACGCCAACGAGAACTTCCACGCCCTCGCGCAGTTGGACGCGGTGGTCGAGAAGGACAAGTCCGGACGCGTGTCGGGCTGGACGAAGCAGGCGGAGAAAGCGCTCAAGGGTGCGGTGGGGTCGTCTCCGGCATCCGAAGCCGACATCCTGCGCCGTGTGCAGGACGGGCTCGCGCAGGAGATCCGCATCATGCTCGACGAGGGTGTGGTTCCCGAGGTCGAGGACATCGACCTCTGCCTCATCCTGGGCGCCGGGTGGCCGTTCATCGACGGCGGCGCCTCGCCGTACCTCGACCGTGAGGGAGCGTCGGAGCGCGTCTTCGGCGACACGTTCCACCACCCGCCGATCCGCGGCATCGCGCAGCACTGACGCGGTTCGCATCACGGCGGCCCCGGGCTTCGGCTCGGGGCCGCCGTCGTCACCGTGCTACGTTCGTGCCGATGATCGCGACGGTGGGAACATGAGCACGGACCACGTGAATGAGTGGCCGCGCACCGACTTGCTGCCGATGGCGTTCACGACCGCCGAGTTCGTCCGCGGGGCGATGGCGGCGTGGATCGGCTTCATCGCGTTCGCGACATGCGGCTATGCCCTCGTGCTGCAGGCGTTCGTCGTCGTGGCCGCCGTGTTCTACCTCCCCTGGTCGGTCGGGGCCCTCATCGTCGGGGCACCGGTCGCGTATCTGTTGGGGTGGTCGCTGCGCCGGATCCGGCCCATGATCGTGCACGTGCTGGCCTTCGGCGCACTCGGAGCCGGCATCGGCTTGGTGGCCACGGCGCTTTTCTTGCTGGTACGCGGCGACGGCGACGGCGGGGCGCTGTACTACCTGGTGAACGTCGCACTCTCGGCGGTGTGCGTACCGCTCGGGTGGTACTGGACCGCTCGACGGGCGCTACGGCCGCGGGTCGGCGCCATCGATCACGACGCGGTCGCCGAGGATGCCGCCGTCGCGCGCGGGGCCGCGGGTGCGCCCGGTGCGGCCGCCGGCGACGGGCACTGACCGACGCCGGCGCCGCAGAGAGTGGCGCCTCGCGCTGAGCGGCGCTGCGGTGACTGTCCGCCGGCGCTTCGGAGACAGCCGATTCTGCGGAGAAGGACCGTTCTTCGGAGCTGGGAGGGCAGTGCGGTCCGAGATCGTGGCGATCCCCGAGATCCGGGCAGGGGCCAGGGCCCGAGGGCCGCGAGCGAGCGATCCGGGCTCCGGGCGCGGGGACGCGCGCGCGGCGGGACCTGCGGACGGGCGCTGGGGGCTGACGAGCGGAAGGGCTGCCGGCACACCGGTCCCCCACGCGCGCCGGCCGTCGCCACATCTGCGGAGAAGGACCGTTCTTCGGAGCCGATGGGACAGGCGGGCCCGAGATCGTGGCTTTCTCCGAAGGGGCGGCGCCCGGCGCCAGCGCCCGGGCACCGCCCGCGCCTGTCATCCGAACGCGGACGACTCCGTCACTGCGCAGCGCGCACGCGCAGGTCGCGCGCGAGGTGGTCGCGCTGCTCGATGACGATGCGCCGGAGGGCGCCGGGGGCGTCGGCGTTCTCGCTGAGCCAGCGGTCTGCGGGTTCGAGTGACTCGGATGCCGGGAAGAGGCCCCGCACGAGGCGACGCGCGATCTCGATGCTGCGCTCGGACCATGTCCCGCGGATGCGGGCGTAGTAGTCGGCGTCGAATACGGCGATCAGATCGCGCCGGCCGCCGGCCCGGACGCCGGCGATGGTCGCGCTCAGGTGGTCGTTGGTGAGGGTCGTGTCGTCCCAGGTGCGGTGCCATGCGGCAGCGCGGACGTCGGCGACGGGCTGGGCGGCGCACATCTCGATGTAGGCGGTACGGCCGGTCGCGGTGTCGTCACGGGCCAGCTCGGCATCGGCATCCGCCGTCGTCGCCTCGCCCACGGTCGACAGGGCCGTCCACCAGCTCCAGCGCAGCTCGGGGTCGAGGGCGAGGCCCTGCGGCGGGGCCTCGGTGCCCTCGAGCACCGCACGCAGCGCACCGGCTCGAGAGGCGTCGTAAGCGGCGGCGTTCCCCACCGCGCGTGCCCAGGCCAGCTGCGCCCCGCTGCCGGGCTCAGCCGCCCACATCCCCTGCCACGTGGTGTGCAGCCATGCCGCGCTCTCCTCAGGCCGCCGCTCTTCGGGAACGTAGTGCGCGACCGCGAAACCGGCGTTGGCCAGCACGTCGGTCAGCAGCGCGATGTTCGGCTCGGCCGGCGCGTGGCGGCGCACGATGTCCAGATAGCGGGCGACGGGCAGTTCGCCGTCGCGCGCCGCGTTCCACAGCGCCGACCAGATCACCGCGCGCGCCAGCGCATCGTCGATCGTCGATAGGGCTGCGTGCGCGGCGTCGAGCGACGCGGCATCCAGGCGCACCTTGGCGTATGTGCGGTCGCCGTCGTTGATGAGGATGAGGTCGGCGTCGGCAGGTAGGTCGAGTGGCGTGCGGGCCTCGTCGATGTCGAACTCCCCCGATTCGCCGCGCACCAGGCGTCCGCCGCTGATCCGGTACACCGCGACCCCCAGCCGGTGCGGGCGGGGGTCGGTCTGCACGAGGGTGAGCCCGTCGTGGCCGCGCTCGACGGAGAGGGTGGACATCCCGGTGGTCTGCAGCCAGGCACGCGACCACGCCCGCACATCGCGCCCTGAGACGGCCCCGAGCTCGGCGAGCAGATCGTCGAGGGTCGTGTTGCCGAACGCGTGCGCGGCGAAGTAGCGACGGGCACCCTCGAAGAACGCCTCCTCGCCCACGAAGGCGACCAGCTGCTTGAGCACGGCGGCGCCCTTGGCATAGGTGATGCCGTCGAAGTTCAGCTTGGCCGCTTCGAGGTCCGGGATGTCCGCGACGATCGGATGGGTCGTGGGCAGCTGGTCCTGCTGGTAGGCCCAGGCCTTGCGGCGCGCTGCGAAGGTGACCCAGGCGTCGCGGAACCGCGTCACCGCGGCCGTGGCGTGGGCGCCCATGTAATCGGCGAACGACTCCTTCAGCCACAGGTCGTCCCACCACTTCATCGTCACGAGATCGCCGAACCACATGTGCGCCATCTCGTGCAGGATCGTGTTCGCCCGCCCTTCGCGCTGGGCGACGGTCGCCGCGCCCCGGAAGACGTAGGCCTCGGTGAAAGTCACAAGACCCGGGTTCTCCATCGCGCCGAGGTTGTACTCCGGCACGAAGATCTGGTCGTACTTGCCCCACGGGTACGGGTAGGCGAAGGCATCGGTGAAGAAGTCGAGCCCCTGCCGGGTGATCTCGAGGATCTCGTCCGCTTCCAGATGCGGCGCCAGCGACGCGCGGCAGAGCACGCCGAGAGCGACGGTCTGCTCGCCTCGGCGCCATTCCGCGTCGACGCGGTGGTAGGGACCGGCGGCGACGGCGGTGATGTAGCTCGAGAGGGGCAGGGTGGGCGCGAACTCGGTCCTGCGGGAGTCGCCGAGGTCGACGTCGGCGACCGCCGGCCGGTTCGACAGCACCTCCCATCCCTTCGGGGCGGTGACGACGAACGTGTAGCGCGCCTTCATGTCCGGCTGCTCGAAGCAGGCCATGACGCGTCTCGCGTCGGCCGGCTCGTACTGGGTGTACAGGTACGTGGCCCCGTCCACCGGGTCCACGAACCGGTGCAGTCCTTCACCGGTGCGGCTGTAGGCGCCGCGCGCCACGATGCGCACCGTGTTCCGCGGGCCGAGGCCGGTCACGCGGATGCGCGCACCGTCCCACTGCACCGGTTGAGCCACGCCGTTCACTTCGACCTGCTCGACCGCCTCCCCGATGAAGTCGATCCACGTCGACTCGGTGCGGGAGCCGAACTCCAGCTCGCTGACGGTCGTGAACCCGGTGCGCTCAGCGTCCGGCGCCGTGGTCAGGTCGAGCTCCACCCGGATGTTCTGCACCGTGATCGCCGCCGATCGTTCGGCGGTCTCGTCGCGGGTCAGGTTGGCAGTGGCGGTGTCCATCCGTCCATGCTTTCACGTCGACGGGTGGGACAGCGGCGGCCGCTGTCGCCGTCAGCTGCGGTCGTCGCGCCCCGGTGTCGCGTGGTCGTGGGCGTCGACGGATTCCGCCGTCCAGTCGCCGTCACCGTCGGCCGACGGACGCGCCACCGGGATGCGGGTTCCGAGCACCTGCGACACCACGTCCTGGGCGATCTTGGCCGCGGTGAGCCCGGCGTCGGCGAGGATCTGCTCACGGCTGGCGTGGTCGATGAACTCGTCGGGAAGGCCGAGCTCGTCGACGGCCGTGTCGACGCCGGCTTCGCGCAGCACCTGCCGCACCCGCGTGCCGATGCCGCCGACACGGATGCCGTCCTCGATCGTGATGACGAGGCGATGGGATGCCGCGAGCTCGACGATCGACGGCTGCACCGGAATCACCCAGCGCGGGTCGACCACGGTCGCACCGATCCCCTGCGCCCGCAGCCGCTCGGCGACGTCCATCGCCAGGTGCGCCATCGGGCCGATGCCGACCAGCAGCACGTCCTGCGCTCCGCTGCGGGCCAGCACGTCGACGCCGTCGGCCAGGCGCTCGAGCGCCGGGAGATCGGCGCCCACGGCACCCTTCGGGAAGCGCACCACGGTGGGGGCGTCTTCGACGCCGATCGCCTCGCGGAACTCCTCGCGCAGCCGTTCCGCGTCGCGGGGCACGGCGATGCGGATGTGCGGGACGAGCTGCAGCATCGCGAGGTCCCAGACGCCGTGGTGGCTCGGTCCGTCGGGCCCGGTCACCCCGGCGCGGTCCAGCACGAACGTCACGCCCGCCTTGTGAAGGGCGACGTCCATGAGCACCTGATCGAACGCGCGATTCATGAACGTCGCGTACAGCGCCACGACGGGGTGAAGTCCCCCGTAGGCGAGGCCGGCGGCGGATGCCACGGCGTGCTGCTCGGCGATGCCGACGTCGTACACGCGGTCGGGGAACTGCTGCGCGAACGGAAGCAGACCGGTGGGGCGCAGCATCGCGGCGGTCATCGCAATGATGTCGTCGCGCTGCTCGCCGGCGCGCACCAGCTCCTCCGAGAAGACGTCGGTCCAGGCACCGGAGCCGGCGCCCCCGATCGCCTCGCCGGTGATGGGGTCGATGCGGCCGACGGCGTGGAACTGGTCCGCCTCGTCGCTGCGGGCGGGAGCGTAGCCGCGGCCCTTCTCGGTGATGGCGTGCACGATGACGGGAGCACCGTAGGACTTCGCCAGCTCCAGCGTCTCGAGCAGGGAGGGCATGTCGTGGCCGTCCACCGGACCGAGGTACTTGATGTCGAGGTTGGAATAGAGCGCGACGTTGTTGACGAACCGCGACAGGAACCCGTGGGTGCCGCCACGGACACCGCGGTACACCGCGCGCGCGGCGGGGCCGAGACGGCGCGAGAGGCTGGCAGATCCGCGGTGCAGCGAACGGTACGTCTCGGCCGTGCGCACACGGTTGAGGTAGCGCGCCATGCCGCCGATCGTGGGGGCGTAGGAGCGGCCGTTGTCGTTGATGACGATGACGAGATTGCGGTCGTTGTCGTCGGTGATGTTGTTGAGCGCCTCCCACGTCATGCCGCCCGTCAGAGCGCCGTCGCCCACCACGGCCACGACGTGCCGGTCGGTGCGGCCGGTGCGCGTCAGGGCGCGGGACACGCCGTCCGCCCAGCTGAGCGAGCTCGACGCGTGCGAGGACTCCACGACATCGTGCGGGCTCTCGCTGCGCTGCGGGTAGCCGGCGAGCCCGCCGCGTGAGCGCAGCAGCGAGAAGTCCTTGCGGCCCGTGAGCAGCTTGTGCACGTACGACTGGTGGCCGGTGTCGAAGATGATGGGGTCGTCCGGGGAACGGAAGACCTTGTGGATCGCGATCGTGAGTTCCACGACGCCGAGGTTCGGGCCCAGGTGGCCCCCGGTGCGGGAGACGTTCTCGATGAGGAACTCGCGGACCTCGCCGGCCAGCAGCTCGAGTTCCGCCGTCGTGAGGCGGTCCAGATCGCGCGGGCCGTTCACCGAATCAAGCAGCGACATGTGTCCTCTTCCTGTGATCGGGACGGGAGCCCACTCTACTCGCGCCGTCCGACAGCGGGATGGGAGCAGGCCCGGAGCCCTACGGCTCCGGGCCTGCTCGCCGGATGTTCGCGCCTGCGTCAGACGAGGCTGCGCAGCACGTACTGCAGGATGCCGCCGTTGCGGTAGTAGTCCGCTTCACCGGGCGTGTCGATGCGCACGATGGCGTCGAACTCGACGGTCTGCTTGCCCTCCGGCGAGAACTCGCTGGGCTCGGCCACGACGCGCACCGTCTTCGGGGTGACGCCCTCGTTCAGCTGCTCGAGCCCGGTGATCGAGATGACCTCGGTGCCGTCCAGCCCGAGCGACTTCCAGCTCTCACCCTCGGGGAACTGCAGCGGGACGACGCCCATGCCGATGAGGTTCGAGCGGTGGATGCGCTCGAAGCTCTCGGTGATGACCGCCTTCACTCCCAGCAGGCTCGTGCCCTTGGCCGCCCAGTCGCGCGACGAACCGGAGCCGTACTCCTTGCCGCCGAAGACGACGAGCGGGGTCTCCTGGGCCTGGTAGTTCATGCAGGCGTCGAAGATGTACGACTGCGGCCCACCCGGCTGGGTGAAGTCGCGGGTGTAGCCGCCTTCGACGATCTTGCCGTCGTTGACGGCGGCGACCAGTTCGTTCTTCAGGCGGATGTTCGCGAACGTGCCGCGGATCATGACCTCGTGGTTGCCACGGCGCGAGCCGTAGGAGTTGAAGTCCTTCTGTGCGACGCCGTGCTCGGTGAGGTACTGAGCGGCGGGGGTGCCGATCTTGATGTTGCCGGCCGGGCTGATGTGGTCGGTCGTGACCGAGTCGCCCAGAGCCGCCATGACGCGGGCGCCGCGGATGTCGCTGACCGGGGTGAGCTCCGTGGTCATGCCCTCGAAGTACGGCGCCTTGCGGACGTAGGTGGACTCTTCGTCCCACTCGAAGATGGGGCCCGTCGGCGTCGGCAGGGTCTGCCAGCGCTCGTCGCCGTCGAACACCGTCGCGTACTGCTTGATGAACTGCTCGCGGGAGATCGAGGAGTCGATGATCTCCTGCACCTCATCGGTGGCGGGCCAGATGTCCTTCAGGAAGACGTCGTTGCCGTCGGAGTCCTTGCCCAGCGCGTCCGTCTCGAAGTCGAAGTTCATCGAGCCTGCCAGCGCGTAGGCCACGACCAGCGGCGGGGATGCCAGGTAGTTCATCTTCACGTCGGGGCTGATGCGGCCCTCGAAGTTGCGGTTGCCCGAGAGCACCGCGGTGACGGCCAGGTCGTGGTCGTTGACCGCCTGCGAAACCTCTTCGATGAGCGGACCCGAGTTGCCGATGCAGATGGTGCACCCGTAGCCGACCGTGTAGAACCCGAGGCCCTCGAGGTCCTTGTCGAGTCCCGACTTCTCGTAGTAGTCGGTGACGACCTTCGAGCCCGGGCCGAGCGTGGTCTTGACCCACGGCTTCTGCTTCAGGCCCCTCTCGCGCGCCTTGCGGGCGAGAAGGCCCGCCGCGATCATGACCGACGGGTTGGACGTGTTCGTGCACGACGTGATGGCCGCGAGGGTCACCGCGCCGTTGTCGAGCAGATACGGCGAGCCCTCGCGCGGTGTCACCTTGACGGGGTTGGATGCCGGGTGCGTGGAACCGCTGAACTGCAGCGCGGACTCGGCGTGCTGGTCCTCGTGCTGGTGCGAGACGCCGTCCTCGGACACGTGCTCGTGCTCGACGCCCGGAGTGGTGCCGGGGTCCGAGGCGGGGAACGTTCCCTCGACCTCGACGGTGTCCTCCGCGGTCACTTCGGTGTAGTTCAGGATGTCGTGCTGGAACTGCGTCTTCGCCTCGGAGAGGAGGATGCGGTCCTGCGGCCGCTTCGGGCCGGCGATGGAGGGGACGACCGTGGAGAGGTCGAGCTCCATGTACTCGCTGAAGCCCGGCTCGCGGTCGGCGTCGTGCCAGAGCGACTGCGCCTTGGCGTATGCCTCGACGAGGGCGACCGTCTCTTCCGGGCGGCCGGTGAGACGCAGGTACTCGAGGGTGACATCGTCGATCGGGAAGATGGCCGCGGTGGAACCGAACTCCGGGCTCATGTTGCCGATGGTGGCGCGGTTGGCCAGCGGCACGGATGCCACGCCGGCGCCGTAGAACTCCACGAACTTGCCGACGACGCCGTGCTTGCGCAGCATGTCGGTGATGGTCAGCACCACGTCGGTGGCGGTGACGCCGGCGGGGATCTCGCCGGTGAGCTTGAAGCCGACGACCCGCGGGATCAGCATGGACACGGGCTGGCCCAGCATGGCGGCCTCGGCCTCGATGCCGCCGACGCCCCAGCCGAGCACGCCGAGGCCGTTGACCATGGTGGTGTGCGAGTCGGTGCCGACGCAGGTGTCGGGGTACGCGCGGAGGACGCCGTCGACTTCGCGGTCGTAGACGACCTTGGCGAGGTGCTCGATGTTCACCTGGTGCACGATGCCGGTGCCGGGCGGGACGACCTTGAAGTCATTGAACGCCGTCTGGCCCCAGCGCAGGAACTGGTACCGCTCGCCGTTGCGCTCGTACTCGATCTCGACGTTGCGCTCGAGGGCGTTGGGCGTGCCGAAGAGGTCGGCGATGACCGAGTGGTCGATGACCATTTCGGCGGGCGACAGCGGGTTGATCTTGTTGGGGTCGCCGCCGAGGGCAGTGACCGCCTCGCGCATCGTGGCGAGGTCGACGATGCAGGGCACGCCGGTGAAGTCCTGCATGACGACGCGGGCCGGCGTGAACTGGATCTCCGTGTCGGGCTGCGCAGCCGGGTTCCACGAGCCGAGCGCCTGGATCTGCTCCTTGGTGACGTTCGCACCGTCCTCGGTGCGCAGCAGGTTCTCCAGCAGCACCTTCAGGCTGAACGGGAGCTTCTCGTATCCCGGAACCGTCTCGATGCGGAAGATCTCATAGTCGGTGCTGCCGACCGTCAGGGTGCTCTTGGCACCGAAGCTGTCAACACTGGACACGCGTGTCTCCTTCGTCGGCCGCGGAAAAGGGCATCCCAGACGCCCGATCTCCATCATCCCCCGGTGCGGTCGGTCGCGGCTAGTGAGGCGCGCCTTACCCGTCCGGGGGTGCAATTTATCTTGATATCAAGATAAATGTATCACTCCGGGCGGCGGCGGTAGAGAGCGCGCGCGGCGAGCCATGTGACGGCGATGAGGGGTGCGAACAGCGGCAGGCCCATGACGAGCTTGAGTGTCCCGAGGGTGGTGACGTCACCGGCGAAGTAGAGCGGGAGCTGCACGGCGAGGCGGGCGAAGAACAGCGCCGCCCAGGCGAGGGTCAACCAGAAGAACACCCGCCGCTTGCGCGGGTCGCGTCGCCAGGCGGTGCCCTCCCCCATGAGATAGCCGGCGGCGAGGCCGATGAGCGACCAGCCGATGAGGGCCGAGACGAGCAGAGCCGTCCCGTACGCGGCGTTGGTGATGAAGCCCGGGACGAAGTTGTCTTCGCCGCGCCCCGTGAACAGCGCAAGCGCGGCGGCCGCGGCGGTGGCGATGAGTCCGCCCAGTGCCGCCGACGGCGGGGTGCGCTGAATGAGCCGGATGACGGTGAGCACCAGTGCGAGGCCGACCGACAGCCCCAGGCTGAGTGGCAGGTTCGACTCGTCGGTCGAAGGGTCATAGGTGAGGGTGTAGGTGACGACGAACACCAGGCCCGGCAGCACCGACTCCGCGACGCCCCGCCAGCCGCCCATGGCGTGCCAGACGACGTGGCCCGTCGGTCGCTCCTCGTTCGGGTCCAGACCCGCACGACGTGCGGCGCCGCCGAGCGCCTGCCCGAGGATGTCGCTTGCGCGCGGCTCGGGCTCCGGTGGCGTGATGCCCGGCCCCTCGGAGGGCGTGGTCACGCGCTGCCCGGCGTCGCGGGCATCTTCAGCGGGATGAGGTCCCGCGGCGGCATCGGGGTGTTGCCGCGCACGACCACCAGGGAGCGGAAGAGGTCTTCCACGCGCTCCGCGGCATCCGTGTCGGAGGTCGCCGCTCCGCCGATGACGCCTCGTAGGAACCAGCGCGGCCCGTCCACGCCGACGAAGCGGGCGAGACGCATCCCCGCGGGGGCTCCATCGCCGGCCGCCACGACAGGCACCTCGGCGAGCAGCTCCGCGCCGAGGGGGCCCTCCCGCTCCTCGACACGCCCGCCCTGCTGGCGGACCTGCTGGCGGATCTGCTCCCGCGTCTCGTCCCAGAGTCCGGTGGATCGCGGCGCGGCGAAGGGCTGCACCTGGAGCGTCGAGTCGGCGTAGTCCAGGCCCACGGCGACGATGCGCTTGGTCTGCTCCTCCACCTCGAGTCGAAGATTCAGCCCCTCGCGCGGCAGCACCTTGATGCCGCCCAGGTCGATGTAGGGGCGCACCGGATTCGCCTCGGACTCGTCGAACGGCCCGTTCGCTGCCCGATCGCCGGGCGCAGCCTTGGAGGGGAAGGAGGCGGGAGCGCCCTGGGGGGTTTCGTCGGTCATGCGTCGGTTCCTGTCTTGTCGTAGCCGGTGGAGCCGAACCCGCCCTCCCCGCGGACGCTGTCGGGCAGCTCGGCCATGGGGATGAACCGCGCGCGGGGCACCGGCATGACGATCAGCTGGGCGATGCGATCGCCGACGCCGATGTCATACGGCTCGTGGGCATCGGTGTTGAGCAGAGCCACCTTGATCTCGCCGCGGTAGCCGGCGTCGATCGTGCCGGGCGCGTTGACGATGGTGATGCCGTGCTTGGCGGCGAGACCACTGCGCGGCACGACGAACGCGGCGTAGCCCTCGGGCAGGGCGATGCGCACGCCGGTGCCCACCAGCGCCCGTTGCCCGGGCTCGAGGCGCACGGCCTCGGTCGAGACCAGGTCCGCTCCCGCGTCGCCGGGATGGGCGTATGCCGGAACCTCGGATGCAACAATGGGAACGTCCACGGAATCGGTCACCCCACGAGGCTAATGCAGAAGACAGAGGCCGGCACTCGCCCGGCATACGCGTATCGCGAGCGGCTCACTCCCTCGCTCTGGGTGCTCGCGAGCGCCGCGGTAGTCGGCCCGATGGCCACTCTCGTTCTCACCGCTTTCGACCCCTCGGCCGGCCTCGTCGTGGGAGGTGCGGTCACCGTTGCCGTGGTCGCCCTCATGCTCGCCCTCTCCCCCGTGATCGAGGTGCGGGACGGCTGGCTGCACGCGGGGCGGGCCAAGATCGAGCTGCGGTTTCTGGGCGATCCCGAAGCCCTCGTGGGCGAAGCGGCCCGCGCCGCCCGCGGGCCGGAGCTCGATCCGCGCGCCTGGATGCTGGTGAGGCCCGGGATCGACGGCGTCGTGCGCGTCCCCCTCGACGACCCGCGTGATCCCGCCCCGCTGTGGCTGCTCTCAAGCCGAACGCCCGACCGCCTCAGCGCGGTGATCCGCGCTGCACGGTCGGGCGTCTGAGGGGTATTACGCCGCGCACTCCAAGCACACGGCGCCAGCGGCGCTCTCGTGGTCGAGCTGCGAGCGGTGCTTCACCAGGAAGCAGTTCGAGCAGGTGAACTCGTCCTCCTGCGGGGGAAGCACCACCACGTCGAGCTCGAGGTCGGACAGGTCGGCGCCGGGGAGCTCGAACCCCGACGGGTTGTCGGAATCCTCGACGTCAACGGCGCCCGAGAGCTTGTCGGGCACGCGCTCCTTGAGCGCCTCAATCGACTCGCTGTCATCCTCGGTCTTGCGCGGTGCGTCGTAATCGGTGGCCATTCTCGAACGTCTCTACTTCCAGTTCAGCGTGCGTGTTCGCCCGATCGGGCGGCCATAGTTTGCATGACGGGATGCCTTTTCGCAAATGCTCGCGGCTGACCCCCAGCCTGCCTCCACGGCCGACCCGTGAAACTCGCGGCGCGCCCCGGATATTCCCGGGTCCGGGGCCGGGGCGTGACACCATGGCCGCACGCGGCAGATTGGGAGGCGTGTTTCGCATGGAACAGCTCAAGGTGATCGGAACCGAGGACGGCACGATCGTCCTCGCCACCGAGAGGGGCGAGCGCTTCGCCCTCCCCATCGACGACGTGCTTCGGGTCGAACTGCGCAAGGCCCGTCGCGACCGCGACGGCGACAGGCCTGCGCCCAAGGTCAGCCCCCGCGACATCCAGGCGCACATCCGCTCGGGCCTGTCCGCGGCCGAGGTCGCCGAGCTCCTCGGCGCCCGGCTCGAAGACGTCCGGCGCTATGAGGGCCCCGTGCTCGCCGAGCGCGAGCATGTCGTGGGGCAGGCTCTCGCCGTCCCCGTGCTCGTGGGCAGCGAACTCGAGCCCGACGCGCAGCCCACTTTCGGGGCCGCCGTGCGCGCCAAGCTGGCCGAAGTGGGCGCCGTGGGTGAGCGCTGGACCAGCTGGCGCGAGCAGTCGGGCTGGATCGTGAAGCTCGAGTTCACCGCGAACGACGTCGATCACGACGCTCGCTGGACTTTCGACCCCCGTCGCAGCACGCTCGCGCCGCAGAACAGCGATGCCACGCAGCTGTCCCGGCAGGGCTCTCTGCCCGAGGGCCTCATCCCGCGACTGCGCGCTCTGGACCACCCCGCAGGCAAGGACGAATCGCGCTTCGACAGCGGCGCGTTCGGTCCCCGACGCACGATCGAGATCGAGCCGGACTCCGACGCGCCCGACGTGCGCACCCCCACCGCGCCGGCGGCGCAGTCCGCGGCGATCAAGCGCGCGCCGGACCTGCCGGTGACCTCGTCAGAGACGGCGGACCTGCTCGAAGCGCTGCGCCGCCGCCGCGGACAGCGCGAGCCGCTGCCGGGAACGGCCGCCACGCCGCAGACGGCATCGCCGTCGCCGGTCGCGATCTTCGAGTCCTCCGACGCTCAGACGCGGCCCGCCGCACCTCAGTCGACCGAGCATGCAGCGCCCTCCGGCCAGGAGTCCCGCTCCGAGGAGAACGGCGGACGTCGCCGTGGTGGGCGTCCGTCGATGCCCTCCTGGGACGAGATCGTCTTCGGCGCGCGCACCGAAGAGTCCTAACCCGCGTACGCTCCGAGCCGGATGAGCGGAACGATCCGCTCCTCTGCCGTGATGGAGCCGTGCTGGCCGACCATGCGCTGCGGCCTCTTGTCGCGCGCGCGGTCGTCGTAGTACGCGATTCCGGCGCGGGCGGCGACGAGCACGTCGCCGATGCGGGGCCTCACCTCGGGGTCGGTGGGGCCGAACAGCCCCGCCTGCACCGCCTCGTCACGGGTGAGCACCCATGATCGGCCGCTCTCCGCGGCCAGCCAGGCGGCGTGCACGGCGGCGGCCTCGCCGGGCTCGGCATACAGGTGCAGCATCCGCGGTTCTCCGCCGATGACCCGCACCCCGTCGGTGAGTCCGTCGCCGTCGCGCAGCAGCAGGTGCCGGTGCCGCGGCACGTCGACCATTCCGTGATCCGCGGTGATGACGACACCGGTGCGGGGGGCGATGAGCTGGGAGAGCCGCTGCGCTGCGGCATCCACCCGTTCCAAGCCCGCCGACCACTCGTCGGACTCCCAGCCGTAGCGGTGCCCGAGCGAATCCAGTTCGGGGGCGTAGAGGTAGACGAGGGCGCCGGAATGCCGAGCCGCCGCCTCCGCCGCGCGCTCGATGCGTTCGTCGAGGTCGTCCGCCGCGATGAACGCGGCCCCGCGCAGGGTGGCCTCGGTGAACCCCGTGTTCTCGTACTCGGACTTCGTGACGACGAAGCAGGGGCGTCCCGCCCGCGACTCGCTGGCGAAGAGGGGCTCCGCCCGCTGCCAGGTCAGGGGGTCGAGCCCATGGCTCTCCCAGCCCTTGAGCTGGTTGGGCGCCTCGTCCGTGCCGGGAATGCGCAGGCGGTACCCGACGATGCCGTGCATGCCCGGGTCCACCCCGGTCAGCAGGCTGGTGAGCGCGGCGGCGGTGGTGCTGGGGAAGACCGTGCGTGCGATGTCCTTCTTCGTCATCGCGCCGGCGAGGAACCGGGCGTGGCCGGAACGGGCGGCGAGGTTGGAACGGCCCAACCCGTCGATGACGAAGACGATCGCGCTGCGGGCGGGCCGCAGCCACTCGTCCTCACCGGCGAGCGACGCGCGCAGGTGCGTGACGACCCCGGTGAGGCTGCGGGCCGCGGCCGGGTCCGCAGGTAGGCTGGAAGACATCGCGGCCAGTCTCCCATACGGGGTCGACGGCCCACTCTCCCCCGTCACCCGAGGACGCAACACCGGACATGGCCGCATCGCGCAAAGCCCCCGCCCCCGCCGCCGTCGTCGAGCGCATCGAGGACGTGGACGTCTCCACGGAGATGCAGGGGTCCTTCCTCGAATACGCCTACTCCGTCATCTATTCGCGGGCGCTCCCCGACGCCCGCGACGGGCTGAAGCCCGTGCAGCGGCGCATCCTCTACCAGATGGCCGAGATGGGCCTGCGTCCCGACCGCGGTCACGTCAAGAGCGCCCGCGTCGTCGGCGAGGTGATGGGAAAGCTGCACCCGCACGGCGACACCGCGATCTACGACGCGCTCGTGCGCCTCGCCCAGCCGTTCGCGCTGAGGGTTCCCCTCGTGGACGGCCACGGCAACTTCGGCTCGCTCGACGACGGACCTGCCGCCGCCCGCTACACCGAGGCGCGGCTCGCGCCGGCCGCCCTCGCCCTCACCGAGAGTCTCGACGAGGACGTCGTGGACTTCGTCCCCAACTACGACGGCCAGTTCCAGCAGCCCGAGGTGCTCGCCGCCGCCTTCCCCAACCTGCTCGTCAACGGCACCACCGGCATCGCCGTCGGGATGGCCACGAACATGGCTCCGCACAACCTCATCGAGGTCGTGGGCGCCGCCGTGCACCTCCTCGACAACCCCGAGGCAACGCTCGAGGAGCTCATGGAGTTCGTCCCCGGTCCCGACCTGCCCGGCGGCGGCGTGATCGTCGGTCTCGACGGCGTGAAGGATGCCTACGCCACCGGCCGGGGCAGCTTCCGCACCCGGGCGAAGGTCTCGATCGAATCGCTGGGACCGCGACGCACCGGTCTCGTCGTGACCGAATTGCCGTACATGGTCGGTCCCGAGCGGGTGAAGGAGAAGATCAAGGACGCCATCACGGCGAAGAAGCTCACCGGGATCGCCGACTTCACCGACTTCACCGACCGCAACAACGGGCTGCGCCTGGTCATCGGCATCAAGACCGGGTTCGACCCGCAGGCCGTGCTCACCCAGCTGTACCGGCTGACGCCGCTGGAGGACTCCTTCGGCATCAACAACGTCGCCCTCGTCGACGGCCAGCCGCAGACGCTCGGCCTGCGCGAGCTGCTGCAGGTCTACCTGAAGCACCGCATCGACGTGGTCACGCGGCGGACACGGCACCGGCTGGCCCGGCGCCAGGAGCGCCTGCACCTGGTGGAGGGTCTGCTGATCGCGATCCTGGACATCGACGAGGTCATCCAGGTGATCCGCGCGTCCGACGACGGCGAACAGGCGCGCACCCGCCTGATGGACGTGTTCGACCTGTCGCAGCTGCAGGCGGAGTACATCCTGGAACTGCGGTTGCGGCGCCTGACCAAGTTCTCCCGCGTGGAGCTCGAGGCCGAGCGCGACCAGCTCAAGAGCGAGATCGCCCACCTCGAGGAGCTGCTCGGCAGCGACGTGCTGCTGCGCGCGCAGGTCGCCCGCGAGCTCGACGCCGTGGCCGAGACCTACGGCACCCCGCGTCGCACGCTGCTGCTCAACGGCGGACCGCCGGTCTCCGCCCGGTCGCGCGCCGCCGCGCCCGCCGACCTGCAGATCGCCGACGCGCCCTGCCGCGTCTTCCTGTCCGCCACGGGCCGCATGGTCCGCGCCGACCTGCGCACCGATGCCGACGGCGACGGTGGAACCGGCATCGTGCCGCCGGCCCGCCGCAGCAAGCACGACGCGGTGCGTTCCAGCGTCGACACGACCACCCGCGGCGACCTGGGCGCCGTCACCAGCACCGGACGGCTCGTGCGCTTCTCCCCCGTCGACCTGCCCTCGGTGCCCGGCAACTCGGTGCAGCCGGCCGCCGGGACGCGCGCCGACCAGTACCTCGGCCTCAGCGGCGGCGAGCACGTCATCGCCCTCGTGCCGCTGTCGGAGAATCCTCCGATCGCACTGGGCACGGCGCAGGGCGTGGTCAAGCGCGTCGCGGCCACCGAGATCGGCAACAAGCACGATGCGGAGATCATCGCGCTCAAGCCCGGCGACCGCGTGGTGGGCGCCGCCGTGGCTCCTGACGACGCTCAGCTCGTCTTCGTCACCACCGACGCACAGCTGCTGCGGTTCGAGGCCACCGCGGTGCGCCCCCAGGGGCGGTCGGCCGGCGGCATGGCCGGCATCCGCCTCGCCGAGGGGCAGCAGGCGATCTTCTTCGGCGTCGTCGCCGCGGGCACCGAGGACGAGGCGGTCGTGGTCACGATCGCCGACACCTCGCAGACGCTGACGGGAACGGATGCCGGCAGCGGCAAAGTCTCTGCCCTGGCGGAGTACCCCACAAAGGGCCGGGCCACCGGCGGCGTGCGGGCGCAGCGCTTCTTGAAGGGCGAGGACACCCTCTCGCTCGCGTGGGTGGGAGTCGAGCCGCGTGCCGTCGGTCCGGACGGTGCCGTGCGCACCCTCGCCGCGCCGGGGGCGAAGCGGGACGCCTCGGGCCAGCCCCTGGAAGACGTGATCGGCGCCGTCGGCACCGTCATCGCCTGACCGCCCGCGGACCGCATCAGTAGGCCGTCTCCGAGGAAACCGTGCCACGGTGGTCCTCCAGGGACTGCACGATGTGGTCGGTGACATCTCGCAGGTCGGCCGCATCGTCGCCGGCGGCGGACAGGCGCGCAATCAGAGCCTCTCTCGCGTGCCGGCGGTCGACACCCTCCGGCAACGCGAACGCGAGCACGTCGAAGTCCCGATCGTCGTAGTGAGGGACGCTCGCTCGCACCCGTCCGAGTCGGGGATCCTCACTCGCGACGTGCAGGTACGCCCGCAGCTCCGGGTCGAAGCCGGTGCCGCCCACGTAGGCGACAGCGCCCGAGCCGACCTCGACCCACACGTAGAGCCAGGACCCCGTGGGCCGCACCTGCCCCTTGCGGACGGGGATGACGCGCGGCCGGCTCAGGGTCATCTGCCCACCCTATTGATCGAGCGCTGCTCGGAACGGCGCGTTTCGTCTCGCTGCGCCGGATCAGCGACCGCGGTGGGGTCAGGCGTCGATGCGCTCGCGGGCGAGCCGGTCGCTCGAATCGACGATGAACTCACGGCGCGGGGCGACGTCGCTTCCCATGAGCAGCTCGAACACCGAGTTGGCGACGTCGGCATCCTGCAGGCGCACGCGGCGCAGGGTGCGCCCCGCCCGGTCCATCGTGGTGTTCGCGAGCTGATCGGCATCCATCTCGCCCAGACCCTTGTACCGCTGGATCGGTTCCTGCCAGCGCTTGCCCGCCTTGGTGAGCTTGGCCAACAGGGCGTGCAGCTCCGCCTCGCTGTAGGTGTAGATCGTCTCGTTCGGCTTCGAGCCGGGGTTGACCACGATGATGCGGTGAAGGGGCGGCACGGCCGCGTAGACGCGCCCCTCCTCGATCAGCGGGCGCATGTAGCGGAAGAAGAGCGTCAGCAGCAGCGTGCGGATGTGCGCGCCGTCGACGTCGGCGTCGCTCATCAGGATGATCTTGCCGTAGCGAGCCGAGGCGAGGTCGAACGAGCGCCCGGAGCCGGCACCGATCACCTGGATGATCGCGGCACACTCGGCGTTGGAGAGCATGTCGCTCACCGATGCCTTCTGCACGTTGAGGATCTTGCCGCGGATCGGCAGCAGCGCCTGGTACTCGCTGTTTCGCGCGTGCTTGGCCGTGCCGAGGGCCGAGTCGCCCTCCACGATGAACAGCTCGGACTGCTCCACGTCGTTCGTACGGCAGTCGGCGAGCTTGGCGGGGAGGGAGGAGGATTCCAGGGCGTTCTTGCGCCGCTGCGTCTCTTTGTGGGTGCGCGCGGAGATGCGCGCCTTCATCTCGGAGACGACCTTGTCGAGCACCAGCGCGGTCTGGGTCTTGTCGTCCCGCTTCGTGGAGGCGAACCGTGCCGTCAGTTCCCGCGTGACGACGTTCGCGACGATCTGGCGCACGGCCGGGGTGCCCAGTATCTCCTTCGTCTGGCCCTCGAACTGGGGCTCGGCCAGCCGCACGGTCAGTACGGTCGTGAGGCCCGCGAGGATGTCGTCCTTCTCGAGCTTGTCGTTGCCGACCTTGAGACGGCGGGCGTTCTGCTCGACCTGGGCGCGCAGCACCTTCATGAGGCCCTGTTCGAAGCCCTGCTGGTGCGTTCCGCCCTTGGGGGTCGCGATGATGTTCACGAAGGAGCGGGTCATCGTGTCGTAGCCCGTGCCCCAGCGCAGCGCGATGTCCACCACGCACTCCCGCTCGACGTCGGTCGGCACCATCGCGCCCGTCGGCTGCAGCACCGGCACGGTCTCGGTGAAGGTTCCGGTGCCGGTGAGCCGCCACACGTCGGTGACGGCCGCGTCGGGGGCGAGGAACTCGGCGAACTCCGAGATGCCGCCGTCGAACCGGTAGCTGGTCTCGACCGCCTCTTCGCCGCGCGCTGTGCCGCGCTCATCGCGGATGACGATCTCGAGGCCCGGCACGAGGAAGGCGGTCTGGCGGGCGCGCTGCACGAGCTCGTCGAGGTTGAAGGCGGCATCCTTCGTGAAGATCTGCCGATCGGCCCAGTAGCGGATGCGTGTCCCGGTGACGCCCTTGCGGGTCTTGCCGACCACGCGCAGCTCGCTGGCGCGCTCGAAGGGGCTGAACGGGGCATCCGGCGTCGATCCGGCGAAGTTACCCGGTTCGCCGCGGTGGAACGACATCGCCCAGGTCTTGCCACCGCGGTCGACCTCGACGTCCAGCCGCTCGGACAGGGCGTTGACGACCGAGGCGCCGACGCCGTGAAGACCGCCGGATGCCGCGTACGAGCCGCCGCCGAACTTGCCGCCGGCGTGCAGCTTGGTGAACACGACCTCCACGCCGGAGAGCCCGGTGCGGGGTTCGATGTCCACGGGGATGCCGCGGGCGCGGTCCCGCACCTCGACGCTGCCGTCGGAGTGCAGGACGATGTCGATGCGATCGCCGTGGCCGCCGAGGGCCTCGTCGACGGAGTTGTCGATGATCTCCCAGAGGCAGTGCATGAGGCCGCGGGAGTCGGTCGAGCCGATGTACATGCCCGGCCGTTTGCGTACGGCTTCGAGACCTTCCAGTACCTGGAGATGATGGGCGGAGTACTCGGAAGTCACAATCCTCAAGGGTATCGGGGGGAGCTGACAGCGAGCCCTCGACACACACAGGGCTCAGCAGACCGACACGCCCGGCCCGGTTGCGGGCGTACGCGCTGAGCGAAATGTCGTCGCATCGCGGCATGATCCAGGAGTCTGCGTGGTTGTATGTGAGGACCGACAGCAGCGCGACATCCCGAGGAGGCACGAGATGAGCATGACCTCAACCCACAACGACCAGACCGCCGTCCTCGACTACCGCCTGACCGCGGCCGACCGGTGCGATTCCTGCGGAGCGCAGGCGTACATCGCCGCGGAGGTGAACGGCAGCGAACTGCTCTTCTGCGCTCACCACGGGCGCAAGTACGAAGAGAAGCTCCGTGCCGTGGCCACGAGCTGGCACGACGAGACGGCGCGGCTGATCGAGTCCCACTGACCTACGGCCGTCACGGCCTGTTGCGGTGCCCCGCCTAGACTGGCGGGGCACCGCTTTTTCGTCCGGGGAGGACTTTCCATGGCCTCGCGTGGCCTCGCGCTCCAACACCGCTTCCGCGTTCTGCTCGAGCGTGCCCGCCGCATCGACGTCGCGTCGGTCACAGACCGGGCGCGCTTCACGGCGAAAGTGCACGGCAAGCGCTACCCCGTGGTCCTCGCCGACATGCTGTGGTCGGCTGCCCGCCACCGCGTCGGCTTCAACGACTACCTTGAGTTCGACTTCGCGATCCTCACGCGCGCCGAGCGCGCCACGTGGGTGACCAGTCCGCTCGCCCTGGAGCTCTCCAACCGGTACGACGACCCGACGCAGGTGCACCGCTTCCACAACAAGATCGATTTCAATCGCGACTTCGACCGGTTCCTCGGACGGGAGTGGCTCGAACTGACGTCTGGCAACGCGGCCGAGCTCGAAGCGTTCGCGCAGCGGCATCCGGTGCTCATCGCCAAGGTGCCGGTCAGCAAGTCCGGGCTCGGCGTGCGTCGGTACCTCGCCTCCGAGGTCGAGGACTGGGGACAGTTCCACCGCGACCTCATCTCCCGTGGCGAGGTGCTCATCGAGGAGAACATCGAGCAGCATCCCGACATCGCCGCAACATGCCCCGGCACCGTCAACACCACGCGCGTGACGACGTTCGTGAAGGATGACGGCACCGTCGAGATCATCAACATGGCGCAGAAGTTCGGGCGCGGGCAGGTGAGCGACCAGGGGTCGTTCGGTGGGTTCTACACGGTGCTCGATGAGAACGGCCACGCGCTGGGCAAGGGCTACGACGTGCACGGGAACCTGTACGAGACGCACCCCGAGACCGGCTACCGCATCGCCGACTTCCAGTTGCCGCTCATGGACCAGGTGCGGGAGCTCATCACCGACGTCGCGCTCGTGGTGCCGCAGGTGCGGTACGTGGGCTGGGACATCGTCGTCGGCCCGGAGCGGCCGCTGCTGGTGGAGGGCAACTGGGGCGCGGGTGTCTTCGAGAACAAGCCCACGGCGACGGGGATCCGTCACGGGCATCTCCCCCGCTACCGCGCCGCGATGGGCTTCTGACCCGCTGCCGAGTGAGTATTCGCGGTGCCGAGTGAGTATTCGCGGTGCCGAGTGAGTATTCGCGGTGTCTGAGCCCTGCCTGTCACGGCGTTGAGCTGGCATCCTGCCGTCGACCCTCGAAAACCAGCGTGCCCCCGGGACATAGCGCGGCGCGGGCTGTTCGCAGCGTTGCGAGCCATTCGGCGTCGCTCAGGAAGACTTGAGCGACGTTCGCGGTCATCGTCGCCGCGTCTACCTGCAACGGGGGCAGATCGTCGACGGTTCCGTCAACCCACGTCACAGCATCCGCGCCCGGCTTCCCGCGTGCGATCGCGACTTAAGCAGCCGCCGGGTCAACCCCGATCACCCGTACGCCGCGGGTGGCCAACAATACGGCGAATGTCCCGGTGCCGCATCCGATGTCGGCACGCTCTCAGCGCCGAGTTCACTTATCACGACGCGCTTACTCTTCGAGGTCGCTTCAGTCGGGGTCCAGCGGATCGTAGACCGCTGCCACTCTCGTATGGTCGAAGATCGCATCAGGCACCGCACCATGCTCTCGCGGTGCCCGCGAAGGCCAGCAGATGCTGCAGTGCGGGGCGGCCGCAAGTCAGAGGCGGGCGTCGAATGGATGCCGTCGGCGACGCGTCCACCTTGCGACCGACCCAAGTGAGCATCCGCCATGACGGAGGGGTCGAATACTCACTCGACGCGACGAATACTCACTCGACGCGACGAATACTCACTCGGCCGACGCAAACGACCCCGCGAGCGCTCACTCGCGGGGTCGAATACTCACTCGATGTGCCGAATACTCACTCGGCAGCGCGTCAGGAGGGGCGGACGATGCCGAGCGGCGTGGACTGGTGGCCCTGGCCCAGCGGGTTGTCGCGGAGAATCCGCACGAGCCGCGCCTCCCCGGCCTTGTCCATCGTCGACCCGAGGATGTTGCCGCCGATGTCGTTGATATCGACCACGGCGACGTCGAATCCGCCGCCGAGAAGCTGCTGCAGATGTGCCGCAACCTCGCGCGGTCGCTCGGGACCGAGCACGACGGCCTTGTTGTACGGCGGGATCGTGCCGCTCGTCGGGCCGTCGATCGCGCGCGCCTTGTCACCGGCGATGCGGTAGAAGTCGCCCTTGCGCCCGAACGCCTTCGTGACCGCGGCGACCGCGGCGGCGAACAGGATGCGCGGCGTGCCGCATTCGCGCAGCGCCATCTCCATCGTCTCGGGCATGCCGAGGCCGATCCCGTACGAGGTCTTGGTGACGTACTTCGACAGGAACGTCGCGAGCTTGCGCGGCTGCACGGAGTCGATCGGGTACGACCGGCCCTGCGTGATGGCGACGATCTTCTCGGTCACGAACAACAGGTCGCCCGGCTGCACGACGTCCGCTGCGTACTCGCGGATGAAGGCATCGAGGTCGTCCGCGGGCATCACGACGCGCGTGCGGATCGGAATCCGCTCGAACGTGGCGCCGTCCACCGTCACGGTCAGGGCCTTGCCGTCGTTGGGAACGGCCGACATCGGAATCTCGCTCATCACTCGAGGTAGTCCCGCAGCGACTGAGAACGGGACGGATGCCGCAGCTTCGCCATGGTCTTCGACTCGATCTGACGGATCCGCTCGCGGGTCACGCCGAAGGTGTCGCCGATCTGGTCGAGGGTCTTCGGCTGGCCATCGCCCAGGCCGAAGCGCATGCGGATGACGCCCGCCTCGCGCTCCGACAGCGAATCCAGCAGCGACTCGAGCTGACGCTGGAGCATCGTGAAGCCCACGGCGTCCGCCGGGACGACCGCTTCGGTGTCCTCGATCAGATCGCCGAATTCGCTGTCGCCGTCCTCGCCGAGCGGGGTGTGCAGCGAGATCGGCTCACGGCCGTACTTCTGCACTTCGACGACCTTCTCAGGCGTCATGTCCAGCTCGCGGCTGAGCTCCTCGGGCGTGGGCTCGCGGCCCAGGTCCTGCAGCATCTGCCGCTGCACGCGGGCGAGCTTGTTGATGACCTCGACCATGTGCACCGGGATGCGGATGGTGCGAGCCTGGTCGGCCATGGCGCGGGTGATCGCCTGGCGGATCCACCAGGTGGCGTAGGTGGAGAACTTGAAGCCCTTGGTGTAGTCGAACTTCTCGACCGCACGGATGAGGCCGAGGTTGCCCTCCTGGATCAGGTCCAGGAACTGCATGCCGCGACCGGTGTAGCGCTTGGCGAGCGAGACGACCAGGCGCAGGTTCGCGCCCAGCAGGTGGCTCTTGGCGCGCTGGCCGTCACGGGCGACCCACTGCAGGTCCAGGCCCAGCTGCGACGACTTCTCCGAAGCCGACATGTGCGAGAGCTTCTCTTCGGCGAACAGTCCCGCCTCGATGCGCATCGCGAGCTCGACCTCTTCGGCCGCGTTCAGCAGCGGCACCTTGCCGATCTGCTTCAGATAGTCCTTGACCGGGTCGGCCGTGGCGCCGGTGATCTGCGTCGAGTAGACGGGGACGTCGTCCTCGTCGCTGGAGGAGATGACGATGGCTCCGGTGGGAAGCGGCTCGGTCGCCGGCTTCTTCTCGTCCTCGTCGTCGTCATCGTCGGATGCCGCGGCGTCGTCCGGCTTCGCCTTCGTACGGGCCGGGGTGGCCGGCGTGTCGTCGTCCCCGTCGCCGTCCGACGCATCCGCGTCGACGTCGACCTCAAGATCGACGTCGACGATCTCCTCGTCGTCGATGTCTTCCTCGTCGGCCTTCGCCTTCGAGGTGCTCGCCTTCTTCGCGGGCGCCTTCTTCGCGGGCGCCTTCTTGGCGGCCGGCTTCTTGGCTGCGGCGGCCTTCTTGGCGGGGGTCTTCGTGGCCGGGGACGTCGTCGTCTCGTCGGTCTCGGGCTCAGCGGCCGCGGTCTCCGCGGTGGCGCGGGAGCGCGTGGTGGTCTTCGTGCCTGACGTCACGGTTCGCCTTTCACCGACGAACGATCGTCGGTTGGTTCTCGGACACTAGTAAGACCCTTGTCAAGTCCATCGAGCCTCCGCGGGCGGAGCCACGACCAGTCGACAACGGGTCAGATTGTCTATTCTCTCATACGTTGCGCGCGCACCCCGACGGGCCGCACCTGAAATAACGCTGAGTGTCCGTTCGGCATTCCCCGGTTCTCAGCCCAGTCCGCCGCCGCCCCGCTTGTCGTCGTCCCCTCGGGGCCGGCTCGCCAGGAAGCGTTCCAGCTCGGCGGCGAGCTCATCCGCGCTCGGGAGGTCGCCGGTGTGGATGATGGGCTGGCCGAGGTTCGACCCCGCCATATACGAGTCGTAGCGCTCCTCGAGCCCCTGCAGCATCCGGCTCAGCTCATCGCTGCCCGAGACCTGCTCGGTGACCTTCTCGACGAACTCGCGGTTGTCCTCGCGCAGCTCGTCGCCGTCGAACACGAGCCCGGTCGCGACGGTCAGGCTGTCGAGCGCCGCCAGCGCCGCGGCGGGATACTCGGTGTCGGCCAGGTAATGCGGCACGAGCAGCACGAAGCCCGCCACGCGGGTGCCCGACTGCGCGAATCGGTACTCCAGCAGGTGCCCGACGGTGGCGGGAACCTGGGTGTGGGGCTGCCACACCGAATGCGCCTCGGTCAGCTCGGCGCGGGTGCCGCTGACGGTCGTGCCGATCGGGCGGGTGTGCGGCACGGGCATCGGGATGGAGTGCACCCAGGTGACAGTCGAGACCTCGAGACCTTCGGCGAGGCCCAGCACGGTCTCGGAGAAGGCTTCCCACCCGAAGTCCGGCTCGTAGCCGGAGAGCAGGACGAACGGCTGACCCACGGCATCGTGTGCCAGGGCGAGCTCGAGCCGCTGCGGGCGGTAGTCGGTGAGGTGGTCGGCCTGGAACGACACGATCGGCCGGCGCGCCCGGTAGTCCAGCAGCGCGTCGTTCGAGAACGTGATGACCGGCGACGGCTCGAGGTCATCGCGGAACTGCTGGATGACGCGCGCCACGGCTCCCCCGGCATCGGTGAAACCGGTGAGCGCGATGATCATGGGGAGCCCGGCGGGGACCGGCGGCGCGGATGCGACGCGCTCATAGAGGGGTCCGGGAAACGGCATGCCCCAACTTTACGAGGCGTGCGCGCCCACGCGGCCGTCGTGACTCCCGCTGACAGCGAACATGCCGACCCTAGGATGGGGCAATGCCGTTTCCTGAGCTCGCACACAGCACCGTTCCGCTGACCGAGGCGCAGGCAGATGCCCTCGTCCTGGCCCTTCCCCCGCTGGATGCCGCCGGCGATGCGTTGGACGCATGGCCCGGTCTGGCATCCGCCCTCACGGCCCTCGCCTTCACCGGCGCCCCGGGCGCGCAGCAGCGGGTGTTCCTCCCGGCGATCTCCTCTCTTCCGCTGATCATCGTCGGCACGGGCGACGCGCCGGATGCCGCAGCCGTGCGCGACGCCGTCGGATCGGTGCTGCGCACCACCACCGGATTCGAGTCGCTCGCCGTCGCCGCGCCGCTCGCGGCACCGGAGCTGTGGCGGGCGGCCGCCGAGGGCGCGGTGCTCGGTGGCTACCGGTTCGATGACTACAAGAGCGATGGCGGCAAACGGCGCGCGACGCGCGTGATCGTGCACACCCCGCAGGAGCTGACCGAAGCCGACCTCGCCGAGGTGACCGCCGTCGGCGACGCCGCCGCGCTCGTGAAGGACCTCGTGAACACCCCGGCGGAGTGGCAGTCCCCCGCGCAGCTCGCGGACAGCGCGGTGCAGTCGGTGGCCGAACTGCCCGTCACCGTCACCGTGCTCGACGAGAAGCAGCTGCAGGAGCAGGGCTTCGGCGGCATCCTCGGTGTCGGCCAGGGGTCCGCGCGGCCCCCGCGCCTCGTGCGGTTGGACTACGCCCCCGAGGGCGCGGAGCGTCACGTCGCGCTGGTGGGCAAGGGCATCACCTTCGACAGCGGCGGGCTGTCGCTGAAGCCTGCCGTCAGCATGGTCGGGATGAAGTACGACATGTGCGGTGCGGCCGTCGTGCTGGCCGTCGTTCGCGCCGCGGCTGCGCTGCAGCTGCCCGTGCGGGTGTCCGGATGGCTGTGCATCGCCGACAACATGCCCTCGGGGCACGCGACGCGCCCGGGCGATGTGCTGCGCATGCTCGACGGCACCACGGTGGAGGTGCTCAACACCGACGCCGAAGGCCGACTGGTGATGGCGGACGGTCTGGTGGCGGCCAGCCGCGAGCGCCCCGACGTGCTCGTGGACGTGGCGACGCTCACCGGCGCCGTCATCGTCGCCCTCGGCACGCGCCACACCGGTGTGATGGGTGAGGATGCCGCGGTGCAGGCGTTCCTCGAGGCCGCCGGCCGTGCCGGTGAGGATGCCTGGGCCCTGCCACTGCCCACGCATATGGAGGAGGAGCTCGACTCCCCCATCGCCGACATGCAGAACTCCAAGATCGGCGACTCCGCCGGCGGCACGATGTTCGCGGGGCTGTTCCTGCAGCGGTTCGTCGGCCGAATCTCGGACGCACCCGACGCCGAGCGCATCCCCTGGGTGCACCTGGACATCGCCGGCTCGGGATGGAACAAGGGAGCCGGCTTCGGCGCGACGGACAAGGGACCCACCGCGGCCGCGGTGCGCAGCCTCATCGAGTTCGTCGCCGCAGGAGGCCACTGATGGCCGAGCACACCTCGGACGTCGTGGTCCTCGGCGGCGGCAGCGGCGGATACGCCGCGGCCCTGCGCGCGGCGGAGCTCGGCAAGAGCGTCGTGCTGATCGAGAAGGACAAGCTCGGCGGCACGTGCCTGCATCGGGGATGTGTTCCCACGAAGGCGCTGCTGCACGCCGGCGAAGTGGCGGACTCGGCCCGTCACGCCGCGACGGTGGGTGTGCGCGCCGCGCTCGAGGGGGTCGACATCGCCGGAGTCCGCAGCTACCGGGAAGCGATCGTCGCCAAGAAGTTCGCGGGCCTGCAGGGGCTCGTCGCCGCCCGCGGCATCACGGTGGTCTCCGGCGCGGGGCGGCTGACCCCCGACCGCGCCGTGCAGGTGGGCGATGACCTCTACCGCGGCGGTGACGTGGTGCTCGCGACCGGTTCCTACAGCCGCACCCTCCCGGGCCTCGAGATCGGCGGCCGCGTCCTCACCAGCGAGCAGGCACTGGAGCTCGACGAGATCCCGGCCCACGTGGTGATCCTCGGCGGCGGCGTCATCGGCGTCGAGTTCGCCAGCGTCTGGCGCTCCTTCGGCGCCGAGGTCACGATCGTCGAGGCGCTGGATCACCTCGTGCCCACGGAGGACGTCGCACTGAGCAAGGCACTCGAGCGTGCGTTCCGCAAGCGCGGCATCGCGTCGCGCCTGGGCGTGCGGTTCGCCGGCGTGACGCAGACGCCCGACGGCGTGACGGTTCGACTCGAGGACGGCACCGAACTCCACGCGGACTACCTGCTCGTGGCCGTCGGCCGCGGCCCGGCCACCGACGGACTGGGGTTCGAGGATGCCGGTGTGGCGCTCGACCGCGGATTCGTCGTGGTCGACGACCAGCTGCGTACGGGCGTTGCGGGTGTCTGGGCCGTCGGCGACATCGTCGCGGGCCTGCAGCTGGCGCACCGCGGCTTCCAGCAGGGCATCGCGGTCGCCGAGCGCATCGCCGGCCTCAGCCCCGTGATCGTCCCCGACTCCCAGGTCCCGCGCGTCGCTTACAGCAGCCCCGAGGTGGCATCCGTCGGTCTCAGCGAAGCCGCCGCCCGAGAGGCGCACGGCGACGCGGTGGTCACCTACGAGTACAACCTGGCCGGCAACGCCCGCAGCGAGATACTCGGCACCGCCGGCATCGTGAAGGTCGTCCGCCTGGCGGACGGGCCGGTCATCGGCGTGCATCTGGCCGGCGACCGGGTCGGCGAGCTCATCACGGAGGGGCAACTCGCCGTGGGATGGGAAGCCCACCCCGAGGACATCGCCCCCTATGTACATGCCCATCCCACCCAGAGTGAGGCGCTCGGCGAGGCCTTCCTGGCGCTCGCAGGCAAGCCGCTGCACGCCCGCTGACGCGCCGGAGCCCCCAGGCAACTAAGCTGGTTGAGAATTCGCCATCAGAAGGAGACAAAGCTCATGAGCACTTCCGTGGTCCTCCCCGCGCTCGGCGAGAGCGTCACCGAGGGAACGGTCACCCGCTGGCTCAAGCAAGTCGGGGACACGGTAGAGGCGGACGAGGGTCTGCTGGAAATCTCCACCGACAAGGTCGACACCGAGATCCCCTCGCCGGTCAGCGGCGTCATCGAAGAGATCCTCGTGCAGGAGGACGACACCGTCGAGGTCGGCGCGGTACTGGCGAAGATCGGTGATGGCTCCGGTGCTTCGGCACCCGCCGCCGAAGCGCCCGCCGCCGAGACCCCCGCACCCGAGACCCCGGCCCCCGCGGCCGAGCAGCCGGCCCCCGCTGAGCAGCCGGCGCCCGCCGAACAGCCCGCACCCGCGGCACAGGCCGACGCGTCCGACGCGAAGGACGTGCTTCTTCCGGAGCTCGGCGAGAGCGTCACCGAGGGCACCGTGACCCGCTGGCTGAAGCAGGTCGGCGACGAGGTGGCCGTTGACGAGCCGCTGCTGGAGATCTCGACCGACAAGGTCGACACCGAGATCCCCTCGCCCTTCGCCGGCACCCTGGTCGAGATCCTGGCCCAGGAGGACGAGACCGTCGAGGTCGGCGCCGCTCTTGCCCGCATCGGCTCCGGCGCGCCCGCCGCGGCGCCCGCACCGCAGGAATCGGCTCCCGCCGAGCCGGCGCCGCAGGCTCCGGAGCCCGCCCAGCAGGCTCCCGCCGAGGCTCCCGCGCAGCAGGCTCCTGCCCAGCAGGCCGCACCCGCTGAGGCTCCCGCCCAGCCGGCTCCGGCGCAGCAGGCAGCTCCTGCCGAGGCCGCCCCGGCTCCGCAGCACACGCCCGCTCCGGCCACGTCGCCTTCGCTGTCGCTCGCGGCCGATGACGACTCGCTCACCTATGTCACTCCGCTCGTGCGCCGCCTGGCGCAGCAGCAGGGCGTGGACCTCGCCAGTGTCAAGGGCACCGGCGTCGGTGGTCGCATCCGCAAGGAGGACGTGCTCGCCGCCGCAGAAGCTGCCGCCAAGCCGGCCGAGTCCGCCCCCGCCGCAGAGGCCGCCCCGGCCGCTCCCGCCGCCCCGGCGCTGGAGGTGTCGCCGCTGCGCGGTACGACGCAGCCGATGTCGCGCCTGCGCAAGGTGCTCGCCGAGCGTGCCGTCGCGTCGATGCAGCAGACCGCCCAGCTGACGACGGTCGTCGAGGTCGACGTCACCAAGCTGGCGAACTACCGCGACAAGATGAAGGGCACCTTCCAGGAGAAGACGGGCGACAAGCTGTCGTTCCTGCCCTTCTTCGCCCTGGCCGCCGCCGAGGCGCTCAAGGCTTTCCCCGTGATCAACTCGACGGTGGACGGCGACAAGATCGTCTACCCCGCCAGCGAGAACCTCTCGATCGCGGTGGACACCGAGCGAGGTCTCCTCACTCCCGTGCTGCGTGACGCCGGTGACAAGAACATCGCCCAGATCGCCCACGAGATCGCGGACCTCGCCTCGCGCACCCGCAACAACAAGCTGAAGCCCGACGAGCTGGCCGGCGGCACGTTCACGCTGACCAACACCGGCTCGCGTGGCGCCCTGTTCGACACCCCCGTGGTGTTCCTGCCGCAGACGGCGATCCTGGGCACCGGCATCGTCGTGAAGCGCCCCGGCATCGTGTCGGTGGACGGAAAGGATGCCATCTCGGTGCGCTCCTACGTCTACCTGGCTCTCTCGTACGACCACCGTGTCGTCGACGGCGCCGACGCTGCCCGGTTCCTCGGCGCGGTCAAGGCCCGCCTCGAGGCGGCGGACTTCGAGGGCTCCCTCGGAATCTGACCCCGGCACCTCTCATGGCTGATCCGCGACGTCGTAGGCGTCGCGGATCAGCCATTTGTGGCCGGCGTCGACGATGACCAGCAGGCGGTCCGAGCTCTCCCCGTCGGCCGATACGCGCAGAACCGCGACTCCCCCGTAGTCGTCGACGAGCGTGACGTGCCGCTCTGCGGGTGGGAGCGCCAGCACGCCGTCGATCACCGGGCGCCCGGGCGTCTCCCGCAGAGCACTGACGCAGGTGTCATCCGCGCAGGCGGCCGCGGTACTGAGCAGGGACTCGGCGGCGGCGACCGGGTCCGCAGCCGCCATGGGCGTCAGAACGGGCGAGGGCGTCGCCGCCGCAGACGCGTCACCGATCTCGGCGGGCGTGGCCTCCCGCGACGCCGTCGCCGAACCGTCATCCGAGGGCCACAGCAGACCCGCGGTGAGGACGAGTCCCGCGACCGCGCACGCCACGACGACGGGCCTGACACGGGTCGGCCGAGCGGCGGCGCGACTCGGGGCGGTCGGCGGCGGCTGCGTGCCCACGGGCCGCGTGCGCCCGCGAGTCGTGGCCTGCCGTGCGGCGCGCCGCGCGGCAGGCCGCTCCCGGCTGCGCTGCCAGCGGCGCCGCAGTTCGTCGCCTGCGTGCCCTACCTGTTCGGCGACGTCGCCGTCGACGTGACGCTCCAGCGCTCCCCGCAACGCCGCCGCAGGCCCCGTGTGGGGCCGCGCCGTGACCGAGACCGACAGTGCACGTGCCGGCGCCGGCAGGTCGATCACCAGCGGCGCCGGCTCCGCCGCGGCGAACAGGGCATCCTCCGCGCGCTCGAGGGCGTCCGGCCGCGGGTCCGCGACGGCGGCACCCGCGCTCTGCAGGGCATCGGCCACCCCTCCCGTCACGTGAGCGGACATCAGGGTGAGGATGTCGCGGGAGGCGTGGGCTGCCGGGGTCGTGCCGCCCAGTGCGAGCACGGGACGGCCCTCGGTGGTGACCCACCACTGCCCGCATGCCCCCGGCCCCGCCTCCTCGGTGCCACGCAGCACGCTCACCGCGACCGTGACGCACTCCCCCGCCGAAGGCGGCGCCTGCGCCTCGCGCCGCTCGTGGAGCACGTGGTCCAACCTGCCGTGGCAGAGCGCGAACACCGCCTCGTGGCCGGATGCGGTGCGCACCACCTCCCTCGGCGCGAGGATGTGACCGTCGGGGGCGGCGCGCCACACCGTCGTCCCCTGCAACAGCTCGGCGTCCACGTGCAGGGCGCTCTCGCCGTCGGCATGCCGCACGATCGTGCCGGGCCAGGGCGCCCCCTGGCGCACGACCCGCAGCACCGCGCCGCCTCCGGCGAGAGGTGTGGGGTCGACGGGGGCGGCAGGGCTGTGCATGCGGACGAGTCTGCGCGGCGGAAGCCGCAGCGGGGCGCCCGCATGTGGCATCCGGGGATGGATCGCGGCGGTGTGATCCTGTGCAGGAGAGGATGCGCTTGAAAGGTAGGCTGGAGGGCATGGCCGCACGCACGCCCGCACCAGAGAAGCGCCCGGGTCTGTTCTCTCAGATCAAGTCGCTGTTCACCTTCACCAAGAATGTCTATCCGTGGCTCGGATGGGTCCTCATCGGCATCATCGTGCTGGGCCTCGCGCTCGGCGTGCTGGTCGGGTTCCTCATCCCGCCGTTCGCCTGGTGGAGCGTCGTCCTCTGGGGCCTGAGTGGCCTCATGGCCGGCTTCCTCGGTGCGATGATCACGATGACGAGACTCTCGACGCGTGCGATGTACCAGAAGATCGACGGGATGCCGGGCGCAGCGGGCCACATCCTCTCCACGGGCCTCGGCCGCAAGTGGCAGGCCTCCGAGATGCCGGTCGGCGTGAACCCCAAGACCCAGGACGCGGTCTACCGCGTGATCGGTCGCGGCGGCGTCGTCATCGTGGGCGAGGGGTCTCGCGGCCGCCTCACGCGGCTGGTGGCAGACGAGCGCGGCAAGGTGCAGCGCGTGGCCTCCGGTGTTCCGGTGACGGTGCTGTACGTCGGGCACGGCGAGGACGAGGTGCCGATCTCGAAGCTGGCATCCACGATCAAGTCGCTGCCGAAGAAGATCGACCGGGCGACCATGGCCGCGGTCATCAAGCGCGTCGACTCGGTGTCGAAGTCGGTCACGTCGCTGCCGATCCCCAAGGGCATCGACCCCACCAAGGTCCGCGCGCCGCGTCCGCGCTGAGCGGGGACCGCTGAGCGGGGACCGCAGGGCGGTCTCAGCCGCGGACGAGCACGGTTCCGGCGGCCTTGTCGTGCAGTCCCCGCTGGTCGGCGTCCCAGATGGCCGCGGGGATCACGATCACCAGCAGCAGCGTGCGCACGATGGGACGCCACAGTCCCGGCCACCCGCCCGAGGCGAGGTTCAGCCGCATGCCGAGCATGCGGTGCCCGGGGCTGCCGCCGATCGTCGGGATGAAGAGAACCTGCAGCACCGCGAAGATCGACAGGATCAGCATCGGGGGTGCGGCGTAGTCCCCCGCCGTCGCCAGCGTGATCGCGATGGCGATGATGTACGCGCTCGTGTAGTCGATGAACAGGGCGCCGACGCGGCGTCCGAGAGGGGCGATGCTGCCCGGGCCATCGGCGGGAAGACCCAGCCGCTCGCCGGGATAGACGTTGTCGACAGGCGTTTCGGGCACGTATCCAGCCTAACCGCCTCACGTAACACGCCCGAAACACGGGAGATACTGCAGGGCAACCCCCTCGGGATAGGTTCGATAGTGCCCGTCCCGACGGGTCCCGACACAAGCCCCACCTTTGGAGAGCGCATGTTCCGTGATTCATCCGAGGTGCTGAAGTTCATCCAGGACGAGGACGTCAAGTTCCTCGACATCCGTTTCACGGATCTCCCGGGTGTGCAGCAGCACTTCAACATTCCCGCATCCACGGTCGACGAGGAGTTCTTCACCGTCGGCCAGTTGTTCGACGGATCGTCGATCCGCGGTTTCGCGAACATCCACGAGTCCGACATGCAGCTGATCCCGGACGTGTCGACGGCGTACCTCGACCCGTTCCGCGAGGCGAAGACGCTCATCATGCTCTTCGACATCTACAACCCCCGCAACGGCGAGATCTACGCCAAGGACCCGCGCCAGGTCGCCAAGAAGGCCGAGAAGTACCTCGCCTCCACCGGCATCGCCGACACCGCGTTCTTCGCTCCCGAGGCGGAGTTCTACATCTTCGACGACGTGCGCTACGAGGTGAAGCAGAACTCCAGCTTCTACCACGTCGACTCCGAGGAAGGCGCCTGGAACTCCGGTCGCGTCGAGGAGGGCGGCAACCTCGCCAACAAGACGCCCTACAAGGGCGGCTACTTCCCGGTCAGCCCGGTCGACAAGCAGGCCGACCTGCGCGACGACATCTGCCTGCGCCTGATCGACGCTGGTCTCATCCTGGAGCGCTCGCACCACGAGGTGGGCACCGGCGGCCAGGCGGAGATCAACTACCGCTTCGACACGATGGTGCACGCGGCCGACGACATCCTGAAGTTCAAGTACATCGTGAAGAACACGGCGCTCGAGTGGGGCAAGGTCGCGACCTTCATGCCCAAGCCCCTCTTCGGCGACAACGGCTCGGGCATGCACACCCACCAGTCGCTGTGGCTCGATGGCAAGCCGCTGTTCTACGACGAGAAGGGCTACGCGCAGCTCTCCGACATCGCGCGGTGGTACATCGGTGGCATCCTCGCCCACGCGCCCGCCCTGCTGGCGTTCACCAACCCGACGCTGAACTCCTACAAGCGCCTGGTGAAGGGCTACGAGGCTCCGGTCAACCTGGTGTACTCCGCCGGTAACCGGTCCGCTGCCATCCGCATCCCGATCACGGGTTCGAACCCCAAGGCCAAGCGTGTCGAGTTCCGCGCTCCGGATGCCTCGGGCAACCCGTACCTGGCGTTCGCCGCTCAGCTGATGGCTGGCCTGGACGGCATCCAGAACCGCATCGAGCCGCACGAGCCGGTCGACAAGGACCTCTACGAGCTGCCGCCCGAGGAGGCCAAGAACATTCCGCAGGTGCCGAACTCGCTGCTGGACTCGCTCGAGGCGCTCCGTGCCGACCACGAGTTCCTCACGCGCGGCAACGTGTTCACGCCCGAGCTCATCGAGACGTGGATCGAGTACAAGATCGAGAACGAGATCCGGCCGATCGCGGCCCGTCCGCACCCGTTCGAGTACGAGCTGTACTTCGGAGTCTGATTCCGAGGGGTCTTAGGGACCGCACTCCCGGTTCCGAGGCCAGCAATTTACTGAGCCCCAGACAGCAGATGCCGTCTGGGGCTCAGTCTATCTCTGGACGTTTACGGACGGCTACGGGGAGTAAACGGACAGGTTCTCGGACAGTGCGGACGACCGCTTCCGCGCACGCGCAGCGACGGCAAGAGGCATAGGCGAGACGCGGCGGGCCCGCAGCGTGTGGTTCGCTGGTCGGATGGCCGCCGTGATCGCCCCATCTGACGACGACGAACCCTTCGACGAGGGCGAAGAAGAGGCGTCCGCCGACGAGGGCGCCGTGCCGGCCGACGACACTTCGGGAGAGACCCCGCAGCACACGCGCATCCGTTTCACGATTCGTGGCGACGACGGCGAGCCGCTGGACCCGAAGGATCTGACCGCGTTCAAGGGGGCACTCCCCTCGGGTTCGCTGGGACGAATCTTCGACGACGACTTCATGCGGTCTGTGACCAGCCCGTTCATGCAGCAGATCGAGACGCTGGCATGGCCGGCGCGCAGTGAGTGAGCGGTAATCCGGTCTGCAGAGAATCCCACCGCGTGCGCGCGAGTCTTGACGATTCGGGCCACGCTGGCGGCAGTGATCGGATAGCTCGAGACGGTGCCATTCGCGTGCACACGGGTGAACACCCGTCCTGCCGCGCGGGGGCGGATGTGCAGCCAGGCGTGCAGCGCTGCGAGGGGATCCGAGTCAGCCCACCGCCTTTCGGCGACCGCAATTGTCTGGCCGAGTGCGCGGAGGTCGCCTTTGGACCGGCGCACGGTGATCAGCAGCCCACCCGGATTGGAGGTGATGTCCGCGACGTCCAGCGCGGTGAGTTCTGATCGGCGCAGGGCGGGGCGAAACCAAGCATGATGAGCGCGGCGACACGTTTTCCGGCCGCGGTCGTTCGATCGACGGCAGCCGAGATGTCGCGGAGGTCCTCGACCAGCAGTGGGCGTGCCGGGCGGCGGGGTGCGACCCCCAGGATCCGGCGCAGGCCGCGGCGGACGCGGCGGACCAGTTCGCAGTCAGTGGGATTATTGACACCGGCAGATGTATGCGAGTGGGCAACGGCGGCGAGGGTTCTGGTGACCATGCCCATCGTCAGACCGCGTGCGGCCTGGCGGGTGATGTAGTAGTCGATAACGGACGACCTGCCCGTTTAGGAACTCGGACCGTGCTCTTGCAGTTGTGCAATGCGATCATCAGCATCCTCAAAATGGTCCTCGATGTCCGCGATGACAACGGCCGTGCCATAGACGACCGCAGCATCGGTTCCTGGTGTTGCCGCTTGGTCTGTGTCAAGCAGCAGCGGGCTTTGCAGGCTCACGATCTCATCCCATCCAGATCGGCCTTCTTCCGCTGAGTCCTTTGCGGTGGACAGGTCATCAGTGATCGCTGAGCCGATGACCGTCAAAATGTTGCTGAGCGCGGACACGTACTCGGTTCCAGCGTGAGCGGAGGTGAGTTCATCGAGTTGCGCTTTGAGGCCGACAAGACGGTCCCACGATTCGTCAAGCACCCGTCCTTCCTCGTCGGGAATCAGATTGCTCCCGCGGATCGCAATGACCGCCGCGATCGATGAGAGACGACGAGCTTGCTTAAGGTAATCCCCGTAGGGACCAGAGATTGGTGTCGCAGCGATCGAGCCTGCGAATGCGGAAGGCGCTCCACGATCGCCAAGCGGGATCACCCCGTGATGCGCAACCTGGAAGATCGAGGCAGACAAGTAGCCATCGGCTGAGCGCAGTCCAATCCATACACGCCGGTCTGGCTGTTCAACAGCATCTCTCGCAGCATCCGCGAGAGATGCGAGAGCATTTAGATGGGTGAGGACGCTCTCTCCTTCCACAATGATCACTAGGTCTCCGGGCGGCCAACTCATCATCGTGTGGTCGGAGGAGCTCGGCACTACAGCGACCGCGTACCCCGCGTTTGCGAGCGCAAGTCGCGTTCGTTCACCCTCTTTCTGCAAGGCTGCGGAAGAGCGCTCGGTCGCAACGGCGGCTGCTGCTGCGATCCGAGCGGTTCCCGTGTGTCGCCCAGCAGCAGCCCGCATGGATACGCGCATTGATAAGTCCGATCCTGCGCTGGCGGACGCGACCATTCGCAAATGGCGGAGACAGTCGAGTAGCTGAGCGCAATCGGGCGGGTCGGCGAGGTAGCGGTATCGGTCGAGTTCGATCAGTGCACCGACCTTTGCGATGAGACTGTCGAGCGTTCCGACAGTCAGGATGGGGCGCCGCTCGGCGACATCTGCCCGTGCAAGGTTTGGAATGACGTGCTGGAGCATCGATCGCACGACGGTGATGGCGTCGCTCTCGACGGGATAGTCACCGAGAGCGCCGGGCACTTCGTCCGTGTAGCCCTCGTCTGCCGGGGAGTCCATCTCGGAAAGTAGCGCGTTCACTGATTCGAACTGACGAACAATCGCTTGAGGCACAGTCCGATCACCTAGGTGGGCGATTGTGATTTCGGGGAGCAGGTCGATGAGCGCCCCGAGTGCTTTAGCCTCAGCCGCAAGCTTGGACGTCAGCGTGCCCGCGCCGTACTTTCGAGACAACGCTCGAGCCTGGGCTCTGTTCTCGGAGACTTCGAGGGTATGTGGCAGGTTCTCTCGGGGAATCGCTTTGTCAACGAGCGGGTAGTCGCCGAGCTTGACCAAACGCCCGAGGGCATCAACGGCACTTACCCGTGCGATCAACGCTGTCGGCGCAAGAGCGAGGGCCAGTCGGCAGACCTCAACGACAGCCTCGTTCTGGTTCGGCTGTAGCTCCTCGTCGACGAAGATCCACCTGCCATCCACCCCGTCGTCTACGCGTTCCAGCGACGCTAGCCACGGTGTTTCTGTCGCGATCCTACGCAGGAGGAGCTGCTCGCCGCCGGCTGTAATGACAGCGCGTTCCGCAAGTTCGGGTGCCGCGCGGCGCAACGCCTCCGTCATATCGGCCGCGTCGTGCAGCGGCCATACCGTCAGGCGTGCACCGATTGCACCCGCCGTGGACTCCAGGGCTGTGACGTCAAAACCGCGAAGTACGGTGATGGCCTGCAAAAGGAGTTGAATTGCCTCATCATCGGGGACCGCGGCGGTCGTGAGCTCTTCGACCAGCGTCGTGTCAATCTCTTGCCATAGGGGTTGCAGATCCGGATCGGTCGGGACGCTGCGGAGCCGCTCGACGGCTGCCAGAATCTCGGGTTTAAAGAGCTGTTCTGTGTCGGGGCGTGGCTTTGTGCGGGACATCGTGAACGCAGTTACAGCGTTGCCAGCATCAACTTCACATTCATCGAGGATGCGCTTCCAGTCGTCGGCCCGCCGCCGAAGTCCATCAGCACGGAAAGCGGATGCGACTGAGATGAGCGTCTGGAGGGTGTGATCGCGTGTGATGCGCTCGGTTGCGGCCTGGATCACTACGGCCTGGTCAGCCCCGGACCCGAGTGCGCGTCGGAGGAATCGCGCGAGTTCGGCGCTGGTCACCAGAGGGACAATGCGCTGGAGGGTCTCCTGCTGTCCGAAGGGGTGAGCTGCCCGGGCGATTGCTGCGGAGCGGATCTCGTGCAGCGGCCGTATGAGGTTGCCCGAGTCCTCAACGATGAGGTGCTCGTCGATGAGGCGGCGGCTGGCGGCGGTGAATGCGCCGCGATCGGCATCCAGAGCGGATTCGATCGAGTGGGCAGGGACGGCGACGCCGTATTGGTTGGCACACGATGCGAGCCGGAGGATCTCTAGCTCAAGATGTCGACTCGGGTCTGCTTCGCGTGCGGCGACTTGCGCGCTGACGACCGTGTCAAGATTCACGCCTTCGGTGAGCAGAGTGACGTACTCCAGTAGGAGGCCGCCTGCTCGCTCGGCTGGTTCCCGCCATCCGGCCCATTCGGTGAGATTGTCAGCCCGGTAGTCTCGCCAAAGTTGCTCTGCAAAGGTGTCGTCAAGCATGGGCGTTATCGTGGCAATGGCCGACAGTAGCGGGACAGGAAAGCGGTCTTCCTCCCGAATCGAAACAACGGTGATGACGTTCGACAGATCCGCGAGCCGTCTCAGTAGTCGATCGAGGAGATCTGGGTCGTGGCGCCCAGCGTCGTCGATGAGGACTCCTACAGGGGCATACGCGCTCGGCCGCAACGACTCAATGCGTGCGGAAAGAAGTGCGACGGCATCGCGCCCGGTGCGCCCCGTTGGTGTCAGCGAGTGGACATGCTGCCAGCGATACAGACCCCGGGTCTCGTGCGCGGCTGCGTAGGCGAGTGCACTCTTGCCACTGCCGCTCGGCCCGGCGATGACCGCCAACCGGCGGACCGCCGCGACTTCGATCACCTGCTGGGTTAGTTCAACACGGGGCACGAGCAATCCGGCAGCGACATGAGGAGCTCCCACTTGCACGCCCTGACGTAGGTCCGAACCATCAGCAGATGATCTCCAGTCGATTGCCTCGCAGACCCCCAGCGACCTTGCCTCATCGAGCAACTCGAGGTCAACGGTCGCAAGGACCTGGTCTATGAGGACATCGATGCCTGCGATGTCCACGGCCGCGCGCCTCGCGACATCCGGGTCCGCGTTGGCGTCGCTAGCCTGTCCCACCTGGGTGCAAACGGAAGCCACAATGATTTCCGCAAGTCCATCCGGGAAACTACGAGCCCCGGCAACGATGCTGATCGCCTGCGCGTGCGGATCAGGACAGATTACAACTGAGGCTGAGGCCGCAAAGGCAACCGAATCCTGATCGTTTTCGAAGGACAGAGCATCCAGTTCCTTGGCCAATTCGCTCGGAGGACTCGAGCCAGGTTGTGCAGCCTCACTCCCCCACTCGGGTACTGGGATTCGAGCGACCGGGCGCTCAAGCAAGAGGATTGTCGCAGCGGGGAGTTCGACTTCCCTGCGCTTCACCCAGGCCTTAGCGACGGAACGTAAGTCTTTTCGCAGGTCTGTCGGGGCGAAATCTCCCGCGCTCTCGCGTCGCGACTTCACCTGGATGAAGAATGACCCACTCGACGACTGCACCGAAATGTCGTCATACCCTTCCGGTGTCACGACCGCTGTCGCGTCACCTTCGCTCCACAGACGCAATGCAACGAGCGTGGCGACCAGATCCTGAAAACGAAAGCCGCGCCCGGCACGCGCACCGGCTCGGGAAGCAACCCACAACGCAGCCTGCGGGGCGGTTGGCACGCTAGTTGACGCTGGGCTGGCAGGCGGCGAGGTCTCCCGTTTCTGACCGCGGCGCTCCTGTGCGGCACCTCGCCGACGGGCTTCGGCTATCGCGCGCGCTGAGTTTCGACGGGTCATATGTTGATGGTATAGACGACCAGTGACGCATGACCGCTGCGTGCATGGGGACGAGCTTGTGTCGCTGCTTCTGCATCTCTAACTTGGTGGGCGACCTGTGGTCGGGTCCAGGGCGATGAGTCCGAGGTTTAGCTTGTAGAGTTTCTCGACGCCGATCGACACCCGCGTCGAGGTCATCTCGGCGAGCAGAGCAACCCTTGCTGTCGCTCCAAGCCCACGATCGCGACGCCCTCAGGCTAATAACGTGGACGGACACCCTCGCTCGTACGCGCCCGCTGGACTCCTTACCACTGGTCAGCCGCTGAATCTCTCTTCATCGATGCCGATCAGTTCCCACGACGCAGTGACGAGGAGGTCTTCGTCACCAGACACCTCAGCGAGCCCGGGAACCCAAGCCAAGAACTGTTCACCAGGGGGCGGCTCCATCCGGTACGTCTTCGCCGCAGGCCCCGTCTCGGGAGCGAGTCCGGTCTCCGCAGCTGTCATTGCAGGGTGACGCATGACGGTCTGCGGCGTAGGTACTTCTGCGCCGCCGACGTCCAGCGTCCCGGCGGCAATTACCACTACCTGCGGCGGCTTGCCTTCAGGGGCCGTTACCGTGACCGGGTGACGCATGGCGTGGACGATCTGCCCCTCCATCAGCAAACGAGCCCGCCGCAGCCGCACACGGTCACGGTCGTCAAAACGGCCGTTACAGGGCTCGACGGTTTGTCCGCTCAGACGCTCGATCCTGACGATGTCCTTGACCGTCTCCGCGATCACCTCCAGCTCACGTTGTTCAATGTCGGAGATAGCCGGCGGGCCAAGGGACAGCAGCTCGCTTCCACCAACCTCGAAGGCCACCGCAGTAGAGCGGTGGAACTGAAGCATGAAGCGCGTCGATGCGAGCTTGAGGCCATTGGTCGAATCGAACGCCTCCCAACCTCGGAAGTGGGCGTCAGTCATCCGCTCGCCTTGGATGTCGAAGGAGAACTTGAACATGACGCTGCCCGCGACCAGCACATCCCATTCAGCGACGGAAGTGTCAGGGCGGCGACGAGCGACAGCCGCGTCGTGCGCCTCCGTGATCTCGCCGTTGCCGTCGCGCAGCACCACGCGGACATGGTTGGTCGGGTCTTGCCTGAGCAGTTCCGTGACAGTGAAAGCGCTCCAGTCCTCGGTTAACTCCAGAGAATCGCGCATGTCCGGCACCTCGCTACCCACCGGCGCAACGTAGGCCCTTGCCTCCTCGATCAGTTCGGACGTACCAATGGTGACATCGTTCTGCCACGCCGAGTCGTCCAGAGCGAGCACCTGCGCATCCCGCAGCGACTCGACTATCCGCAAGGTCGCCACCGTCAGAGCAGCCATATGAGAGAACACGCGCACGGCCGCGGCATATCGCTCGCGAAGAGAGAACGCCAACGCGTCCTGCTTCGGCCCTTGAGCGTCAGCATGGACAAGGTCGGCATACAGCCAAGCGGCGGCGAGCTGTGTGTCCGAGACCTTGTTGGTCGCGTCGGACCCATCAATGCGGGCCGATTGCACAGAATATGCCTGAACTTGGGTTCCTTGAATCTCGGAAGCGTCCCACGCACGCCGAAGCTCTTGCAGACGAGCTCGGAGCACGTCGTCGACATCCGCTTCCCGGATGAGGTGCTCGATCGCGTCGAAGACCTTCACGTAGTAGACGGGCTCAGACTTAACTGTCAACGGCCTCACTCTCGAAGCCAACGACTCGAAGACTTCCTCATCAGCCGGGAGGCGCCGCGTGATGGTCATGCGACCGGTCACGTCGATATGACCGTCGAAGCTTCCCTGCGCGTGCCGCAGCAACTCGTCCCAGTTCTGGACGATCGAGTGCGCCTGCACCCGCCGCGCACGCAAGACGAACCGCCGCAGCTTCTCGTGATCGTCCATCCTCGCCATGCGGTCAATTGTCGCCCGTGCCAGGGCTCTTGCGCGAAGCACGACCAGTTCCGCGGAAAGAAAGTGATCGAGGCGTCAGCTCATTCGTTCGGACGTGGATGAGTTGAATGAGGCTTACGGGCCCCATCCAGTGGAAACTTGAAGGCGTTCCAGACGAACAGCAAGACCAGCAGGTACGGCCAGCCGGGGCCACCGTCGTTGATGATCGTGGTGCAGATCGCGGGCTCCCCCGACGCCGCCGACGCGGCGGAGTGATCGGCCCAGGGGTCGACGTGGTCGAGTCCGAGGACCAGGCGATGTTGCGTCAGAGGCCCCGCCCGCAGAAATGCTCGATGACCGCCACCGCAACGGGCACCGAATCAGTCAGCGCGGCTCCACCGGCGTCCGATCGTCCACAGGCGTCTGTCGAGGTTGACCCGCGAGCCTCCCGTCCCGGTAGCGCCGTTCGTACGCCCGCACCCGCGCCAACCGGACGACAGTGATCGGTCCATTGACCGCGAACTTGAGCGCGTTCCACAGGGACAGCAGCACGAGCAGGTTGATCCATCCCGGCGCGCCGCCGGCGACCCACCGTGCGAGCGCTGCGGCGATAACGATGTAGACGACCGCGAGGAGCATCGCGGGCAGCCCCCACTTGAGGCCGCGCCGCGTGTGGGTGGCGCGGATCAGGATGTTCGTCGGCATACTCCGCTGGAAGAACGCGTAGACGCGACTCACGAATGCGATCAGCAGTTGGAACATCGGCCAGGCCTCTCCTTCAGGCGTGGAGCTAGCGCTTGCGCTCAGGGTACGCCCGCCCCTCACGCTGGGATAGGACCGCCGGCTACAGACTGTGGACGGATTGAGTGCGCATCGGCGGTCGTTGCGACTGTGCAGGAGCGGCATCCGCCGATAGCCGAATCGCGCGATCCCGCGCCATTCCTGCAGCCGCGGCATCCATCCGCTGGTTTGCCGAGATAGCGGCAGCACCGAGCGCGTCATCCTCGAATACGCCGTACCGGTCACGGTAGGCGGCGACGATGCGCGCCTGGTGCCGCCAGGCGCCCGCCCGCGCCGCGTCGATGGGCACGCGCCCGAGCAACGCGATCCACTTCTCTCGCGACGTCAGTGCGGATTCGACCAGCACCGAGGCTCGTTCCTCGATTAGTTGTGCCCGTTCGTTGAGGGCGCGCCGCATTTCGGCATCCATCTCCCCCATCGCCGTGAGGATGAGACCTGCGATCAGCCGACGCCCACTCCCCCGCGAGCTGCCACTCGACGGCTGAGCGAGAACTCGCTCGAGTCGCTCGTGGAGCACGGCCGCCGCATCCTGAGCGTCCTCGAACCCGCGCGCAGAAGCGATTCGTGGGAGCAGCGCGTCGACGTTGTGTCCGAGCCCTTCGGCGCGCCGGAGGCCGGCGGTCAGAGCGCCGAAGGCATCCGATGCGATCGCAGCCTCGACCACGGCGTCGGAGAGCCCGCATGCGCGCATGAGGTTGGCCCACCTCGGCCGTTGGGCGGTCGACGCGAGCGTCTCGTACTCGGCAGCGAGTTGCGCTATCGACCCCCAACTCTCCTGCTCCGCGGCGAGGGTCTCGTGAGCAGACAGCTCGGCGCCAACATGGGCAAGAACGCCTACGAGAATGGCGCGGGCAGTGGCATCCGCGTGGTCTCCCGGATGCCGGGCGGAGTGATTGTCGTTAGGACGAGACACGACCACATACGCCATATTTGACGCTCTCCCCCGCGTCATTGCGACGTACAGGTTCTCGCGCGTCGTTCCGGGCTCGACGACTGCGTGCGCGGTGTCCGTCGTGACTCCCTGCGCTCGGTAGGCGGTCACCGCATAGCCGAGGTCGACGTTCTCAGCCACGTACCCGGCCGGCAGAGTGATCGGTCGCGCGCCGGCGCCGCCGATTTTCGTCACGCGCAGCGAGCCGTCGCGACGAACGGCGAAAACCGTCCACCTGGCTCCGTTGCGTACCCAGTCGCGCCCGGAACGCAGTCGACGGTCGTTCTTCCGGGTGATGACGATGTCTCCCACGGATGCCGCCGCGTCATCCCGCAACGGCGCTTCGGCACTGGCATCCACGACGCCGGAGAGGATCAGCTCGGCGCGCGCCCGTCGGTTGAGGGCGTCGACGGCATCGCCCGTATCGGCGATGAGCACCGACGCCATTCCCGACCTCACGTCGGTTAGCCACGCGGTGTAGGCCTCCTCGGCCATCGCGTCGGCGTCGCCCCCGATGATGCGGCCGTGCGAGCCGTAAGCATCCAGTGCTTGCAGCCGCCCGTTGCGGAGGTCGAGGGACGCGTCCTTCTCCCACGCTTGCTGAAAGCGATGCACCTCTGCGAGTTCGGGAGCGTCGGAGCGTGCTTCGACCAGCATCCGAAATGCTCCACCCGCGTCGACCGACTGCAGCTGCGCCCAGTCCCCTACCAATAGCAGCTTCGCGCCTGCGTGCCTGGCCACTACGCAGATGTGGTCGAGCGCGAGAGTGCCGGCGAGGGATGCCTCGTCGATGATCACGAGCTGACCGGCGCGCACCGCCGCACGCCCTTGGCGATGCTCGTGCAACCACTTCGCAGTGTTCTCAGTGGCGATACCAAGATCGTCGGCAAGGTCGCGCGCGGCGGCAGCAGAAGGTGCGAGCCCGATGACCGAGCCACGTCCGTGCTCGTGCTCCCACGCGAGTCGCAGCGCGTGCATCGCTGTCGTCTTGCCGGCACCGGCGGGCCCGATGAGGACATCGAGCGCGCGAGCCGATGATGCAATCGAATGGAGCGCCGCGCGCTGATCCTGCCCGAGGACAAGCCCGTGATTGCGGCGGGCTCGCTCGGCGTGCTCGAGGGTTGCAGCGCTGACGACCGAACCGTTCGTCGTGCCCGACGCGGCGAGCAGGCACTCCTCCGCATTCAGCAGCGCAATCGACGAGTATCGTTCTGAGTTCCTCGGGCGGAAGACGCTTGTCCCGTCAGCGCGTCGGAAGTCGGCCGGCGAGACTGCAAGTTCGGGCGGCGTGAGCCGCACAGAGAGTTCCTCGGCAGCATCCGTGATCATTCCGATGACCGCCTCGCGATCCTCGGTTGCGACGAAGCGCCACCCCATCGTCTGCCGTGCGGCTTCGGCGTAGAGGTTCCACCGCCCCCAAGTGGAACGGCGTTCGCTCGCGGCCTCGACCACGCGCGCGGCGACTTGGTTCAGGATGCCGAGGGGCACATCCTCCGCACGCAACAGAGCGGAGGCTCTTTCGTCATGCATCGCGTCGCGCGCCCAAGCGGTCGCGTCGCGGCCGAGGAGTCGACTGGCACGGGTGCGCCACTCGAGCGTGAGGTCGGCGAGCGAGCGGAGATGCTTCTCGGGACGAGTCGCGAGCGTCGCCTGCTGCCGCAGCCGGATGATCGTCACCTTCGATGGGACGCGTCCGTGCGTGGCCATGTACTCATCAATGAGCCGGTCCTTCTCGACGTCGATGTGTCGCGAGCGCGAGGAGAACTCGGAGACGAGATGCTCGGGCACGGAGGAGATCGCCCAAACAGGATTGCGATCCGCTTCGCGTTCGCGCTGCTCCCACCCGAGGCCGAGTGCATGCGTCAGATGGTCGGCGAAGACGGCGTTGTGCAACTCGGACAGAGCCACGGTCGCCGCATGCAGCGGTCGCCCGTCGAGCGAGCGCCACTTGCCGTCGAACACGGTGCGTACCTTGTTGCTCACCACAACGTGCGTGTGCAATTGCGGATCGCCCGCGCGCGAGTCGAAGTGATCGAAGGCTGCGGCGATCAAGCCCGTGACCTCGACCTGCGCAACGGCACCGTCACGCCCCGCTTCGCCGGCGCGGGTCGCAGCCAGTTCCCGCTCCATGAATGCCAGCACGTCGTCGATCGCCAGGTGATGCGCGTCGGCGATCTTGGCTTGGGTGTCGGCGTCGGCGATCGCCCACAGGACGGATGCCGATTTCGGCAGCGAGAAGGTGAAGTCGTAGCCGGCCACAGCGCGCCGCCGGACGCCAGGGTTTGTAGCTATTGGCTGGCCCAGCGCGCTGGACAGGCCATTCGCACTTTGCTCGAGCGCCGCGTACTCGGGATATGCCCGGCCGAGAGGCGCGCCCGTTCCCGGGTCTCGCCCCATTCCCAAGAGCAGCTCCAACTGAGGTTCGGACACCGTCGATCCGGCCAGGATCCTCCCGTCTGCGAGCGCCGGCACCCCGCTTCCGAGCCACCGTCCGGGTGGTGTGCCGGCCTCGGCGTAATAGCGGGTCAGCGGGGTGGAGAGGGAACGCTCGCCATCAGCAGCGGCGACCGTGCGGAGAAGATACCTGTAGCCATCCCCCGCGCTCATCACCCGCATCGACACTGACATCCGGCACCGCCTATCTTCCGTCAAAGAGGTGCGCCGCCGCGCCCGCGTCAGCGGGCGCGGCCCTCGATCTGCAAGACGTGTGGAAGCTCAGTACCTTCGGTTTATGGGGCGCGCGATACCGCCCTCCGGTCGTGTCGGACAACACCCTAGGCAGGCAATGGACGGTCGCCGCGGTCGAATCAGGAGCGCCGCGAGGGTAGATTTTGCCGCTCAGGCAGTCACTTCGTGCTCGCCGGGTTGAAGGTGGTGGACAGCCCCAGAGAGTCGCAGCTCGGCGGTCGTGTTCGCCGGTATGACGACGCGGACACGGAGCTCGCCCCCATGCATCTCCCACGCGCATTCAACTCGTCCGTATTGGCTGGTGTACACCGCCCCGGCATGGGTGAGCGTTCCGCCTGGAGTGGGCGCTATAACGAATCGGTTCTCGCCATCCACGCGGATGCCGGCGACAGTATCGAACAACCATTGACTGACCGATCCAGGCGAGTAGTGATTGTGGCTCTCCTTACCCTCCCAGTCTTCCCAGATGGTGGTGGCTCCAGCCTTGACTTCGGCGAGCCAGCTGGGAGCCTGCTCGTTCTCGAGCATCCGGTAGGCGACGTCCGATCGACCAATCGCAGTGAGAACGGGCAGCACAAAGGGCGTCGAGAGGAAGCCGGTGCCGACGCGATAGTCGCGGTTCTCGACAGCCTTCACGAGTCGCTCTCCGACGGCGTCGATGACCTCCGCGTCGAGGAGCTCGAGCGCCAGCGGCCGGACGAGCTTCGCCTGTCGGTCCGTATCAATGGGCCGGCCCTGGACGAAGAGGTGGTTGTATGCCCTTTTCGCACCATCTGCATACCTCAAGTACCGGGCGGCATCCGTGCTTTCGCCGAGCACGCCGGAGATCTCGGCGAGGTGGCGCATCGTGTAGTGAAGGTAGGCCGTGGCCTCCTCGGTTCGGGAGGGTCGGGAGGTCCCGGTCACGGCGTCGCGGAATTCTTCCGGCTCGAGCCACTCCCCCAGGTGCATGCCCTTCTCGTAGACGAAGTTGTTGAAGGGGTTGGCCGCGGCCGCCTTCCGGTTTTTGTGCCCCGTGCGGGAGATCATGTACTCGGCATAGTCCCGCATCATCGGGTAGAAGTCCCGCAGGAGGTCGACGTCGCCGTACCGCTTCCAGTACCGGTAGGGAACAAGCACCGCCGCGTCCGCCCACCCGACCGAGCCACCCGTGGCGTCATACATCATCGCGACGCCGTTGTACGGAACGACCGCAGACACCTTCCCGGACTTCTGCTGAGCATCGTGAAGGTCGCGCAGCCACTTGCGATAAAAGCCCGTGACGTCCATCAGGTAAGCGGCGGTGTCGAAGAAGACCTGCGCGTCACCGGTCCATCCCAAGCGTTCCCGGGTTGGGCAGTCCGTGGGCACGTCGAGGAAGTTCCCTTTCATGCTCCATCGCGTGTTGTCCAGCAGTTTGTTCACGTCCGGGTTCGAGCACTCGAACTCGCCCGTCTGCTCCATGTCGGAGTACACCGCGACGGCTGCGAAATCCGTGGGATCGAACTCGACGTCCGTCTCAATGAGCGCGTATCGGAAGCCGAAGACGGCGAAGCTCGTGCGATATCGGTTAAGCCCGTCGGCGCAGAGGTAGTCCACCTGCTGTTTGGGGGTGGGTTGCATCGTCCCCCGTACGAGGTTCGTCTTCCCTGTCATGAGGAGGACTTCGGTCGCGCGCCCGAATTCCTTGACTGGCTTGTGCAACTGGAAGTTTCCCTGAGTGAACTCCCCGCTCTCGTCAAGCATCTCCCCCATCCGGAGCCGAATACGCTGACCGCGGCGTGCGGTGACGGCGAACTCAACAAATCCGGCGATATTCTGCCCGAAATCCAGGACACGCGCGCCGCTCGGAGTAGTCAGCAGTGCCGCGGTGAAGCGTTCCTTGGTCCGCGCCGTGACATTGTCGGATGCCGTCGGCACAATCGCCGGCTTCGTCACGCGCGCCCGCCCTCCGTACGCGGGAGTGCGGTTCCCGTCGCAGATCTCGCCATCCTTGAGGTCAGCGAACCGAAGCGGCCCGTCGTTGCTCCACTGGAAGGAGTCCCCGCTCAGGATGCTCTCGGTGGTGCCGTCGTCGTAGGTGACCTCGAGCTGGGCGAGGAACTTGGTAGCGCGCCCGAAGACGTTAGTTGGGCCGAACGCCCCGATCGATCCGCGGTACCAACCGTCGGCGAGTCGAACGTCGAGCGTGTTGCTCTCGGCGAGGAGACTGGTGACGTCATAGGCCTGATATTGAAGTCGCTTGCGGTAGTCGGTGCTGCCGGGGGCAAGTTCGACATCGCCGACGCGGCGCCCGTTGAGGTGGGCGTCGTAGACGCCGCAAGCGGTGATGTAGAGCCGCGCTCTACTGACCACCTTTTCAGTTCGGAACCGTCGTCGAAAGCAGTCGACCGGATACCGGGCATTGCGCTTGGGTGAATAGTCTCCCGTAATCCACTGAGCTTTCCAATCGGCGGCATCCAGAAGTCCGAGTTCGAACCAGGAGGAGCTTGGCTCCCCGGGGGCGTCATGCTCGTCCCAGAGCGTGACCGTCCACTCGACGCGGTCGCGACTGCCGAGTTCCTCGCCGGTATAGCGGATTCCGACCATGCGGGAGGACAGCACCTTTCCGCTATCCCACACGGTCTCGCCCTGGCGCGTCGCGCGCACTTGGTAGGCGGTCTGAGTGAGGCCGCCGTCGCAGTTCCAGAAGAATCGGGGTTGGGCGATACCCAGCCCCAATGGCCGGTCGAGGTACTCGGTGCGCAGTCTGCTAGCTCTCATGCGCCGACCGCCGTTCGCACGTCGTCGAAGTCATCCGGGCTCCACTCGTCGAGCCAGTCGATGACGGGAGTATCGCCGTCGAAGCGGATGGGCAGCCACACGTAGTCGGCGATGGCGGTGTTGTCGCCCGCGCCGAGTGCCATGATCGCGCGGAGATCGAGGCCCTGGACCTGAGGGCCGGGACGCCCCTCCATTCGCGCGGCGATCGCGTCGAAGACGTGCGGCATCCCCTCGGGAAGCTCCGGGAGCCACCGATCGGCCAACGCGATGTAGAGGTCCTTCTTGTGCGGATGCCGGAACACCGAGCTGATCTGCGAGTGGAAAGACGTGCGTGACGGATCGGTGGGGTGTGCGTTGCCGAGCACGGTCCAGGGGCCGTGGAAGTCCGGCGCGCTGGCGAACTCGGAGGGATTCGGGAAGTAGCCCGTTGTGCTCGACGTGACCAGGTAGTGCAGACCGTCCCGCGTGAAGTAGGCAGGCGCTTCGCGATTGTACGGCGGCCCGGGGTGCGGGAAGTGGATGCTCGAGACGCCTGACACATCCGTGTAGTCGTCGGTCAGTTCGGCGCAGACGAGATCTGTGTGCACCTTCTCGAAGAAGTAGTAGGCCTTCCCCGTGGCGGGGTCGACGACAAGGTCGAAGTCGCCGGCATCCATGCCCAGTGGCCGCAGTCCTGTGCGCACCATCTCGTAGGGGCCGAGGAGCGCGTCGGCGACGAGAACAGTGGATGCCTGGGTCTGCTGCTCGTCCTCGCCCATGATCTTGAGCCAGCAAACGTACTTGCCGGTGCGCTCGTTGAAGATGATGTGGGGCCGATCCATCTTCTGCACGGGGTGCAGGGGCGAGGCCGGGTCATCGAGGACTGGCGGGATGATGAGGCCCCGATCGTCCCAGTTCGCGAGGTCGGTTGAGGTGTAGGCGCGTACGCCCCAGTGCCAGTTCCCGCTGCCCGGGGTGGTGTATTCCTTGTTCTCGCCGTACCAGGTGAAGACACCGTCCTCGTAAAAGATCGAACCGCCATGCGCTTGAATGCGGTTGCCGGAGGTATCAAGCCACGGCTGTCCGGGGCGGATTACGGTGTCGGCCATGCGTGGACCTTTCCTGGCGTGCCGGGTTCGGCGGTGACGATGGCTTCGTTGCGGAGGGTGAGGATCGCCGCGCCGTGGCGTTTCGACTCCACGGCGAGGGTGATCTCGCCCGATTCCGCTGTGCCACGAACGATCGCCAGCGCGCGGCCGCGGTGTGTGCTGTGCTCGCGGTCCGTGAAGGATTCCTCGGTGCTCGGCGCGGCGCTGCCGAGGCCCACGAGCGTCCCTGCCCCGGTGACAGCGACGGTCACTGTGTCGGTCGCGTGGGAGTCGACTGTGCCGTGCTCGTCGGCAAGCTCGATCCACACGTAGGCGAGGTCGTCCGCGCCGGCCAGGGCGATGGACTCGCTCCGGAGCCGGAGGGCGGGCGTGTTGGCGGAGCGGAGTGTGGCGCGGCCGGTCTCCTGCCCGTTGCGGTACCCGATCGCGACCAGTTCACCCGGTTCATACACCGTGCGGAACCGCGCGGTGTAGGCCGCCCGGAGCCCGGTCTTCTTCCGACCCAGAGAACGACCGTTCAGGCGCAGTTCGACCTCATCGTCGGCCGAGTAGACCTCGATCTGCGCCTTCCCGGAAAGCCCCCGCCAGGACCAGCTGGAGATCGCATCGCTTGCGCGCCAGGGGCTCTTGTTCGCGCGTCTCCCGGCGATGTCGAGGGGTCGCACCGCGATCCCCGGAGCGTCTGCGGCATCCCACACCGCGGATGCGAGCAGAGCGGGGGCGCCGGGGATGCCGGTGATGTCGAACGCGCCCGGACCTGCGACCAACGCCGGGTAGGGCTTGTTGATGCTGCCTGACTCGGATCCATAGCTCCACACGCCGATGCCGGCCTCGCCGAGGTAGTCCCATCCGGTCCACATGAAGTCGCCGATGACGCCGGGCACCTTCGTCACGCGCTTCCAGATCGCCGGAAGGTCTCCGGGCATGGACTCACTGCCCACGATGACACGCTCGGGATATTTCCTGCGGTCAGATACGTAGCGCCCGTACGCATAGTTGTAACCGGCCACGCCGACCGCCGCGAACGCCTCGCAGCTGGCGCGGTCAGCCGCGGGGAGGCGGGAGACGATGTTCATGATGCTGCCGAGCCGGGCCGTCACCATGTTCGCCGCCGAGCTGGTCGCTTGTCTCCTCTTGGGCTTGCTCGCCTTCTTGTCGCCCGTGTACTCCTCGCGTTCGAACGCGGAGGCGCCTCGGCTGGACATGAGGTTGAGCAGCAGGTTGACTGCGAGCGTCGTGGGTCGGGTGGGATCGTTCGCGGCGAAGTAGCGGTTGATCCGCCGCGCGGCGTCCACACCGCCGGGCTTCGCGGTCTCGGCGATCTCATTGCCGATGGAGTACATGATCACCGAGGGCCGGTTGCGGTCTTTTGCGATCATCGACGCGGCGTCCGCCTCCCAGGTCTGCTCGAAGCGGTCAGCAGCGTCGTGCGGTGTCTTGTGCGTAAGCCAGACATCCGTGAGCTCGTCCATCACGTAGAGGCCGAGTTCGTCGCAGGCGTCGAGAAGGGCGCGGGAGAGCGGGTTGTGGGAGCTGCGGATCGCGTTGAAGCCGGCTGCTTTGAGCAGGCGCGCGCGGCGGTACTCGGAGGCGGCGAAGGTTGCGGCGCCCAGGATGCCGCTGTCGTGGTGCACGCAGGCTCCACGCAGCAGCACGGGCTCGCCGTTGATGCGCAGACCGCGGCGGGCATCGACCTGCACCGTGCGCAGGCCTGTGCGGATTATCTGACGGTCGACGGTTTCTCCGTTGACTGCCAGGTCCACCCGGACGTCGTAGAGTTCCGGCGATTCGGCTGACCACGGGTGCGCATCTGGGACGCGCACCGGCACGGTCACGGTACCGCCCGTCGGCGTCGACGTCACCCTCTGCGCCACGACACCGTCGGCGTGGGCGAACTCGACCGAGACGGTCGCGCTCGGTGGCGCTTTCCCCTCGAGCCGGACGAGGACCTCAACGTCGGCTGCGGTGGCGATCGACCGGGTGATGACATGCACGCCGTTGCGTGCGATCCGCAGCGCGCCCGATGCCTCCAGCCAGACGGGCCGGTAGATCCCTGAGCCGGTATACCACCGGCTGTTCGGGACGTCGGAGTTGTCGACGTGCACCTCGATGGTTGCCGTGTCGCCCGGGCCGAGGCCGTCGAGCGGCACGGTGAACTCCCGGTAGCCGCTGTCGCAACGCCCGACCTCCCGTCCGTCGAGCACGACGCGCGTGGTGCCGTAGACGCCCTCGAAGAACAACGAGTATGACCGATCTGCGATGTCGTCCGGGACCAGCCATGTCTTCGTGTAGACGTAAGCCCCGCCCGGGAAGTAGCCGCCGTGATTACCGGTCGCCGCGTCGCTCGAGCGGGTTTCGCCGACCATGGCGTCGTGCGGGAGTCGCACGACCGCTGACGTCGGTTCACCCTCGCGGCGGAAGGTCCAATCGTCGGTGAAGAGCGTGGTGGTCATCAGGCTGTTCCCAACGAGTCACCGTGGGTTCGGGCGACGGATCCGAGCCAGGCGAGGCTCGGTTTCGGGGTACGCACGAACGTTGCTCGATCAACGGCGACGAGGCCGAACGTCGGGCCCCAATGCCCCCACTCGTAGTTGTCGAGCAGTGACCAGTGCAGGTATCCGCGCACATCGATGCCGTCCTTGATCGCCGACTCGAGGTGCCGCAGCGCCTCCGTCGTGTAGGCGATCCGGCGCGTGTCGTCCGTAGCGGCGATCCCGTTCTCGGTCACCAACACGGGGAGCCCGGTGACCGCAGCGGCGTGGCGCACCGCTGTACCGAGCGCGTCCGGACGGTATGCGGCACCCGTGATGGTGTTATCCGGGTGCTCCGGATGAGGGACGAGACCGTTCGCGTCGACCTCCTGTGCGGAGTACGCCTGCACACCGATGAAGTCATCGCCGACCGAGGCCTCGAGGTAGAGATCCTCCCCGCTGTGCCTCACCTCCATGAGCTTGGCGGCGTTCTCCGGAGTGGAGTAGAGCGCGCCATTGGCGATGGACCAGCCCACCTTGGCATCAGTGCGCTTGCGGATGATCGCGCGGGCCGCGAGGTGGGCGGCGATGAAGGGGCGCGCATACTCCGGCGTGGGTACGGGGAGGGCGGCGGCGATCCGGTCGCGGTCAGACTCGCCCTCTACCGTCGGGCTCTGCCATTGCGATAGCTGCCCGGCGCGCATCGCTTCTTGCAGCATGACCATCATTGCCATCATGTTGGGCTCGTTGATTGTGATGACCCACTTGACGCCGTCCAGGATCTCGCTCGCCTTCGTGACATACGCGGCGAACCGTTCGGTCGCCGTCGGCGATAGCCATCCGCCCTCCTCGGCGAACCAGCGCGGGTTGGAGAAGTGATGGAGGGTTACCACCGGTGTCAGGTCGAGCTCGAGAGCGGTGTCGATCATGCGTCGGTAGTGTGCGAGTTCGGCGTTGGAGAACTGGCCGGGTCGCGGTTCAATGCGAGCCCACTCGATACCGAACCGATACGAGGTCAGTCCGGCACCCGCGAGCATCTCCATATCTTCGCGATACCGGTGGTAGCTGTCGTTGGCGTCACCGCTGGGTTCCATGCCTGGCACGAGCCCCTCACGAGCCCACCAGTCACTGTTGACGTTGTTGCCTTCGATCTGGTGCGGCGACGTCGACGCTCCCCACAAGAACGTCGGAGGGAAGGTACTCATCTGATTTCTCCTTCAGTGGTGACGGCGACGGTGATCGATGTAGCCAGCGGTGCCGTCGAGTCACCACCCGCCCAGATGTCGAGGGTGGTCTCGTCTTGAACCCACGCATTCGCTGCGGCGCTCCAGTAGCGGAGCTCGTCCGGGCCGAGGTCGAAGGTGACCGTGCGGGACTCGCCTGGCGCAAGCGTGACCCGCTCAAATCCCTTCAGCTCGCGCAGCGGACGGGATGAGCGGCCATACCGCTGATGAATGTAGAGCTGCACGACCTCGTCCGCTGGGCGGTCGGAGATGTTGGTGACCTCGACGGAGACGGTGGCCGTGTCGCCGACGAGAAGCACGTCTCGGTCGACGGACAGTGCGTCATAGCGAAAGGCCGCGTAGCTCAGCCCGTGACCGAACGGATACAGCGGCGTGGACGCCTCATCCCAGTAGCGCCGCCCCTGGTTGTCCGGCTCGAAGGTCCGCAAATGCGAGTAGACCATCGGCACGTGTCCGACGTGGCGCGGCCAGGTGAAGGGCAACCGCCCGGCGGGAGAGGCATCGCCGAACAGCAAAGAGGCGACCGCATCGCCGCCCCGCGTGCCCGGGTACCAGATCTGAAGGATTGCCGGCACGTTCTCATCCGCCCAGCGCAGATCGAGCGGACGGCCCGACATGACGAGCAAGACGACGGGTGTGCCAGTCTCGGCTATGCGCTGCAGCTGCTCCAGCTGGCGACCCGGAAGGTCAAGAGTCGACCTCGACGCGTTCTCGCCGATCTGGTTCTGGCGCTCTCCGACGACCACGACTGCAATGTCGGCCGCCGCAGCGATCTCGACCGCACGGGCGATCGCCGCGTCATCGTCGTAGTCGGCTGGCGTGTTGACGACGGTCGAATCCTGGCGGTCGAACATCGAAGGGAACGCTCGGGCCGGGATGCCGGCGCCCAGCGCATGCTCGACCCCCACGCGATCGCCGACACGCGCACGGATGCCCTCGAGGACCGTGACGGTTTCGTCCGTGCGGTGGGCGAACACCCAGGGCCCCAGGGTGTCGCGCTTGCTGGCCGCCAGCTGGCCGATCACCGCAATCGACCCCAGACTAGTGGCATCCAGCGGGAGTACGGCGTCATTCTTCAGCAGGACGGCCGAGCGTTCTGCGGCAACCCTCGCGGGATCGCGGTGCTGTGCAGCGCCGAGCACCGAGGTGGAGAGAGACTCGTCGACGTAGGGGTTTTCGAACAAGCCCATTTCGAACTTCACCGTCAACACGCGCCGCACCGCCGTGTCGATGGTCGCCTCTTCGAGGATTCCGCGCGCGACGGCTTTAGGCAGGTTCGCGAATGCCGGATCGAACATGCACATCTCCATGTCCAGTCCCGCACCGACCGCTCGTGCCGCGGCATCGGTCGCCGAGGCTGCGAAGTGCTGGGTCTCGAGCGACTTCACCGCGTTGGCGTCAGAGACAACGAGTCCCTCGAAGCCGAACTCGTCGCGCAGGACGTCGGTGAGTAGCCAGGAGTTGCCGGTGGCAGGTACGCCGTTGAGGTCCATGTAGGCACTCATGACGGTCGCCGCCCCCGCCTCGATCGCCGCTTGGAAAGGCGGGAAGTAGACGTTGCGCAACTCCGAGTCGGAGATCTCGACGTCGTCATAGTCGCGCCCGCCTCGAGCGGCCCCGTAACCCGCGAAGTGCTTTGGGCCCGCCAGAATGCTCTCTGGGCCGAGGTGTCCCTGGAAACCACGCACCTGTGCGGCGGCGACGGCTGAGCCCAGGTAGGGGTCCTCGCCGGCCCCCTCGATGATGCGACCCCACCGTGCGTCGCGTGCGACGTCGACCATGGGCGCGAATGTCCAGTGGATGCCCGCCGCCCGCGCCTCCCGCGCAGCGACGGCCTGGTTCGCCTCGATCATCACCGGGTCCCAGGACGCCGCCTGCGCGATGGGCACCGGAAAGATCGTGCGGAGGCCGTGAATGACGTCGAATCCGAAGATCAGCGGGATGCCGTGACGGCTCCGTTCAACAGCGAGCTTCTGAAGCCGATTGGCGATCTGAGGATCCGTGACGAAGAGCACCGAACCTGCTTGCCCCGCTGCCGCGGCATCCTCCACCATCTTCGGCTGACGCACGAACGCCTGGTGCTCAGGCGGCAGCGAGCCGAGGTCGAGGTCGGCCGGGATCTCGCCGAGTCCGCCGAAGTAGAAGAACTGGGTCAGTTGGCCCGCCTTCTCCTGGACTGTAAGTCGCGCCATGAGGTCTTCTACGCGGTCGGGGACTGCCAGCGTGCGGTCACGGTAGCGCGGATCGGTTGCCTCAGTCATTGGAGTGTCATTTCTCGTGGGCGTCGACTACTTGGTGCCGCGAACCTTGAGCATCACGACTGTGCCTCCGATGAGCGTGCATGCCGCCGCGATGACCAGCACCAGTCCATAGTTCTTGTCAGCACCGGTGACACCGATCAGCAGGAGCGGAGCGGCGGCGATCGGCGCAAGGCCCTGCGCGATCGAGCTCGAGTACCCGTTGATCCCTATGAAGCGTCCTGCATTGGTGTCACGCTCGGGGAGCACATCGAGCACGATCGCCTGGTCGACGGCGGAGAAGACGCCCAAGCCGATGTTGGCGACGATCGATCCGGTGAAGAGCACCACGACGTCAGAACCACCGAAGGCCATCATGAGCGCGCCGGCGGTGAAGGCGATCCCGGCCAGCAGCACGAAGATGCGGCGGCGCTTGACCTTGTCGGACAGGAAGCCACCGAGCATGGCGCCACCCGCGGCGGAGAGAACACCGAAGAGCGACAGGATCACGATGATGCCGCCGATGTCAGCGACGCGCCCTCCCTCGCTGAGGCGCGACGCGAAGAAGAGGGTGGTGAAGGTCGTCGCGAATGTCACGCCGAAATTGAAGAACAGTCGTCCGAACCAGTTCCACGCGAAGTCAGGGTAACGCTTGGGGTTGAACCCCATGTCGCGAAGCGCTCCCACTACGGTCAGCTTGTTCGCTACGACGATGTCGCGGCTGCTCGGCTCCTTCACGAGGATGACCCACAGTGCGATGCCCACCGCGCCCAAGGCCCCGGGGACGAGGAAGACCAGGAAGTTGTTGCCGATGAATGCGCTGGCGATCCCGACGCCCAGTACCGAGGCGATCATCGTCGTGAAGCCGCTGAGCCCGGCGACCTTCCCCCGCTGCTCCTCGGGGAGCCGGTCGGCCTGCGACAGCAGAAGCATGCTGAGCACGGTGGCCCAGCCGAGCTGGGTGACGACCCACGCGGCGGCGAGCAGGGGCACGCTCGGCGCCACGGCCATCAGAGCGAGCCCCGTCAGACCGAGCAGGGTGCCACCGATCGCAAACGGCCGGCGGCGTCCGAGCCCGGAGCGGGTACGGTCACTCCACATGCCGACGAGCGGCTGAGAGATCGTCGCCGCAATGGCGCCGGCGCCGACGACGTAGCCCAACCACTCGGTGTTTTCCGGCGCGAGTTCCTGCACCCGGAGCGAGAGGGAGATGCCGATGGGCGCCACGAGCGCCGCGTACGAGCCGAGCGTCGCGAGCACCAGCAGCCAGATGTACCCGGCGCTGACGCGGGCGCGGGCGACGAGTGAGTCGGTGGGTGTCAGTATCCCCTCCCCGATGGCGGCGGCTCCGTCCATCGACGCGGACGTCGGTGACGGCAGCGCATCGGTTCCTGGTGGGGTGGACGGCGACTCATTCATGGCGTGACTCCTTCGTCGAACGGGCTCTGCGTGGGTAGTACTGGGGCGTCAAAAGCAGATATGACTCCCCAATTGGTCGCCACTGTATTCGCGGAATGCCAAGCCTGCCAGGCAGCATTGGCTCTAAAACCGGAGCTAACTGCATAATTGGGGCTAATGTGGCGGCATGAGCACACGGGCGGAACGTGGACCGTACGCGAAGTCTGCGCAACGGCGGGCTGTGATCGCGAGAGCCGCTCTTGCTGTCATTGAGGAGTGGGGCCACATCGAGCTGACGATGTCGCAGGTGGCAGCCGTGGCAGGCCTCAGTGAGCGTTCCCTGTTTTATCACTTCCCGACGAGGGACCACGTGCTCGTCGCGGCGCTCGAACTGTCGGACACGCTCACCACCGACGACGTGGGAAGTCGCGACGACAGCCAACTGGGCGACGCCGACCAGGTCGTATCCGTGCTGGCGCGTCTTGACGCGCAACACGAATGGAAAGTTCGCCTGGTCGTCTATTTGAGCGCACGCGCGCAGGAACCGGAGCATCCAGCGCACGCATACTTCATGACTCACAACGCCGCCGCGATCCAGGGTTTCGCGAACATGCTCCGCCACCGCCAGCATCGCGGTCTCGCCCACCCGGACCTCGAGCCGGAGGCTGTGGCGCGACGATTCGTCGCCCTATGGGACGGTTTGCAAGCTCTGTGGCTCGTCAGTCCGACCTTCGATCTGGCGGACGAGATTCTTGCCTCGTTTCGACAACTGAGTGGACAGAATGTCATGGAGGCCAAGCGCGCCTTTGAGCGGGCGATCGCCGAGAGTTGATCTGCCCGCTCACGGAACCTGTCCTCCGGCCATCGGAATGGTAGTTTCGACGGCTCTGACGCGCCAGACATCATGTCTCCAGTGATGCGAGCCGGAGGGCGCGCCTCGTCTCTCTACGGGCCTTCTGACGGTCCGGATCCGCGACCGGCGCCGCGAGCAGCAGGCTCTTGGTGTACTCGTGCTGCGGCTCGTCCGTCACGCTCCCGGTAGGCCCGGTCTCGACGATTTCGCCGCGATACATGACCGCGACTCGGTGGCTGATGTGACGGACGACCGAGATGTCATGGGTGATGAAGAGGTAAGCGACGCCGGTCTCGCGCTGCAACTCGATGAATAGATCGAGCACACGCGCTTGCGTCGTCAGATCAAGGGCTGACACGGGTTCGTCGCACACGATGAGCTTGGGGCTCAACGCCAGCGCACGCGCAATGGCCACCCGCTGTCGCTGACCGCCGCTGAACTCTCGCGGATAGCGCTGCGCGGCGTTCGCTGGGAGCCCGACCCGGTCAAGGAGCTGAAGGACCTTCCGGCTCGCTTCTTTTGCATCTACCCCTTGGGCAATCAGTGGTTCCGAGAGGATGTCAGCGATCTGCAAGGCGGGGTTCAGCGACGTATAGGGGTCCTGGAAGACCACTTGGATATCACGGGCGTAGCGGCGTCGGGCGCGGGTGGCCAAATGAGTGATGTCGCTGCCCCCGAATGTGATGGTCCCGCCCGTCGGAGTCGCAAGCCCTAGGATGGCCCGTCCTATGGTGGTCTTGCCGGAGCCCGACTCACCGACGAGGCCGAGTGTCTCGCCCGGCGCGATCCCGAGCGACACGCCCTTCAACACCTCGGGGGAACGAGTGCGGAATCCTCTGCCGGGGTACCGCAACCGCAGGTCCGAAACGGCCAACAGATTCGTCACGGCGAGTCCTCCTTCACGTCTGAGGCCGGGGCGGGTGGGTCGCTGCGCACCGTGGCCTCATCGAGGATGGAGCCGACCAACTCCTTCGTGTAATCGTGCGCGGGATTGCGGAAGATCGAACGGACGTCGCCGCTTTCGACGACCTCGCCGTTGCGCATGACGATGACGCGATCGGCGAGATCGGCGATGACGCCGAAGTTGTGCGTAACCAGTAGGACGCCCATCCCCAGTTCACCCTGGAGGTCACGCAGCAGATCGAGGATTTCAGCCTGCACAGTGACATCCAGCGCGGTTGTGGCCTCGTCCGCGATGAGGAGTTTGGGACGCGTGGCGACTGCTCCAGCGATGAGTACCCGCTGGGCCATGCCTCCGGAGATCTGATGCGGGTAGGAGTGGAACGTCGCATGAGGGTCCGGGATACCCACCCGCGCGAGCAGCTGCAGGACCGTCTCTTTGGCCTCCTTGCGTGACATACCGGCACGCAGGCCTTCCACGAGTTGGCTTCCGACGGTGAATGACGGATCGAGGTTTGACATCGGTTCCTGGGGAATGTAGGAGATCACGCTGCCGCGTACACGTCGCATGCCGCGGGAGTCTTTGCCTAGAAGGTCCTCACCCGCGATGGTCATTTCGTCGGCATGGACGCGGGCGTCCTTCGGGAGCAGGCCGAGCGTGGCGAAGGCGGTCTGTGTCTTGCCTGAGCCCGATTCGCCCACGAGGCCGACGATCTCCCCGGGACTCACGTCAAGAGAAATCCCCTTCACTACGCTCTTCTCGCTGCCGTCGGGTTGCGGGTAGTTCACCCAGAGGTTGCGCACGGCGAGGAGCCCGCCCCGCGTATCCGCATGCGGCCGGGTCGCCGTGACCTGGGTGACTGCGGCAACGGTCTCAGACGTGAGTCGGCGGCGGCGCTTCATGGAGGTCTGGGGACCGGCGAGGACGTCCCGATAAGCGTTACCGAGGAGTACGAGGCTTCCGGTGAGCAGGGCTAGCGACAGTGACGGCCATAGGAATTGAAGGGGGAAGGCATAGATGTTGGCGAAGGCATCGTTCGTCATAGAGCCGAAGCTCGGAATCTGTGTGGAACCGAGCCCGAGGAACGCCAGACCGGCCTGCACCCCGATGGCGGTGCTGGCCATGAATGCCGCTGCGATGATCACCGGTCCGCGTACCACGTAGAAGATATGACGGCTCAGGATGCGCCAATTGCTCAGGCCAGCGACCTTCGCCGCGTCCACATATAGCTCGTTGCGTACGCCGACCACCGCGTTGCGCACGAGGCGGAAGATTCCCGGCGCAAGGAAGATGCCGAAGATGAGCATCATTGCCTGGTAAGTGCCGCCGGTCACAGGAGACAGCACGATGACGAGCACGAGTGCGGGAAAGGTCATGAGGAGGTTGAAGATCCACGACATCGTCGCGTCTACGCGCTTGCCCACATAACCCGCGATCAGGCCGAACACCGTGCCGATGATGATAGCCACGCCCGCACCGATCAGAGCCGAGATGACGGAGACATTGATGGATGCGAGCACTCGCGCCCAGATGTCACGCCCGTACTGGTCGCCGCCGAGGATGTAACCGCCCGTTCCCGGCGGCGCGTTGACCAGCGCAAGTGAGCTGAAGTTCGGGTTGTGGGAACTCAGCACGGGGGCGAGCATCCCCAGCAGGACGATGCCGAGGATGACGACGAGTGCACCAAGACCGGCAGGCTTGCGGACGAGCCGCGCGAAGGCGCCGGCCCGCTTCTTTGCCGAGGATTCGTCGGCGACGACCACGGTTTCGGTGTCGTAGACGGTCATCACAGTCTCACCTTCGGGTTGAGCCAGCCGTTCGCGAGGTCGACGAGCAGGTTGACCACCACGACGAGGGCAACACTGAACAGGGTCACCCCGAGCATCGCGGGGAGGTCGCCTTGCGTCGTGGCAAGGAACCCGTAACTGCCGAAGCCCGGCAGGGCGAAGATCTTCTCGATGAAAAGCGACGAGCCGAACATCGCAATGAAGAGGAGCGAGAACGTCGTCAGCGCGGGTCCTGCAGCGTTTCGAAGGGCATGTTTCAACAGGATGGACGTGTCCGAGATGCCGCGGCTGCGCAGGGTGCGCACGTAGTCCCTGTTCAGTTCATCGATCATCGACCCACGAATCTGGGCGGCGAGCGAGGCAATGCCGCCGATGGCAAGCACGAAGCCTGGAAGGATCACCGAAGCGAACCAACCCCCGGGTGACTCGCTGATGGGAACGAATCCGATGGCCGGAACCCACTTGAGAACGATGGCGAAGACGTAAACGAGCACCACACCCAGCACGATCGCCGGGAAGACATAGGCCACCGTAGAGATACCCTGCAGGATCGAGTCGAGGATGCCTCCGCGTGTAGCCGATGCGACACCGAGGAGGATGCTGACGGCGATCGTAATGATGCAGGCCACGACGACAACGGACAGCGTGACCGGCAGGCGGCTCGCCATCGCTTCGGCAACGGGCTGACGCGTGAAGTAGGAGACACCGAGGTCACCACGGAAGATGCCGGCGACCCAGTTCACGTACTGCTCCAGGATCGGCCTGTCCAACCCGAGGTCCGCATTCAGCGCGGCGATCTGACCCGGTGTAGCGGTCGGTCCGAGGATATTCAGTGCCACGGGGATGTTCGCGCCGTAGGTCAAGAAGAATGTGATGGCGGTGACGACGAACATGAGCACGAGGCCCGCGCCTATGCGCCGAAGAAGGAATGTGAACACGGTGTACTCCATCGCTCATGCGGGGACCAGGTGTCGGTCCCCGCATGAGCGTTCGGGTTGGGACGTCAGTCCGCGGCGGGCGCGAACGGTCGCACGGACTGCTGGGGCACGGCGGGCGAGGTGTAATCGACGTCATTCGAGTGGACGTAGTAGCCGCCGATAACGCTCACGGGTGCAAACCATGCCTCTTCGACGAAGTACTCGTTGATTGCACGGAACGCGGCACCCGCCTCTTCGTCCGTGGCGGCATTCGCGGTCTTCAGGAGTGCGTCGAGTTCCGGCGTGGCCGTCTCGAACGCGTTGAAGACGCCTCGCAGTACGGCATTCGTGTCGCCGGCGTCCGTTGCGGACAGTCCGTTCACCATGAAGTACATGCCGTAGTTGCGACCCAGGACCTTCGCGAAGAACTCCTGGAAAGGAACGGCTTCCCACGTCACGCGGATGCCGATGTCCCCCAGTGCCTGCGCCAACACGGACTCGTACGGGGTGGACACGAAGGTGCTCGGCATCGTGACGTCGAAGCCGTCTTCGTAGCCGGCATCCGCCATCAGATCCTTGGCCTTCTCAACGTTGAAGTCATCTGCGTTGAGTATCTCTTCGCTGAACGCCTCACCCCGGGGGTTGTAGACCTGATTGGTCGCGGTGTTGGTGCCGGGGTTGATGGCCGCCGCAATGCCGCTGCGATCGATGGCGAGGTTGATCGCCTGTCGCACACGCACGTCTCCGAGCGCGGGAACGACTGCACCCTCGCGGTCGATGAGCCACAGCGAGGACATGGAGCTCGGGATGTTGGTGCCGCTGGTGAACTTGCTCGAGTCGAACTGTGCAGCAATCGACTCCGACGAGACGCCGGCGTAGTCGAGCTGCCCGGACTGCAGGGCGTTCTGTACAGCGGTCGGATCCGCGATGACGCTGAACTCAACGGTCTCGAAGGGATACGCGTCGGCGTTCCAGTGGTCGGGGTTTTTGGTCAGCGTGTATACAGACCCGACGGTCGTCTGCTCGTCATCAAGAATGTAAGGACCCGACCCCACGGGTTCGAGCTGCGCGTCCTCGGCGTCCAGCGACGCAGTGGCGCCCAAGGCACCGTTGAACGTGGCGAGAACCGGCACGAGAGACGCGTCGGGAGCGCTGAGCGAAATCACCACGGTCGTGTCGTCTGCTACGGCAATGGACTCGACGGAGGAGAACGCCGCTGCTGTGCCGGCTCCTGCGCGCGACACCTCGAGCGATGCGGCGACGGCCTCCCCGTCGACCGGCGTTCCGTCCGTGAACTCCTGACCGTCCCGCAGGTGGAGCGTCAGCTCCGTGCGGTCGTCGGAGTACTCCCACGACTCCGCGAGGCCGGGACCGATCTGACCGTCCGTGCTGGTCAGAAGGAGGGTATCGAAGAGGGAGAGGGTGATCATCGCGTCGTTGCCCGACAGGTTGCCGATGGCGAAGCTTGAGGGCGGTGAGCCCACGGAGAGCCTGAGGATGTCGTCCGTCGAACCGGTCTCCGCCGGGCGTTCGGTGGTGCCGGAGCAGCCGCCGAGCGCAAGGCCGGTCACCGCGACGACGGCGATTGCCGCGACTCGGATGCGTGCAGTGAATTTCATCTGAAAGGACTCCTTTGTCAGTTGCTGTTATCCGAATCGTGATGACTCGGTGGTGTCGCGTCTTTCTGTGGACTGTTTGGTGCGGGTTCCATCAGCGACCGCGCCGAGCCAGGTGACACGCGTCACTAGAGTAGGGCACGCGTGTTACTAAGTCCATCGAGAGCGCAACATCACACGAAACAGGCCGTCGTTAGCCGAGCGAGAGCGCACCCGATACCGCGTTGGGGTCCCCGGAATACGAAGCCGCTTCAATCACGGCCGCCGAGCTCGCGGGCGCCCAGCCTGAGTCCGTCCACCGCAACATCGGGCGCACCGATGCCGTCACTTCGATCGCCCTCTGTTCGCCGGGCGGGAGGTCGATCGCGGCGAAACCGAGCAGGGATCGGCGGGGAAAGTCCTCCGCATCGACCACACCGTAGATCTGGACGACATGGCGTCCGGGGCGGTCACCACAGTTCGTAACCCGAACGGTAACGCCGAAACGCTCGCCCTCAAGTGGACCGACGACGACGTCGTCGATGGTGAACTCCGTGTACGAGAGGCCATAGCCCAGCGGATAGGCCGCCTGGTGCCCGTCCCGATCGAGAAGCCGCTGGCCGTGCCAGCGGTCGTACGTCACTGCCTCCGCGTCCGCGTCGAAGAACGGCAAGTGGTCCTCCGTCTTAGGGATCGAGTAGGGCAGGCGCCCGGAGGCGTCCACCGCCCCGAAAATGACATCGGCAAGCGCATGGCCGCCTTCGCTCCCCGCGTACCAACTGACGAGGATGGCCGAGACGCTAGGCTCCCATTCCTCGATGATCACGGCCCCAGCGGTCACGATGGCCACGACCGTCCGCGGGTTCGCTTCGGCAACTGCCAAGATCATCTCGACATCCGCGGACCGCAGCCGCAGCGAGACGCGATCCCCCCCAGCGGCTGTGCCCATGAGGTTGTCGTTGCGATCCTCTGCCGATGGCATCGCCATCCCGGGCGGGAACGCGGGAAAAACCGCACGCAGCCCCGGGGTACTGAGCATCGAGTCACCGAGATACTCGCCCTCGTCCTCGGCGGTGTAACCGACCACCACAACGGCGACGTCGGCCCGCGACGCCGCGAGGCCTGCCGCGACAGGGTCGTCGTCTCCGACGTGAACGACGGTGGCGTGAGGGACAGCGGCGCGGATGCCTTCGAGGGGACTGACTACATGCGGCGAGTGCACATTCGAGGAGCCCTTATCGCCGGTGTTGGGGATATCAGACAGCCGTCCCACCACTGCCACGGAACGCGTCACATGGGGGTTCCACGGCAGGACCGGGAGACCTCCCACGAGGTCGTTCTTGAGTAGCACGGCCGAGGTGGCAGCTGCTCGCCGCGAGAGCGCACGATGATCGGCAGAAAACACGACGGATGGCTCGGGCTCAGCGTCACGGTCACCGGCAAAGAAGCGCAGTTGAGTGGTGAGCACTCTTCGCGCGGCTCGCTCCACATGCTCCCAGCTGAGACGACCCGCATTGAGGTCGCTCGGAAGATCGCGCGCACGCTGCTGCCTCATCGGTGCCTCAACGTCGAGGCCGGCGCGAACCGATTTTGCGGAATTCCTGAAACCGAAGATGAAATCGGAGATGGTGACACCCTCGAAGCCCCATTGAGCGCGAAGGATTCGCTCCAGAAGGGTCTCGTTCTCGCCCGCCCACTCGCCGTTGACGCTGTTATAGGACGTCATGATCCCATCAGCGCCCTCTTCGACAACACGCCTGAAATGCGGAAGGTAGACCTCGTGGAGGGTTGCATCGTCCGCGGCTACATCGACTTTGAACCGTGCGTTCTCCATCGAATTGAGGGCGTAGTGCTTTGCGACCGCCATGCCATGACGCTTCACACCGCGGACCAGAGCGGCACCGAACTCGCCGAGCAGGTACGGATCCTCGCCGTACGTCTCCTGCGCACGACCCCAGGCTGGATGGCGCGGCAGATTGATGCAAACCCCTCCGAAGAAGTTGCCCCCCTGCGCGCGCATCTCGGCGCCGATGGCGCGGCCGATCTCCTCTTCGAGCGCAAGATCCCACGTCGCGCCGCGCGCCATGGAGACGGGAAACGCCGTCGACTCACCCATCACGACCCCGCGCGGCCCGTCACTGAAGCGAAAACCGGGCACGCCCAGTCTCGCGATCTCACCCATGACGATGGGGGTGGCGTTGTACTGCTTTCCCATAGCGGCCATGCCCGACCAGAACTCGCCGTCTCCGTCAAGGAGGCCCAGCTTCTCCTCCTCGGTCAGCTCGCGCAGCAGTGTCGATGCTTCGTCTGCGATGGGGGCACCGTCGCGAATGCGAGACACCGCCTGCCAAAAGGCCGTGTCCGCAACCCGGCCGTTCTCGTGGACCGAGGGGGACGTCGGAGGCTCAGTGCTCATGATTGTGTCTCTCGATGGTCGTACAGTGACCCTGGTGTCACGTGTCACCACACTAGTCGTGAAGCAGGGAGACGTGTCAACCGCACGAGCAAGGGTCGACGGTGGGGACCCGAAGGATATAGCCCCGACAGCTCAGTCGAAGCGGCGAGGAGACTCCCAGGCACTGACGGCACATGGGCGCGCCCTGCGCCTCGAACCGCTCGCTAGGCGGTGCCGCCGCGGACCAGCGAGAAGTTGTTGTGGCTGCGAGGCATCTCGAGCCCTTCTTCTCCCAGACGAATGCGCAACTCCACCGTGATTGCGTCGACCATTCCCAGGAGGTCAGTGTCGATTGTCGTGAGCGGCGGCGACCACATGCGCCCGAGCGGCGAGTTGTCCACACCCACGACCGCGATCGCGCTCGGCACTTCCACCCCGAGTTCGCGCGCCGCGGCGACGAGCGTCAAAGCGACCTCATCGTTGTAACAGGCAATGCCAGCGGGCATCGGTCCATCGAGCACCCTCCGGAGGACCGACACCCCGCTCTCCACGGTCAATTCGAGGTCGATCCGTCCCGGACGGGGTAGGGCTTCCCTCTCGCAGACCTTCGCGAGTGCGGCGTACCGACTCGGGACGTAGGGATCCCGCTCTTGACGCGTCAACCCCGCAAACCACAGCGCTGCTGGATGATGCTCCAACAGCGCGGACGCCTGGAGAGCTGCGATACCGCCATCAAGGTCATCTGATTCATGCGTGACTGGAAGGGACGGCACGATGATCGTGCCGCGCGCCTCGAGGGACGCACGCTCGTCCGGGGAGAGAACTCCGAAGTCGACAACGGCGAGCGGGCGCAACACGGCGACGGCGTCCGAAGTCGCCTGGGGGGTCTCGCCGGCCATTCGGATGACGACGTTCCCTCCGATCTGTCGGGTGCTCTTCATGACGCGATCAACGGCGTCCTGAAAGTGCGCAGCGAAGCTAGAGTTCGCCACGAGGACGACAATGGTGTCGCTGCGTCCGCTGACGAGAGATCGCCCAGCGACGGACGGCCGATAGTCCAGCTCACGGGCCGCCTCATGGACTCGCCTACGCGTCTCGTCCGAGAACCGAGCATCATTGCCGTTGAGGATATTGCTGACCGTCGACCGGGACACGCCGGCGTGACGGGCGACGTCGGCGCTCGTCGCCGGGCGCGGCAATCCCGGGCTCGTGGTCATCATGCCATCGTCGCATGACTTCCACGCGGCGTAGGGACGGACTCCAGACATCGTCGAGGACGTTCCGCGTAGACGCCCTCCGAGGGGTCCATCGCCCACTCTGCGTTGACACGTGTTACTTTGGTGAGCCCTGCGGGATCGAGCCTCGATATGCAACCAGGAAAGTGCCCTAGATGAAGAGCAATAGTCTCCCCCACGTGGATATGGGTCGCTGATGCGCGCGGCGCTCAACGACGGCTGGAGCTTTCGCGCCAAGGCGACTCCCTTCGATGAGATCGGGGGGGCAGAAGGCAACGACTGGCGTGAGGTTACGGTGCCCCATGATGCTCTGATAGGAACGGAACGCTCCAAGGAAGCACCGCGCGGAGAGACGACCGGCTACTTCCGGGGCGGTGCGTTCGAGTACCGACGCTTGCTGAACGTCCCGTCGAAGGACCGAGGAAAGCTCATAGCCCTGGAGTTCGATGGCGTGTACCGCAACGCCAATGTGTACGTCAACGGCGCGCTCGCAGGGCAGGATGCTTTCGGGTATTCGCGGTTCACGGTGCGAATTGACCCGTTCATCAACTTCGACACCGACAACGAGATTCGGGTCGATGCTCGCACGCACCTGGACTCACGCTGGTACACCGGTGCCGGCATCTACCGCGATGTCCACCTGGTCGTCAAAAACCCCGTGCATGTCGCGGTCGACGGACTGCGGGTTACAACCCCCGATGTGGACCAAGAGTGGGCGACCGTAGTCGTATCGGCCGACATCGAGAGCCTTCTGTCGACCAGCATCACAGCACGGATCGATACCGTGGTCGAGGACGCGTCGGGGACCGAAGTCGCTCGTGGCACCACGCCCCTCACACTGCTCCCTCACAGCACCGCAGTCACGAGGCAGCGACTCCTCGTCGCGGGGCCAGCACTTTGGGACGTCGACACCCCGGAGCTGTACACAGCGCGCGTGGAAGTGACAGCCGACGATGTGATCGACAGCACGGCCACTCAATTCGGCATCCGCACGCTGAAGGTCGACCCCGTCCGCGGCCTGCGAATCAATGGGCGCTCGGTGAAGCTTCGAGGCGCTTGCATTCATCACGACAACGGGCCGCTTGGCTCCGCGGCTTTCGGCGACGCGGAGGAGCGAAAGGTACGTCTGCTCAAGGAAGCCGGCTTCAACGCGATTCGCAGCGCCCATAACCCGGCAAGCAGCGCCCTGCTCGACGCGTGCGATCGGCTGGGGATGCTCGTCATGGACGAAGCATTCGACATGTGGACCCAAGCCAAGACGGCCTTCGATTATTCATTCGAGTTCCCCCAGTGGTGGGAGAAAGACATCGCGTCACTCGTCGCGAAGGACATCAATCACCCGTCGGTCATCTTCTATTCAATTGGAAACGAGATACCTGAGACCGGGGACCGGTTCGGCGCGGTGTGGAGTCGCCGCTTGGCCGAGAAGGTACGTGAGCTGGATCCCACGAGGCTCGTGACCAACGGCATCAACGGATTCGTATCCGTCCTGGACATGGTCCTCGAAGGTCGCCGTCGACGCGCCTCCGCCGAACCGGGTGCTGCCGGCGGTGGCGTCAACACGATGATGGGGGCCATCGGAGCGATGATGAATCAGATCCAGTCCTCTGAGCCCGTGACGTCCCGAACCGAAGAGTCCTTCGCCGTCCTCGACGTTGCAGGCATGAACTACGGGGTTGCGCGTTACGAACTCGACCGCGAGCTGTTTCCGGATCGCGTCATACTGGGCACCGAAACGTGGCCCGGCGACATCGACGCGAACTGGGCCCTCGTCCAGTCGAATTCGCATGTGCTGGGTGACTTCACCTGGACCGGATTCGACTACCTCGGCGAGGCGGGTATCGGCGTTCTTCGCTATGACGAGCCCACCGACGACAGCGGGTCTGGGTTCGCGACGACCTTTCCGGGACTCACTGCCTTCACGGGCGACCTCGACATCACGGGCTTCCGTCGCCCGGTCTCCTATTACCGGGAGACGGTATTCGGGTTGCGCCGCCAGCCATACATTGCGGTGCAGCGTCCCGAACGCTACGGCCAGGGCTTCCGGGCGGTGTCACCGTGGGCGTGGAGCGATACCGTGTCGAGCTGGTCATGGCGGGGGTCGGAGGGACAGCGTACGAACGTCGAGGTCTACAGCGCCGGAACCGATGTGGAGCTCTTCCTCGACGGTGTGAGCTTGGGCATCGCCCGCGTTGGCGAGACTCGCGCCTTTCGTGCCGACTTCGATGTGGAGTATCAGCCCGGCGAGCTCACTGCCGTCTCCTGCAACGAAGGTGTTGAAACCGGCCGCACCACTCTGACCACACCGGGGACGGACATCCGCTTGACGCTACGTCCCGATAAGGACGCAGTCGCCATGGGGGGCCTCATCTTCGTGGAGGTGCAGCTCGAGGACGCCGGTGGAATTCTGCACACCGCAGCCGACCGGATCGTGAGGATATCGCTAGACGGTCCCGCCACGCTTCTGGGGTTCGCGAGCGGACGGCCCGTGACGGCAGAGTCCTTCGTGGATTCGGAGCACTCCACGTTCGATGGACGTGCGTTGGCTGTGGTGCGCGCCACCGGCGCCGGCAAGTTCAGCATGACGGCCACCGCGGAGGGCGTAAGCGACACCACGATCGTAGTCCCGGTCGGTTGACCGGGGCCGGAGTGCGGCGCGGCAGTCTTGATCTCGGAATTGGAGCATTTTGTGACCAAGTGGGCCGTTGTCGGGACAGGCGCAGTCTCTCGCAGCGTCGTGCCAGATATGCAGGAACTGGCCGATGTCGTACTCGTGCACTCACGAGATCGCGGGAATGCTGAGAGGTTCGCTTCCGAATTCGGAATCCCGCGCTCGACCGCGGACTATGAGGTCGTGCTGCAGGACACGGAAGTCGACGCTGTCTACATCGCCACCCCCTTCGCGCTCCACTTCGAGATGACGAAGCGCGCACTGCAGGCGGGCAAGCACGTGCTCGTCGAGAAGCCCATGGCGCTGAACACCGCAGAGGTGGAGGGGCTGTTCGAGATTGCTCGCGCCCAGGATGTCTTCCTCATGGAGGCCATGTGGATGAAGTTCAGTCCCGTCTACACGGCGCTCCATGAACAGCTCCGAGACCGAGTCATCGGAGACGTCCGCAATCTTCGTGCCTCGTTCGGAATTCCTTTCCCCGACCCGACTGGCAGCCGAACCGACCTGTCCCGAAGCGGGGGCGCCTTGCTCGACCAGGGGATCTATCCCGTCACGCTCGCTCAGAGCGTGCTGGGCGAACCGACCGGCATCATTGCTTCCGGAGCAGTGCGCGATGACGGTTTGGACTTTTCCGCGCACTTCACCCTCGAGTTCAGCGGGGGGCGCTACGCGCAGTGCGCCTGTTCAATGGTGGAGTTCACCGAGCTGACCGCATCTGTCGCGGGTACCGAGGGCTGGCTCACCCTCTCGCCACCCTTCTGGGCGACGACCGACCTGGAAATCCATGCCGGCGACCTAAGGCGTGTGTTTCGTGAGCCCGGCTTGATCACCCACCCCCGTGAGGGTAGCGGATACGTGCCCATGGTGCGGGCAGTGATGGACGCCCTGAAGCAGGGCCTACGCGAGCACCCGCTGCATACAGGCGCCGACACAGCCGCTGTCTTCAGAACGATGGATGGGATCCTCGCCCAGATCAGGTCGACGCACGCGCCATCAGAGGCGGATGCGCTGCCCCACTAGCCAGTGGTATCCACGCACTCATCAATAGAGAGATTCAACGCTTCCGTCTTGTGCCCATCGTCAACATCCGGGCACACCAACTTGCGCCGTCACGACGCAAAGGTTTGTCGCCTCACGGAGTCGAGACCGAGCACCCCCGTAAGCATCTTTTCTACAGAAGCCTTTGAGTAACACGTGATACCGTGATGATGAGTCCCGCGGCATCAAACGGGGCAGGAACCATGACCGCAGTTCAAAGGAGCACTCGATGACCCACCGCACGGCGCGCTTCCATGGCCCGGACTCAACCGAACCCTTCGTCTCGCGCCTTCCGATGCATGCCCTCCGACGCCCCTCCAGCAGGACCCTGGTCGAATGGGAGTTCCAGCTACTTTCCGACCCGGACGGTCACCCGGGCGAGGTCTGGCACAAAGTGTCCCTTCCGGAGTTGTGGACGATGACCGAGCAGACCGATCGTCCGCACTACACGAACGTCACAATTCCCTTTGACGCCGTTCCTCCGCAGACGCCTGCGCACAATCCCACAGGTGTCTACCGCACCACCGTGCACATCGATGACCTGGCCGGAAACAGGGCGATCTTGAGCATCGGCGCGGCCGAGGGGCACCTTCGCGTCTTCGTGAACGGTGAGTTTGTGGGGATGAGCACTGACTCCCACCTGGCGGCGGAGTTCGACATTTCCGACTCAGTCCGTTCGGGAACGAACCATGTGGAGTTGAGGGTCAGCAAATGGTCCTCGAGCACCTACATCGAAGACCAGGATCAGTGGTGGCATGGAGGAATCAGTCGCCCCATCACTCTGGCCGTGCTCGCGCCCATTCGTCTCGCGGATGTCTTCGCCCGCCCAGACTTCGATCCTGAGACCCAGCGGGGGTCGCTGAGGCTCACCGTCAGCACAGTTGGGCTAGACGCGGAGCGAGACGTGGGGCATCAGATTCGGGTGACAGTCCTCGATCGAGTCTTTGACGTCGACATCGCGCCCCGCGTTGCCCTCCAGGGACTCCCAGTAATGTCCACCGATCGGACAACACAACCTCCGGCGATGTTCCCCGACGGATTTATGGACCTGCTCTCCCTGAATGCCGCGGGCGCCCCCGCGCCGACGGGGCTCGAGCGTGCGAGCGCCGGGCTGGCCGCGTCGGTTGCCCCGAAGCCCGTCGCAGGCACTGCGACGGTGGAGATTGCAGACCTAGACGTGCCGCCGTGGTCAGCGGAGACACCTCACCTGGAGACGCTGCTGATCGAACTCGTTGAGCCCGGTGGACGCGTCAGCGATGAGACGAGGCTCAGAATCGGGTTCCGTCGCGTAGAGGTGAGCGGTCGCGAGCTGCTCGTCAACGGAAAGCCTGTGCTCATCCAGGGCGTGAACAGACACGACTTTGACCCGCACACAGGTCGCGTCCTGACCACCGCCCAGATGCTCGAGGAGCTCAGCCTCCTGAAGCAGTTCAACTTCAACGCGGTGCGCACGTCCCATTATCCGAACGACCCCCAATTCCTCGACTTGTGCGACGAGATCGGCTTCTACGTCATCGATGAGGCCGACATCGAAGCACACGCGTTCCCGTACGTGAGCGACGACCCGCGGTATCTTCCCGCCTACGTGGATCGCCTCTCCCGAATGGTCCTGCGTGACAAAAACCACCCTTCGGTCATCGCTTGGTCGCTCGGCAATGAGGCGGGCTACGGCGCCAATCACGACGCGGCGGCCGGTTGGGTCCGCCGATACGACCCCTCGAGACCGGTGCATTACGAGGGCGCTATCTCCCTCGACTGGCATGCAGGCCATCACGGGACCGACATTTTGTGCCCGATGTACCCCTCCTTCGATGCGCTTGCCGCCTACGCGGCGGATCCTCGAGCCGACCGTCCGCTGATCATGTGCGAGTATGCCTACTCCCAAGGAAACTCCACCGGTAATCTTGCTCACTACTGGGACCTCATCGAGAGCACAGTGGGATTGCAAGGCGGCTTCATCTGGGAGTTCAAGGACCACGCGCTGGATCCCGACCGAACTGGGCGCGGTCTCTACGGCGGCGACTTCGGAGACACGCCGCACGACGGGACGGTACTCCTGAACGGTATCGCCGACGCGAATGGCGTCCCCCGCCCCGCAATGTTCGAGGCTCGCGGAATATTCAGCCCCGTTCGCATCGTCTCCGGGGCCGCAGCGGCCAAAGCTGGCACTGTAACGATTAGAAACCGTCAGTACTTCGCCGACCTGTCGCAGTTCGCCCTGGACGTTCACGTCGACTCCCCCGATGGGCCGCTCTACATCACCCGCATCCCGACGCCGTCGGTCGCCGCCGGGGAAACGGCAACGATCACCTTGCCCACGGATATCCATCGAGCGGCGCAGGATGCCTCCACCCTCGGCGTGACTCTCGTTCTTCGACTCGCAAACGACACGATCTGGGCACCGGCCGAAACCTCGTTGGGCGCCCAGCAAGTGCGCTTCGATATCGACCCCGTCCTTCCTGACACCCCAGCGATCTCCCGGGATGCCGCTGCGACGGTGGATGACAGTGGCCGCATCGCCCACCCGCTTCTCGAGGCATGGCCCGAGATTTCACTGTGGCGCGCACTGACGGACAACGATCAGGCATTCACCCTCGATCAGCGGTTCATTCGCAGTGGGTTCTTCCGTCTGAACGCGATCTCCACGAACGTAGAGCGGCACGAATCAGATGCCGTAGATGTCGTCACGATTGTCTACGCGACGGCCTTTGGGGATCAAGTTGTTCATACGCGGACCATCTCTCAGCTCGGCGCCGGCAGATACCGATTCGATGAGCACGTTTCGCTCCCCCAGGACACCAAGGACGGCCTGCGCGTTGGAGTGCGCTTTGAGCTCAGCAAGGACTTTACAGACGCCACGTGGTTAGGCCTGGGACCCTGGGAGAATTATCCAGATCGACAGCGCGCGGCGACAACCGGGAAGTGGTCCTCGCCGATCGACGGCCTTGCAGTGCCATATCTGCACCCGCAAGAGAACGGCACCCGCGGCGAGGTCACCCGCCTCGAGCTGACGGCCCCACGAGCGAGAGTGACGACGGAGCACGGCTCCCCCTTGCACGTGAACGTCGGACGCTACACCGTCGATGAGTTGGAGACGGCCGCGCATTGGTGGGAACTTCCCCCGAGCGGCCGCACCATCGTGCACCTCGACATCGCCCACCGTGGCGTTGGAACAGCGTTGCTCGGCCCCGACACGCGGCCTGAGTTTCGGCTAAACGGGAGCGAATACCAGTGGTCGTGGGTCCTTGACCTCCGATCGGAGCACTAAAAGGCGGACGATTACTCAGACGGATACTGCACGCCCGAGGGGACGCATGAAGCGACGGATCATCATCAACACTGACGCGAAGAATGAGGCCGACGACCAGTTCGCCATCGTTCACGCTCTTTTGTCCCCGTCTCTGTCGGTCGAAGGGCTGATTGCCGCGCACTTCGGCGACCGGCGTTCACCGCGAAGCATGGAAGAGAGCCGCGAGGAAATCGAGCTGCTCTTGCGGTTGCTTGGCGGTGAAAACGACATTCCCGTTCAGAACGGTGCGCCGCACCGGCTACCCGACCCGCGCACTGCGGTGCCTTCCGACGGAGCGAGGCTGATCATCGAGGCCGCACACAAGCCCGGCGAACTCTCTGTTGTCGTCCTCGGTCCCCTGAGTGACATGGCGAGCGCGATCCTGATGGACCCGACACTCACAGAGCAGGAGAACCTCACCGTTGTCTGGATCGGAGGAGACCCGTACGACGGTGACCACCCGGGTGGCCACTTCGGCGAGTTCAATCTACTCAACGACGTGGCAGCCGCGAACGTCGTCTTCCAGTCCGGCCTGACCGTCTGGCAGATTCCCTCGTCTGTTTACTCTCTGCTGGGGGTGGGCTACGCCGAGCTCGACGATAAGGTCGCGCCTCACGGTGATCTCGGGGCATACCTTGTCGGACAGTTGAAGGCTTTTAACGCCTGGGTGTCCGACCGCGCTGGTTTACCTGAGATGGAATACCGCACACTTGGCGACTCCCCTGCAATCGGGGTGGTGATCAACCCTCACAGTGCGTCATGGCGGACCCACTCCGTGAGGACATTCGACGACAACGCACGTATGACGCGAATCGTCGTCCCGGGACGGACCGTGAGGGTGGCTGAGACGTACGATACGCGCTGGCTGCTCGAGGACATGTTCGCCAAGATCAAGGCCCACGAGCGCACGAGGGCTGAGCGTATTCAGGATGGCTCCCGCTGAGGGGCTCCCGCAAGGAAACGGAGGTCGAGCATTCCTCGCGGCGGCCTCCGTGTCCATCGCGGCGAATCAGTTCATTGATCCGCGAGGGACCCAATATGCGAATCTCGGATCTCAGCGGCAGACGTCCGCTGCCGCGGGGCCCGCGAACCACGCCGTCAACGCAGACCGAAACAATTCGGGGTCAACGTTCGCCTCCCACCCGTGCGGCGCAGCGCCCGTTTCCACGAGCGTGACATTCCGGTGCGCCGCGATGAAATCGTTCGTGATCTCGAAGGGGATTTCTGCGTCGCCCCTGGAGTGGACCGCGATCGCCGGCACGTTCATCTTGAGGCTCTGGCCCCAATCGAGCCGATCCAAGTCCAGCAGCTCCGGTAGCCCCATCAGCTGGCTGGCCACGCGAGAGCCGAGCGCCCACGTAACGACGGCCCCTGCGAACGCAGGCAGACCCGCATCACGCACGCGGTGCCTGATAATTCGTCGCCAGTTCGTTGCCGGGGCAATCAACACGAGCCTGTCGAACGCATCCGGCTCGTGACGAAGGAGTTCAAGCGCGAGCCCTGCACCCATCGACCACGCCACAACGTAGATCGACGTAGCACCGCACGCCCGGGCGTACGCGATCGAGTCAGACAAGTCCGTCCACTCACGCTGCCCGAGGGTCGAGGCTGGTGCTGGTGGACCGTCGCCCGAACCGCGATACGTGATCACAAGTGAGGTCAGCCCGGCGCTCTGCGCAACCTCAACGGAGCGCAGTGTCACGAGTCGCGACGTTCGAATCCCCTGCACGTGGATCACCCACGGCGCATCGGGCGAATCACCCCGGAAGAGCCAGGCCGGCGCCAAGAGTCCGTCACGCAGTGGCACCGTGACGTCTTCCCATTCGGGATCGATCTCCGCGGGCCCGCTCATGACGTGGCCGGTCCACTGTGCCTCGAATGGCTCCGTACTGATCGGGGCCGTCGTCCTGAGCACAGGGCGAATGACGCTGTGCTCATCCGACGCAGTTACAGGTCCGATTAGCGCGTGGTGCTCGAATCGCTCTCCGAACCAAAGCCCATAGCTCCCGTCAGCGAGGGTCAGCGCGCTCTTCGGCATCTCGATATCGTCACCGATGCGACGCACGGTGAGCGTCTTCCTTCTCGGTTCGACACCGACGACGCGTCGAACCAGCAATCGGAGCAGACTCGCGGCAATTGCGGCGAGCGCGGCCGTGGCCGCGGTCACGATGGCGATCACTTTCAAGGTGCTGTCACCGTCCCCGTAGCACTGGACATTCGGACAACAGCGGGCGCCCTCATCTGTCGGTCGAGCATCTGTGTCGCGGCACGAAGCAGGATTCGCTCACGTTTCGTCAGCTCCTGGCTGTTGGCGATGTCGGTGAGGCGGACTGCGAGCCGGTAGGCCTCATGCACGGGATCTTCGTCAGGAACAGGGCTGACGATCATCCCTCGGTCGAGGCTCGCTCTGGCGAGCAGTCGGCCGAGCGCGGTGTTCATGGACCTGCGGCCCGCGCGGGCGATTGCGAACGCGATGATCCCGGCGCAAACCAACACGACGCCGCCGTAGAACGGAAATGTGAACAGACTCCCGACTGCTTCGACGGGCGGTGTTCGCCCCATGCCCGCGACGCGGAGGGTCAGGTAAACGATCTCGACCAGGCTGGCGCAGAGGATCGCCCACGCGCCGACGCGGATGGCGATGTACGATCGCGGTTTGCGACCGTGGATGCCGCGGAGCATCCGAGTCATGATCAGCACGACGCATCCCATGTAGATCGACGCATACGCCCACAACCCGAAGTGATCCGCGGTCTCGTCGATGAAGGCGTCCGTCGTCGACCCTCGATCGACGATCATGAGGAATGGGATAATGAAGGCGAGGCACATGAGCGGTAGCTCCCACAGGCTGCGCGTATTGAATCGGCTGCCGTCCAGCGTGAGCGCTGCCTGCATGACGAACCAGAACGCCGCAGTCGCGAGGATGTTCTGGACCAGGTTCGCGACGTTCGTTCCGCCGAGCCACCCGTCGACGGTGTGCAACGGAACCGCGACTCCGACCATGAAGATCGCTGCCAGTCCGGTGATTGTGGCGATCCAGGTCAGCCGACTCGACGGCTCCCGGATCGCCGAGGGCAGTCGGATCAGCGTCAGGATCAGCAGGGCAACGAACGCGATCGTCTCGATACGGAGCAGCATCAGCCGAACACCGCCTCGTCGTGACCGTGACGGGGACGCAGCAGCAGGCGCGACAAGAGTTGCGACAGCTTCTCGGCCTCCGCTTCAACCACCAATTCGGTGTCGGCAAAGTCGAGGTCCAGCTCGAAGTCCGGCGTGACGATTCCGCGGGCGAGCACAGTCTGACCGGCGCGCATATGACGGGAACCGGCATGCTTGACGGGCAGTGTCGCACAGCCCTCATGCTCGAACAGAACGTGGGACAGCTCGTGGAGGACGGTGTGGAACTGGTACCAGCGGGGATCGGACTTCCGCACCAGGATCGTGGCTGCGTCGGCCGTGAGCAGCACCAGACCGGTGATGTTCTCCCAATCCCGATCACCGACCGGCTCGATGTCGATCCGCCTGCCGGTTGCAAAGGCAACGTGCCGAACGATGTCCCTGAGGTCTACGTCGGCGGGCAGCTCAAGGCGTTCCAGCTGTTGTTGGGCGCGGGCGCGCAACTCTTGATGATCTCGAGATGCGCGGTAGCTCATGGTGCCCGACCTCCGATCACGACCTCGGCACTGCGATCGCTCGAACGCCTACACTGTACGCCGATGCGCAGTAGAGGTCAGGTCAGTACCTCATTGCGCAGAGATCGACCTCAGCGTCTGCGCAATCGCGCGTAACGCGGTAGGCGAAATCTCACCGACGGCACGAGCTGACACCGAATCCGCACCGGACGCCTTAAGCGCCTCACGGAACTCGAAGTTCGCTTCAGCTGCTTCCACCGCCGCAGCGTCGCCCAGGTCCAGCAGGTACGCAGAAGAAACGCCCGCATACACTCCGACGCCTTCAAGAACTCGCACCCGCACAGGTGACGGGGACGCTCCAGCGATCAGGCTGGACCACTCATCCCGATCGAATGCGACTCCGCGAGCAGCGAGCTCACTGACAAGCTCATCGACGTTGAAAGTCGAACCGTCAAGGCGGGGCGCACGGGAGACCGCGGTCAGCCGACGGCCCAGCTCCTCCGGCTCTGTGTCCACCATGGGCTCGATCTCGCGCGCCTCGCCGATGGATGCCGCCACGCGTGAGATCTCATGCGGGTGGGTCCCTAAGGCCTGCGCGAGCTTTTCGATGTCGTTCGCGTCGAAGGGCGCGGAGCCGCGCAACCGCCCATAGAAGTAGCTCGCTGACATGCCCGACCGGTCGATCAGTTCCTGGTTCGTCATCCCGGCTGCTTCGCGCAGCGTAGACACTGCGCGCACCAGGTCCATCGACCACGCGCCAGCCCCGCCCTGGGATCGTCTGCCCACGAGGACAGGGTATCGCTACGGGTTTCCAAGGGGCTTATACCTATTCCAGCACATGGGGCGTATCTTGCTCCTATGTACGCACACTGCCCCCGTGCCCTCGCGCGCCCACCACCGGCCCGCAGACGCCGTCATCGGTGAAATGACGCGTACCTCCCACGAGAAGCCGCCCAGGTCGGCTGCGCAGGAGGAGGTTTTCACGCCATGTCCCACCAAAGATCTAGCGTCGGGGCCGCTGAGGCGAAGCTCGAACGTCTGCACGCACAGCTGGCAGACGCTGTCGCCGGGCTCGTGACTGGCGATGACTGGGCGCGAGCGCTTGAGTTCGCGGCTCGGTTTCGCTCTCGATCGTTCAACAACACCGTGCTCATCTGGACGCAGCACGCCGTTGCGTTCAGGCAAGGCCGGGTCCCCGAGCCGACGCCGACGTACATCGCGGGTTTCAAGCAGTGGCTGACCTTGGGCCGGTCCGTCGAACGTGGCCAGAGCGGCTACATGATCTTCGCCCCGGTCCTCGGCCGGTTCGCCTCGCCCACTCCCGAAGTCACCAAGTCATGGCGTCGGCTCGCACCTCGCGAGGCCCCGCAGCACGGTGACGTGGTGCGCACGGGCATGGTGGGTGTGCGGCCGGCATACGTGTGGGACGCATCTCAGACGAGCGGCGCGCCGATCCCGGAACTGCCCCGGCCGCAGATGCTCGAAGGAGAGGCACCGGAAGGTCTGTGGGACGGCCTAGCGACGTTGGTACGCGGGCACGGCTACTCCTTGCGCATCGTTGGCAGCGATCGCGATCTCGGCGGAGCGAACGGCATGACTGATTACGTCACGCGGAGCGTCGTTGTACGTGGCGACATGGATCCCGCAGCGCGAGCGAAAACCCTGGCGCACGAGCTCGCCCACCTCAAGCTGCATGGCCCCGGCAACGGAGCTGCGACGCTGCACCATGGGATCACCGAAGTCGAGGCGGAGTCCGTCGCACTGATGATCGGAGCGGCGCACGGTCTCGACACATCTGGGTACACCATCCCCTACGTGTCAACCTGGGCAACGTCCATCGATGCCAAGACACCGGTCGAGGTCGTTCAAGAAACCGGCGCGCGAGTGCGGACGGCAGCGCTCGCGATTCTCGAGAGCCTGCCGACGATTCAAATGGGATCGGGCGACCCGCCCGGCTTGATGAGGGCAGCGCCCGAGAGTTCGGCCTCGTTGCACACCTCGCATGGGGTGGGGAACCCAGCTGGCACCGGTCAGACGACAGGGAGGCGATCCTCCGGCCGGTCGGAGACCTCGCCTCGGGTGCTGTAATGGACACGGTCGCCGTGCTCGCCTCGATGATCGGACTTACGCCGCGCGAGGGAGCGACGCGGTTCGCCGCAGCCGGAATCCCGATCTTCCCGTGCAAGCCTGCTCAGAAGCGGCCGCTCACGGAGCACGGGTTCCACGACGCGACCACCGACGCCGAGCAGGTCGGCCGCTGGTGGACGCAATGGCCGCAGGCGAACATCGGTATGCCGACCGGGCACGCTTCCGGTCTCGAGGTCGTCGATGTCGACGTGCACGGTAGAGTGCGCGGGTTCGCTGCCTTCGAACTCGCCCGCCGAGAGGGTCTCGCGGACCGCTGGCAGGCACTCGTGAAGACGGCGTCCGGCGGCATGCACGCCTATTACCCCGCTGACCCTGACCGCGCGCAGCCGTCCTGGCAGGCCGCGCGGTCCGGCATCGACTTCCGTGGCGAGGGCGGCTACGTCATCGTCCCACCGTCGCTGGTGCTGTTCGAAGGCAATCGGTCAGCCTATGAGCTGATCGGCACCGGGCGCAGTGAGGCCGTGCCCATTGACGGAGCAGCGCTGCGAGCGTTCCTTGACCCGAAGCCGGCTCCAGTCTCGACGATGACCACGAACGCGCTCCGCGACGTGGACGTGGAGCGGATCGCAGCCTGGCTGGCTACCCGGCCCGAAGGTGAACGAAACCGCGCACTGTATTGGGCGGCATGCCGGCTCGCCGAGAACGGCGTCACGGACGAGAGCGCGCGCACCGTGCTCGGACCGGCGGCCGAGCACGCGGGGCTGGGTCAATCCGAGGTCCTGACCACCATCCGGTCTGCGTACCGGACGGTGGCGGCCCCGACGTCGCCTTTCCATAGCCGCGGTGCTCAAGCAGTTGCGCACCCGATCAACGGGCAGGTGATCTCGTGATGCCCGGAATGACAGGGCCGCAGTCGGGGCGGATTGCCGTCTGGACCGCGGTCGCTGGGACCGTCTTCATAGCCGGCGGCGCCTTCTGGTTGTCGTTCACTGCACTCGCGGATCTCGCGCGCCGATCCGGTATTGCGCCGACGCAAGCGTGGGCATGGCCCCTCATCGTTGACGGGATCATCGTCGTCGGCACCGTCGCGGTTGTGGCGCTGGCTGGGCAACGCGACGCCTGGTACCCGTGGATGCTACTTCTGGCCGGTGCCGCCGCATCAGTCGCCGCGAACGCGATCCACGCGGTTGTGGCCGCCGATGCCAGCCTTCCACCGGTGCTCGCGGCATCCGTTGCGGCCGTGCCTCCGTTGGTCCTGCTCGCGATCACGCACCTGACCGTGGTCCTCACTCAACGGTTCCGCTTCGGCTCCTCCTCCACAGATACCGCGTCGCTCGTTCCATCCACAGAACCGATGCAACTTCGAGCGCAAGCAGACGTTCCGGAGAAGGGTGCACTCAAGGAACTTGCGGAGCTAATGCACCAGCGCGGCATGTCGAACAAGCAAATCGCGAGCGCCACAGGAGTTCATCCATCGACAGTCGGTCGATGGATCGCGGGGAAGCTCCGCACACCTGAGGTTCAGAAGGGAGTTGTGCCATGACCGAATACGGCCGAGACCAGCAACCGGAGACGCGGCTTCGCCCGGATGCGTCCGAAGGCCACCGCGCCCTCGTTGACAGGTCGGCGAACGACGAGGCGTCCGAGTTCGCGCGGCACGCCGATCCCTCCCTTGTGCGTCAACCGATGACTTCCTCAGGTGCCGAGCAGGTTCGCAGCGAAATTGTCTGGATGCGACCCACCGAACTCGTTCCGGCCGTTACCGGTCGCGTCGCAGGTCAGGGAATCGACCTCGAGTCCTCGCTTGCCCGGCGCGCGCGTGCGCTGCCAACGCAACACGTCGCGACTACCCGCCGCGCCATTCGGGAACGGGCGCTTCGCCTTCCGCCGGTGACCGCGTTCGGAAACGGACGCGCGGTGAATGGGGCAGTGCGACGCTCGGGAATCAGTCGGTAGCGAGGTTGCGATGTCCGGGCAGAGTTCGCGGTCGGCGGCAGGCGCATCGGCGCCCCCAACCCGGGGGCCGGAGGTACCTGAGTCTGTAAGTGCTCGCGCGTCCTTCGAAAGCTCGGAGGGGCTGCGCGAACTGCTGGAACGCCTCGCCGCGCAGGACCATGGCGCCTGGCGCCACGATGTCGAAGCCGCAGCGCTCATGGGATACGTGGTTCGGCGCTACGCGAAGCTCGCGCGCAAGCATGGGCTCGACCCATGGGACGCAGCCGCAGCCGCGTTCGACGCGATGCGCTCGTCCGCCGTGCGCAACGCGGACGACCCTTGGGCTGTCGTGACCCGCGCCGTGCAGGTGACCCTGATCGCGGAGGAACGCGCGAACGGCCTGCTGTGCTCGGTTTACCAGGCGCGTCGACCCGAGTTCTCGTCGTTCCATGACCCGGAGCGGTTCAGCGATCGGGAGAACCCCTTGAGCGACTATCACCCGGCATTCCGGGTGGAACCGCTCGGGGGCTCGCAGGACGACCGCGCCTCGGCCGATGGGACTGGGATAGGCGAGGCAGTGGAGAATGCGATCGCTTTCCTCACGCTCCTTGGATGGCCCCACACGCCGGCACGCACCGCGATGGAGTACATCTGCGCGCGCCTCAGTGAGGTGCCCTCTCGTGCAACGGCCTGGGAATCGCTCCGTCGCGACGTCCACGGAAGGACGCTGCTCGACCTCTCGTCCGCGTCGTGGAATGGACTGCTGCGTGCTGTCCTCGGCAACCCCGAGCCAGAGGTCGCGCGAACGACAGCCGGACGCGGCATCCTGCTGCGGCTGTTGATCGGTGAACCACTGCGGTCGCTCCTGACTGATGACGACCTCGTCCTTGCCGTGAGTGTCTCCGCCCCCGCCGATAGAGGGAGGCGGTGACCGTGGGTACAAACATCGGCCACATCGAGCTCGAGCGATCGATCGAATCGATCATCGTCGGGCAGCGGCACCGCAACGAGTTCGGGGATATCGATGAACTTGCCGCGTCGATCATCCGCGACGGGCTGCTGCAACCGGTCACCGTCACGCCCGAAGGCGTCCTGGTGTGCGGAGCACGACGGCTTGAGGCTCTGAAGCGGCTCGGCGAGAAAACGATCAAGGTCTGGGTCAAGTCCGGGATCTCCGATCGGCTCGCCGAGCTGTTGGCCGAGCAGGCCGAGAACGTCCTCCACAAGCCCCTCACGCCCACGGAGGCGGCCGCGCTCTACACCGAGCTGAAGGACTACCTGGCTGAGGATGCGACGCGACGCCAGGCCGCGTCGCGTTTCGGTCGTCAGGATGCTCACGCCGGAGGAGACGGTGGTGCCACGGTCGCACCACCGCAGTTCAAGCCGGGCAAGAGCCGGGCGCAGGCGGCCCAGATGGTCACGGGGAAGGCGTCGTACACGACACTCGAGCGCATCGCCGAACTGCAGCGCCTTGTCGCCGACCCGGGTTCTGACCCCGCATTGAAGGAGAGAGCGAGCGATGAGCTGCGACTCATCGATGACGGCGGCAGCGTGACCGCGTCGCACGCTCGAATCCGGCACGTCCTGGATAAGGAGGCGCCGCGGGAGTTCGAGGACTTCGAAGCGCCCGAAGACTTGGATCCGCCTGACGAACTCGAGCAGCTTGCGAATGCGGCTCTCGCGAGAGTCAAGGAGGCGAAACGCAATCGACGAACACCAAAGGCGCGAGCTTCTGCCGCGCATGTCTTTCCCGTCCGCGCTTTCGTGCGCGTGTGGGAGGACCTCGACTCGTGGTGGACCCACTTCGACGTCGCAGCGGTTGCCGCGGAACTGACCGACGAACAGTTGGAGCAGTTCGAGGCGACGCTCGCCTCGACCGTTGAGTTCTTCACTGCCCTCCGCAACGCACGAGCGCAGACGAGGCGGGAGATCGCGTGATGGCAAACCCCGTGCGCCCCGGTCACCGGCGCTTCATCCTTCTGCTCGCCGTCGGCTTTGCGGTGCTGGCTGCACTCGTCGGAGTCGGGGTCTATGGCCTCCTCCTCGCTCCCGACCCAACCGCGCCGGCGCCCGCGGCCGAGCCCAGAGCCCCGGTCGGGCCCTCTCCTGAGCCCGACTCGACCGCGTCGAGCCCGTCCCTCCCACCGATTCTCTCGACAGCGGATGCCGAGGCATTCGCGCGCGCCGCCTCTCACGCGCTGATCGACTGGGACACAGCCACACACTTCGAGCCGTCCGACTACGCCCAAGTCATCATCGATGCGGGCGATCCGTCCGGGATGGAAACCGCCGCGCTGGCGTCCGATGTCCGCAGCTACCTCCCCACCGCGGACGCCTGGTCAAAATTGCGCGGCTACGGCACCCGCCAATGGTTGACGATCGACGACGCGGTCATCCCGGCATCCTGGAACGAAGCGCTCGATCAGGCGGCGGATGGCCAACTGCTCCCAGGAACCATCGCCTACACCGTCACTGGGACGCGTCATCGTGCCGGCATCGTGGGGACCCAGGCACAGGAGACGTCGCGACCGGTCTCGTTCACTCTGTTCATCGCGTGCGAGCCCAGCTTCGAAGAGTGTCGGCTGCTCAGGCTGTCCGAGGTAGACAACCCGCTTCGATGACGGGCGCTGGCCATGAAGAAGCTCATGATCGCTCTGATCGTCACGTTGTTCGCCCTGCCGTTCGCCGGGCTGCTCGCCGTACCGCTCCTCCTCTCCCCCGCCGCGCTCGCCGCCTGCCAGTCAGCAGGCCAGCTCGTCGTGACCGAAGTGCCGGACAAACTCACCGCGGTACGGCGCGACGGCGCATCAGTGACCCTTGGACGCAGGCAGCTGACGCACGCCGCCACGATCATCACCGTCGGCAGCGGCGTCGAGGGTGTCGGACGGGCGGGCGTGGTTATTGGACTGATGGCAGCGCTTACCGAGTCGACGCTGAGGATGCTCGCAAACCCCACTCACCCCACATCCCTCAACATGCCGAACGACGGCGTCGGTAGGGACCACGACTCGCTCGGCCTCTTCCAGATGCGTCCGACGGCGGGGTGGGGCACCGTGGATGAGCTCATGGATCCGGACTACCAAGTGCGCGCCTTCTTCGGTGGATCATCGGGACCTAACTTCCCCTCACCTGCCGGGCTCCTGGACATTCCGGGCTGGCAGGCCGCTGATCCTGGTACAGCTGCCCAGTCCGTCGAACGCTCCGCCTTCCCCGACCGCTATCAGGACTATCAGCCCGTTGCAGAAGCGATCCTCGCGGCGCTGACCAAGCCCGCCGCAGGTGCAGCCGACGGCGGCCCACCTCTTCGCTCCGTCCCGGAAACGACCCGATTCGTCTTTCCGCTGCCGAGCGGCACATGGGTGCGCTCCAGCGGGTACGGCTGGCGCACGGACCCCTTGACCGGAGACCGTGCATTTCACTCGGGCACCGACTTTTCCGCAGCCGACGGCACACCCATCTTTGCGGCAGCGGACGGAATCGTTGGCTGGGCAGGCCCGTCGCCGGGGTACGGGCACCTGGTCGTCATTGAACACACGATCGGCGGAAAGCGAGTTGCGTCGGCCTACGCACACATGTGGGCCTCCGGCATATACGTGTCCGAGGGCGAGCGGGTCACCGCTGGCCAGCACATTGCGGACGTCGGGGCGTCCGGCAAGTCGACGGGATCGCACTTGCACTTCGAGATCCGACCGGGCGGTTCGTTCGAGCCGTCCATCGACGCTGACCCGTGGTTCGTCCAGCACGGGGCCGAAGGGCAGGATGCGAGCACGTCGGCCACGGCGTTGTGTGCGATCGGGCTCTCAGGATGACTGGCATGGGGATCTTCCCGGACTTCGGTGCAGTCGGAGGAGGCGCCGACCTCCGCGGCATCGTTGGCGCTCTGCTCATGTACGTCCTGGTCTTTGCCGTGCTCATGACCCTCATCTGCGCCGTTACGTGGGCGATCACGTCGTCGAGTGGCAACTATCAGTCGGCGCTGCGTGCCCGAGCCGGGGTCTTGGTCGCCGCCGGGGCCGCGGCCTTGGCCGGCGCGGGAGTCGCCTGGATGAACTTCCTCATCGGGATCGGCCAGCAGCTCTAGTCCGGTCGCGCCGTCTGCATTCGTCGTCGGATCGCGGGGACGACGCACGCACCTTGTACGCAGGTTCGTTTCTGCCCAGACAAGGAGCACGACCGTGATCGATATCGCACCCAACGCGTCGGGACTGCCCGGCATCGAGCAACTCCGCGTCATCGTCGGCGCGGTGATGGTTGTCGGGCTCATCCTCGCCGTACTCGCGCTCATCATCGCTGCCGTTGCGTGGGGATATGGAGCGAACTCGTCCAATCCCCATCTCGCCTCTCGCGGAAAGCTCGGTGTGCTCGTGGCGTGCGGTGCAGCAGTCCTCTGCGGTGCGGCCGTCACGCTGGTGAACTTCTTCTGGGGCGTCGGTCAGTCCGTCTGAGCGGGCGAGGATGACCGAGAGGAGCGACCCGAGTGGATGGCGTGTGCGACATCCCTGTGATCGCCGAGGTGTGCCAGACAGTCGGATCGGGTGTCGCCTCGCTCGTCGCGGCCCCCTTCGACTGGCTCGCCCACACGCTCGCCGCTTCCGCCGCCTGGTTCTTTCAAGCCGTGTGGGCCGTTTTCGACACCACGACCCTCGTTGACGTCACCGGTGAGCAGTACATCCGGGTGTACAACCTGCTCTTCGGCGTCGCGCTGTTCGTCATGCTCATCTTCTTCTGCCTGCAGCTGATCACCGGGTTGGCGCATCGCGATCCGGCCGCCCTCTCGCGTGCTGCGGTGGGGCTGGGCAAGTCCGTGCTCGGTTCCTTCGTCGTAATCACGCTCACAGCAACCCTGCTGGAAATCACGGATCGTCTGGCCATCGGCATCGTCCAGGCAACTGGGAACACGATGGAGGGGATGGGAGACAGGATCGCTCTCATGGCCACCGGCCTTGTGGCGATCAACATCACGAGCCCCGGCGTCGGCGCGATCATGACCATCTTCCTCGCCGGACTTGCGATCGCGGCATCGGCGATTGTGTGGTTCTCGCTCCTCATCCGGAAGGCGCTGCTCCTGGTGGCGATCGTGTTCGCTCCGATCGCCTTGGCGGGGTTCTCATGGGACGCAGCGCGCGGTTGGTTCGGCAAGTGGGCGGCATTCGTGGTTGCACTCGTGTTTTCGAAGCTGGTGCTCGTCGTACTTTTCCTTGTCGCGATCAATCAGACTGCCGCGCCGATCGATCTCGACCTTGCCTCCATCAGCGACCCGGTCGCCGGAGTCGTGCTCATGCTTGTCGCGGCCTTCGCGCCTTACATGACCTACAAGTTCATTTCCTTCGTTGGGGTCGACATGTACCACGCGATGTCCACCGAACAGGAGGCGAAAGGCGCGATGAATCGCCCCATACCTGTGCCGGTCACCCCCGCGACGGCGAAGTCGGCGAAGTCGATTCTCGATGGAGGCGGCGCGGCATCCAGTGGCTCGGCACCCCCCGCTGCGGCCAAGGCGACCAGCGGCGCCGCGGGATCCGGCGGCAGCACGGCAGCGTCGGGCGGCGCGGCGGCTGCTGGCCCGGCCACCGCAGCCGTCATTGGCGGGCAGGTGGCCACCAAGGCGGCTGGCGCTGGTCCGAAGCTCGGGAGCGCGGCAGGCACAGCCGCGGAAGGACACGCCGAGGGCGCCGCCCCGGCAGATATGCCTCCGGGTTCGAACGGCTCGCAGCCAGGCGTAGCCCCGATCCCGCCGCCGCGCCCGACGGCCACTCCCCCGCACCCGTTTCCCACCCCGCGCGAAAGGACAACGGCATGACCGGTGACAACACGCGCCGCGCGAACCAACTCCACCCAGTTCAGTTCTCGCGACTTCCGAAACGAGGAGTGATGCTCGGGCTTTCGCTCGCGCAATTCGTGACGCTCGCCATCGGGCTCATCGCTTTCACAACCGCCGTCTATATGGGCGGCGGCATCTTGTTCGGCCTGACCTCGCCTATCTGGCTCACCAGCGTCGTGCTCGCCTTCCTCCCCGTTGGTGGACGCAAGCTCATCGAATGGGTCCCGATCGCTGTCCGGTGGGTGTGGCGGAGCGTGGGAGGCCAACTCCGGTTCCGCGCTGACCTCGTAACGCCGCGCCCCGCCGGAACGCTTGCGCTGCCGGGAGATGCCGCAGCGCTACGTGAGTGGATCGATCCCGAGACAGGCGCGGCGATGATCCAGGACCCTCACGCCCAGACCTTGACGGCAGTTGTCGGCATCACGCACCCGGCTTTCGTGCTGCTCGACAGCGGGGAGCAGGAGCGTCGAGTAGCCGGCTGGGGGCGAGTGTTGGCGACGGTGTGCCGGTCGGGTCGCATCGCCCGCGTGCAGATCTCTGAACGGACGGTTCCCAGCTCGGGAAGCGGGCTGGCCGAATGGTGGGCACGGCACGGTGTGAACGACAACTCGTGGCCTGCTGTGACCTATCAGGAGCTCATCGAGCGGGCCGGACCGGCGGGCGAGCGACACGCGACGACGATCTCTCTCGCACTGGACGTGCGTGCGGCAGCGCGGCAGATCCGTGCCGCCGGCGGTGGCATGAAGGGAGCGGCTGACGTACTCCGCCAAGAGATGACGACCTTCACCGCGGCCCTGCGTGCGGCCGACCTGATGCCCACCGGATGGCTCACACCAGGCGAGGTCGCCGTCGCGCTGCGATCTGCATATGATCCCGCCGCCGCTCCCGCTCTCGAGCGACACGGCGACATAGGCCACTCACTCGCAACGGCCGGACCCGTCGCGGTCGCCGAATCCTGGGATCGGCTCCACACCGACTCCGCCCATCACGCGGTCCTCTGGATCGCGGAATGGCCGCGATCGCAGGTCTTCCCAGGCTTCCTGTCGCCACTACTGCTGACCTCCGGCATCCAGCGCACCTTCACACTCATCTGCACGCCGGTCCGCGCCGACGTCGCCGCGCGGGATATCCGGAGAAAGAAGGTCGGACTCCTTTCGGATGCCGCGCAACGCGCGAAGATCGGTCAGATCGAGGATGCCGCGCGCACGGCCGAGTACAACGACGTCGTCCAGCAGGAGTCGGATCTCACAGCTGGCCACGGGGTGCTGCGATACACCGGTCTCGTCGCAGTGTCGGCACCCAAGATCGATGAGCTGGATGCGGCGATCGCTGCTATCGAGCAAGCCGCCGTGCAAGCCGCCTGCGAGACGCGGCGGCTCGTCGGGCAGCAAGCGCAGGCGTTCGCGGCCGCCGCGCTGCCCCTGTGTAGACCCATTTGACTCTCGCGTGCCCGACGCTGGCGACGTCAACACGCGGGGACGTCGGACGCACCTCCTTAAAGACTCCGCTGCAAGGGAAGCGAAATGCCCATATCCCAGACCCCGATCGACGATGGCGAGGAAGCGCGGCAAGCACTGCGCGCCCTCGCGGCCGCTACCCGCTCCGTCGACGACCCGGCACAGACGTACGACGTGGTTGAGAATTTGGTGGGCGGCCTTAAATCCCTCAAGCAGGTGCTCGACCAGCTCTCGTCCGCCCACACGAGCGCAGCGGCCAGCGCCCGCACGGACGACGGCGATCACTGGGCCGGCGTGGAGGAGGCCTACGCAGCCGCGAATGCGCTAGAGAGAGCGTCGACCCTCGTTGCCCGAGCAGGTATGGCGGTCGATCGGGCGTCTCAGCACTCCGGCCGAGTCGTATGGGACTCCGCCGCAGCCGCCGTGCCCGTTGCAGAGTGGATCGCACCGCGGATCAATCCGCATGATTCCTTCCAACACACGAACTCCTTCGCCTCCCCAGGGTCGGGAGCGAGTGTTCGCAGACGCACGGGGTTGTCGCTGTGAGCGCGCAGAAGGAAGAACGAGTGCACACCGCGGTGCTCGTCGACCCGGCCGGAGAACGCAGGAAGGAGCGCCGCGTCCGGCGGAAAGCAACCCAACGGCTCACCGCTGAGTCGCGAGCCGCCGTCTCCGCAGCCGACCGCGCCGAATCAGACGCTCAAAGCGCTGAACGCCGCGCGACCACGTACCTGCCCGCAGCGGGCGAATCACGGCCAGCTGCGCTACGCACCCCTGGTCGGCTCCGACTCCCGCGCCACCAGGACACCAGCGCGACCCTTGCCGGAGCGTATCCGTTCCTCGCCGAGGGCGGACTCGGCTCACAAGGAGTCTTCGTCGGGCAAGACCTCTACTCAGGTGCGTCGTTCGTTTACGACCCCTGGGTGCTTTACTCGCGCGGAATGATCACGGCACCGAACATCGTCCTGGCGGGGATCGTGGGCTCGGGTAAGTCGTCGCTCGTGAAGAGTCTCTACACGCGGTCGATTCCCTTCGGCCGCCGCGTCTACGTACCCGGAGATCCGAAAGGTGAGCACACCGCCGTCGCCGAAGCCGTCGGAGGGCAGGCAATCGTGCTCGGACACGGCATGGCAAACCGGCTCAACCCGCTCGACGAAGGGCACCGCCCGTCCGGCGTGACCGATGAGAGTTGGGCAGGCCAGGTCGCGTCTCGTCGCCGTGACCTCATTGGAGCCCTCACCGAAACGGTGCTCGAGCGCCCGCTGAGTCCGTTAGAGCACACCGCGATCGACCTCGCCCTCGCTGACGCCGTCAGGTCCTGCGAGATCCCCATCCTGCCTATGGTCGTTGACCGAATTCTCTCGCCAGACGTGTCTCAACGGGCTGATCATCGGCTCGTCGAGGACGGCAGAGTCGTCGGGCACGCGCTACGTCGGCTCGTCGCCGGCGACCTCGCCGGGCTGTTCGACGGGCCCAGCACAGTCACGTTCGACCCGAGCCTTCCGATGATCTCCCTCGACCTGTCGCGAGTGGCCGAGAACGCGACGCTCGTCTCCGTTCTCATGACGTGCTCGTCAGCGTGGATGGAGTCCGCCCTCCTCGACCCACACGGCGGGCAGCGCTGGGTCATCTACGACGAAGCCTGGCGCCTCATGTCCCACCCGGCCTTGCTGCGACGAATGGATGCTCAATGGCGCCTCGCCCGCCATTACGGAATTGCGAACCTCCTCGTGTTCCACAAGCTCTCCGACCTGGACAACGTCGGCGACCAGGGCTCGGCAATGCGGGCAATCGCGTCGTCTCTGCTCGCGAACGCCGAGACCCGGATCATCTACCGGCAGGAAGCGGACCAGCTCGGAGCGACTGCGAGTGCGCTGGGCCTCACAGGCACGGAGCAGGGCCTGCTGCCGGGCCTCGGCACAGGCCAAGGGCTGTGGCGGATCAAGGACCGCAGCTTCGTGGTTCAGCACCAACTGCACCCCGCGGAGCTCGCAGCTTTCGACACAACGAGCCGGATGACGGAGGGCGTGAAATGAGCACAACTCACGCAGTACGAGGAACGACCGATGCGATCCGGGTGCCGCCGGTCCTTCCGGTGATCTCGATGACGATCGCCACAGACGGCACGATGGCGGTAGCGGTCGACGGCGTGCCGTTCGAGCCACCTCAATTCGGGCCGGCCTGGGTCCGGTCGTCGTTTGCGGCAGTCATCGACACGGTGCTGGAAGAGCGGGGGTCGCCCGTGCGGGTACTCGTCTACGAAACGGACGGCACCGTTTTCACCGACCTCGTCACCCGCCCCTTGCAGGGATCCTTTGCCCCGAACGCCCAGCCGCATGTTCGGGAGGACGCGCCCGCGAACCGCGCGAGCGTGGCCGACGCACTCATCGAAGCCCTCCCCTTGATCGCGTCGCCGCACGCCGCGTTCGGCGAGGAAGGCTTCCTCCCCGGAGAGGATGTCGCCGTCGCAATCATCGTGCGACACACGAAGGCATCCGCGGACGGGTCTGCCCGCGCTCTGCTGGAGCCAGGGGTCTGCCAGTGCAGCGTCGACGGTGAGGTCGTGCTCGTTGGACGGACCTCCGGCACGTGCGTCATCGGATATCTCACGTGACTGGCAACCACGGTGTGGATGTTTCCGGCCAGGACGGACTGACCAATCTCGCCTTGCTCGCCCTCGGCGCGGTCATCGCGGTTGCCGGCATCCTTCGCGTGGCGGGGAATGTCGCCGCCTTCGTATCAGGAGCGGAGCAGCCGACCGGCGGCCTGGGCGCGGGGTTCGGTGTCTTCAACTCGCCCGCAGACCCGGGGATCGCATTGGGCGCGGCCGGGCTCAACCCTCTCGTGTATTGGTCGGTCGTGACGGCTCTCGTGGCACTCATTGCCGTCGTAGCGTGGTGGGCGTGGCGAGTGCTCCGGGATCACACTCGACACATGAAATCCGACCCCAACCGCATCGTCGGGATTGCGACGTCGACCGATGTGCGGCGCGCTGCCTCCGAGCGCGCGCTGCTGTCGCGGGCCGCGCACCTCCGAGCGTCCGTCGCGAAGCCCCGGCCCGACGACGTGGGCTACCTCGTCGGGGTAGCGCGAGGAACGAAGGTCTGGGCCTCGGTCGAGGATTCGATTCTCGTGATCGGTCCTCCCCGATCAGGTAAGGGCGCACACATCGTCATCAACGCGATCCTCGACGCTCCTGGCGCGGTCGTCACGACCTCGACCCGGCCGGATAACCTCACGACCACCATTCGCTCGCGGATGAGCCGGGGGCCCGTCGCCGTGTTCGACCCACAGCAGCTTGCCCCAGGGGTGCCGGCGGGGTTGCGGTGGTCACCCGTGCGAGGGTGCGAGGTCCCACTCACCGCGATGATCCGAGCGGCGGGTCTCGCAGCCGGCACAGGGCTATCGAGCGCCGGGGTCGAGAACGGCGGCTTCTGGGAAGGCAAGACCCGCACCGCACTGCAGGCGCTCCTCCACGCGGCAGCGCTGGACGGCCGCTCGCCCGGCGAGCTGTTTCGGTGGACACTCGACCCCGCCGCGGCGAAGGACGCGGTCGCCATCCTGACGAGCAACCCTGCCGCTGCAACCGGATGGGCGGAGTCGCTCGAGGCGATGATCGACGCCGACCCCCGCACGCGCGATTCGATCTGGCAAGGTGTTTCGTTGGCTCTGGCAGCGTTGGCCGACCCTCGTGTTCTCGATGCGGTCAGCCCGAGCGATGACGAGCAGTTCGATCCAGAGACCTTCCTCCGGCGCAACGGCACTCTGTACCTCCTCGCGACCGGCGCGGGCGCCGGCGCATCTTCGGCTCTGGTCGCTGCCCTCGTAGAGGACCTCGTCGAGACGGCCAGGCGCGTTGCCGCGCGATCTCCCGGCGCGCGGCTCGATCCGCCACTCCTTCTGGCGCTCGATGAGATCGGCAACCTCGCACCGCTGCCGTCTTTGCCCGTCCTGATGGCGGAAGGCGGCGGCACGGGGATCACCACGATGCCCGTGCTTCAGTCGCTCGCGCAGGCGCGGCAGCGGTGGGGTGACAACGCCGCTACCGCAATCTGGGACGCGAGCATCGCCAAGATCGTGCTCGGCGGCGCCTCAGGTTCCCGTGACCTCCAAGACATCTCCACGCTGATCGGCGACCGTGACGAGGTCACCGATTCGATCACCGTCGGCGAACGAGGGCTGCGCTCGAGTCAGCGATCAACGCGGCGAGTTCCGATCATGCCGCCCGACGTCATCCGGACGCTGCCGTACGGCACCGCGCTCCTGATGCTGAGAGCCGCACCGCCAATCGTTGCTCGCATGCGGGAGTGGGGCTCTCGCCCGAACGGTGCGCTGCTACGCGAGGACCGTGCGCGAGTCGAGGAGCAACTACGGCGGGGATAAGTGACGCACCTACTAGGTGAAGGCCGACCCGCGGCCCCTCGGTAGGAGCATCCGATGACGATCCACACGCAGCAGTCCCTCTCCGGTTTCCTCGCATCGGAGCCTCAGCTCGCGTTCAACGCGAAGGGCGAGGCCCGATTCTGGGTGCGGATCGGGCAGGAGCACTTCGAACGCAACGAGGACGGCACCTTCACCCAAACGGAGAACACGTACCACGATCTCGTCATGTTCCGGCGAAACGCGGAACGGGCGTACGCGATGTTCAACAAGGGGGACGCCTTCATCGCCGAGGGCTACACCCACACCTCCCCACGGGAACGCGACGGCGAGACAGTCGAGACCGAGGAGTTCGTCGCGAAGCGCCTCGGCCACGACTCCGCCCGGACGAACTACACGCTCCAGCGTCGCCGCCACACAGCACCGCCCCTGGCTGCACCGACACCAGCGCCGGCAAAGCCCGCCGTGCGCCCGGTCTCCCTCTGAGGTAGCCCCCATGTCTGCCGACGAGGCCCTGCAGTTTCCCGGCTACGAGTTCGATATGCCGGCGCCGGACGGACCAGATGTGGAGCCAGGGGGCCTGCCCACCATCCCTCGTCCGGTGAACTGGAACCTGCTCACGTCCGATCAAGCGGCGTTCGAGTGGGTTGAACTCGACAGGTGGGTCAACTGGTTACGCCGCACATACGGGCTCGGACCGTCGGTCATCCCGCCGCTGTGGCATCGCCACTCCGAACTCGTCTGGGAGCTGTCCGCGCTGCACCTGCATTGGCTGTGCGCCTACGACGAGGAGCAGCACGGCTCCGCTCCCTTCGGCTGGCACCGCGACTTCGCCGAGGCCCGCGAACGTCTGCACGAATGGGTCGCTGCCTGCGGCTCGCGCCTCGACCGCGACAGGGCGACACGTCAGACCGCGTGGCCCGGGGAGGACCCGGCGCCGTCGGTTGAAGATGTCACGATCGAGGACCGCGGAGCCGACTTCCGCAAGTTCGTCGTCGAAGACGTCGCCCACCGTCGCGCTGTCGAGGACGCGTTCATGGCCGAAGCCGCCGCCTCGAATCATCACCCTTGAATCGACTCGGGTGAGGCATACGGATGCCCGCATGGCCGGGGTGGACCGTGCAAGCCAGCGGGCGGGTCATGCGATCGAAGTTGTCGTTGGCCGCTGCCTGTGCGAACCCCGCATGCCTGGTCCAGTTCATCGTCAGGCTCGCGCGCTGATGGACCGGCATGCGTACGCCGAGGGACTCATTCGCGTCGCTGCGCCAAAGGACGCACTGATGACGCACTGAGGGAGAGTCGCTTCAACGAGGCGGAGGGAGCTGACGCGCGTTGCGCGACGCACGTTCAAACTCGCTCGCTCGCTGGTGTCGGCGCCTCGAACTGGATCCGCCTTTCCGCTCAAACGCGAGAAGGAGGATCGTGAGCAGGAGGTGACCGAAGCTGTTCACGTACCGATGTGCATCGACCCTGCGGATCCAGACGCGACCGTCTTCGCTGGTCATCCAGAGGTAGCAAGCGACGGTGTTTCGAGGGGCACCCCTGGATCACACGGTGGATCTCAGCTCCCGGCGGCAGCATCGTCGGACGGGCATCGTCGCTGACGATCTCTGACCCGTAACCACCGCGCGCGTCCGGATAGAACAGCAGCGGCGCATGCACGGGGCGAGTGCCGGAATTACAGAGGTGGACGGTCGTCTCGATTCGAACGCCTCGGTCGCGGCCGGGAACCTCACGTCAGGTCAGCCAGCTGATGAGGCCATCCACGCTCTTGCGCCGGCCGATAGCTCGTTCGCGCGCAAACAGCACGATTGCGAGGAAGAGTGCGCCAACAGCGCCTACGGCGCCTACCCGCTCGATACTCCCCAATTCCATGCGCTGAAACTAGGCGATAGCGCCGACATCGTCAGAAGTGCCAAGGTTCGCACGAGAGGTGCCGACGCACTGCGCGCATCGCTGCTACATGAGGCTCACTTGTGATTCGTAGGCTTCACCCTTCTCTGCGGCGCCCCACAACGCGTGAACAGCCACACGAGTTCACGGAAGACTTCGATAACTTCGAGTGCTTCTTGGCGTCCTCAGATGCCCGCGCATGGCGCCAAGCACCGATCGCATACGGGTTGCGCACCTGCCGGCATCGGAGCGCCGAGAGTCTCCTGCACCTCCGCGCGAGAGATCGGGCGACCCATGATCCGGGCGTCCGGAAAGTCCGGCCGCTCGACCAAGCTCACCTCGAAGAAGTTTGCCCTGGTGACAACTCTCGTCGCTTGCTGGCCGCCGTATGACCCACCTGGGATGTGAGGGCACTCCCAAGGATCCTGCTCGCAGATCGAGCAGTGGCTCTCAAGGATTTCGACTCCAACGCTGAAGCCGACGCGAAGATGACCGAGGTCCACCGGACACTCTTGGAGGTAGCCCTCGCCATCAGCAGCAAGGATGCACAGATGCGGTCTGACCCGCCTAACAAAGCTCCCAACTGCGTCTAGCGTCTCGTGCGCATCGTGGAACTCTGGCTCATCGTCAAGTCGATCTATTGCGGCCCGAGCGCTCCGACGGAGGCTGCGAAGGTCCTCATCCGATACGTCGTTCGGCTCGCTTTGGTAGACCTCCAACATCCGCCTCACTTCGACCAGGCGGGTGCGGCCATCGTCAGTCATCACCTTCGCCGTACCCAAGGCTGCGCTCGAAAGCGCGCGCGGCCTCGATTGCCGCATCCCCGTCTCCATCGAAGCTGAAGTCGTGAGCCACCCCATCTTTGCCCTGAACCTTCCAACGAATATGGGCGGTGGTGCTACGGCGCGGAGGAGGCATCAGCCGCATGAGGATATCCGCGAGGACGTTACCGGCACCGCCGGCGAGAACCGCTAGTCCAAACTCTGCGAGAGGCAGCCACAGCTCTGCCGAGTGGTGGCTGACCTCCCGGATCTTGTCAGGCGTGGCGACACGAACCGGGTATCCGTCGCCTCGAAGAACCTTAACGAAGGCAAGAGTGGAGCCGGGGTAGACCGCGTCATCACCGTCCGGCCGTGAAAGCGAGTTGGGCAACCCCGGGACCACGACGATCGAATTCGGATCCCATTCGCTCGGCGCATCTGTCATGAATGCATTCTGCCCCTCAGTACCCCGCGTAGCGTGAAGCGAGGGCGATGCGAGACTCGAACTCGATGCGATCTCGTTCGGCGCAGCGACCGTCGATCGCATCGGATCGTATCGTCGTGGCCGTGTTCCTCCTCATGCACTTCAATCGGGCGCGTCGCCCATCTATGAACATCGAACACGCTTAGCCTGCGATGCGGGCTACCGAAGTAGGGTGACGGAAGCTGTCAGGTCCTGACGAGATAGGTGCATCGGCGAGGGAGGATCATGCGAAGGGCAAACGCCGGTGGTGGAGTCGCCGACAAGCTCGGCAACCGATACGAACTCGCATGGGCGGTGCACTATGCGCTGCGCTGCGTCCAAGATGAGCGATGCAGTCTCACCCTTGAGGATCTTGATCCCGAGTTGGCGGATGGCTCTGAATTCACGTTCGTTGATGAACACGGCGCTGTGTCGGTTACCCAGGTGAAGCGGCAACACAGTAGCAATGATCATTGGACGGTCTCTGCTTTGCGGAGTCGGGGTGTCTTCGCGGCCGCGGCTCGGCACGTCACGGATGGCCGCGATTATCACTTCAGTTCGATGAGTCCTTGCGGGCCGCTCCGGGTTCTAAGTGAGTGGACGCGACAATCCGCCGACGTCGACCAATTCTTGACCCTGCAGCTCACGAAGACTTTGAGTCCAGTCTTCGACGAGCTTTCCGCTCCGGACGTGTTCGGTAGCGCAGAGCGGGCCTGGCACGTCCTGCGGGGCATGTGGTTCGAGACTGGAGATGAACAGCAACTCGTCAAAACCAACGCCATGCTCGGCAGCACCCTCCTCGAGGGCGCAGCGGAGACGCTCATTCCGGTTGCGGTCGGGGCAGTCCTTCTTCAGCATCTACGTCAGCGTCTGACGAGGCGGGAGTTGCTCAAGGAACTCGCCGAGCACGGGATCTTCGCTCGCGATGTATCGGCAAAGCAAACTGCCCATGAGGAGGTGGGCGCCGCGACAGAAAGCTGGCGGAGGACAGTGCAGCGGGAGTTGCTATCGCCACCAATCTCGCGCACAGAGTCTGCTGAGCTTGTTGAGCTGCTGCGCACCACCCGTCTGGCGCTTGTGGTGGGGGCAGCGGGCGGGGGTAAGACTTCGGTTGCCTATCAGGCGACGGGCGATCTCCAGGCAAACGGCGCCGAGGTGCTGGCGTTCCGCCTCGACCGCCGCGGATCATTTAGGTCCACCGCAGAGTTGGGTCGGCAGCTAGGGCTAAGCGACTCGCCGATCGCAGCGTTGCGCATGGCCGCGGACGGCCGCGAGGCATTTCTCGTCGTGGATCAGCTTGATGCTGTTTCGCTCGCGTCGGGCAGGTTATCTGAGCGTTACGACGTGATCGCCGACCTGATTGACGAAGCCATGGCCAGCGATGGAGTCAGTGTCATCCTCGTCTGCCGTCTCTTCGACGTGGAGAATGACCATCGGATCCGCAAGCTTGACGCTCGCAAGGATGTTCAGCGGCTCAACGTCAAACCGCTGACCGACGAAGTCGTTGCGGATGCTGTACGCGCGATGGGTCTGAACCCAGAGGCTCTCACGCTGCCGCAGCGGGAACTGCTTCGAACGCCGCTCAACCTCGTCTTGCTTGAAACCGTTGCGACCCAAGCCGCTGCCCTCAGCTTCACATCAAGGGGCTCGCTATTTGAAGCGTTCTGGAACCGCAAACGCCAAACTGTTCGAAGCTCGCATCCGGAGGTCCGCTTCAGCGATGTCTTAGCGCGTGTCGCGAACGCAGCGAGTGACCAGCAGAGCCTGTCGATCGACGTTGAGATTCTTGACGGCGACGATTACATCAACGATGCGCACGTGCTGGCATCCGAGCAGGTTCTGGCCATCGACGGCGGCCGCGTTTCCTTCTTCCATGAGGCGTTCTTCGACTACACCTTCGCCCGTCAGTGGCTATCGAGGCAGCAGTCGATGGTGGAGTTCCTACGCGCCCAGGAGCAGGAGCTTTTCCGCCGAGCTCAAGTCCGGCAGATTCTCGAACTGCTGCGCGAACGGGATGAATCCCGCTGGCGCTCCGAGGTTCAGGCGGTGCTTAGTCATCCCGCGATCCGATATCACATCAAAGAGACGGTCGTCAGTGTCCTCGCCAACATTGGCGCACCGACCGGCGCGGATCTCGACCTCGTTCTGCACCTTGCGGCCACTCAACCCCCTCTGGCATCACGCATATGGCAGCAGATCGCTCGACCGAGCTGGTTCCGCTCGGTGTACGGCCGCGGCCTCGTCGAGGCGTGGCTAGATAGCACCGGTCCGGCCGAACGCGAGCGAGGCGTTGCGTTCTTGTCCAACGGTGGTGCAGATCATTCAGCAATCGTCATAGGACTCCTCAATGCGCGCATCGAGGCTCCCGACCACGCGCGGTGGCTCCAGCAGGTCGTACAGCAAACTGATCTGTATCAGGATCGACCTCTGTTCGAGCTTCTTCTCGATGCGGTGAGGCGCGGCGAAATCAGTCCAGTCGGCGACAACTTGTGGCTGTCGACGCATGATCTCGCGAAGCGGAAGCCGCTCTGGGCGATAGAGCTGCTGCGTGCGAGTTTCGCCGAGAGCCCGTCAGCACTACTCGCTGGCGAAGACGGAAAGACTATCCTCCTTGGCAGCCGCGAGTATGGCGTCATCGAACTCATAAAGGAGTCCAGTAACTCGGAGCCGCGTGCCTTTGTTGATGCGATCGTTCCGTATCTCCTGGACGTCATGCGAGAGACCGCAATGGAACCCATCCCCGGAGGACTGGTTCATGACCGCCATTTCAGTTTCCGGTTCGCGTCGCGGGCGGGCCTGGATGATGTCGATGACGTGCTCTACGACTGCGCCGGTCAAGCCCTCGCGGGTTGGGCGAAGAGTGATCCCATCACGGTCGAGCCCTGGCTGCAGACTCTGGCCGCGTCACCTTACGACGCGGCGCAAGCGCTCCTCTTCCGCGCACTTGTCGCCGGCGCTGCCAACTTCACCGAGTGGGCGGCGGAACTGATCCTTCAGGGCGGAACTCGGTTAGAGAGCGGCTACTCGTCAGATAGCCACTGGCTCTCTCGGGAAGTCGTCGAAGCCGTCGCACCTCTACTCTCGGACGAACTCCACGCCCGCCTCGAAGATCTGGTGCGCGACTTCCGCAATCCCTACGAGCACGGGGTCTCGTTCGGCTACACCGCGTTCAAGTTCCTCACTGCACTGGACCAGGAGCGTCTGACCGATACCGGAAGAAGACGCCTGGCTGAGTATCAGCGAAAGTTCGGAGTAGCCTCGCCGCATCCGCCGGCCGGCATCATCAGTTACACGGTCGGCCCGCCGATCGCCGCGACGGCGGCCAGCAAGATGACCGACAAGCAATGGCTCCGCGCCATGACGAAGCACGACCAGGACGACCACGACTATCGCCGAGAGCGTGACCCGTCGCTGGGCGGCGCCCGCGAACTGTCGCACGTGCTCAAGGAGCGCACAGCTCACGATCCGCTCAGGTTCGCCGGACTCGCCCTGAGCATGACGGCCGAAACAAATCCGGCCTACCCCAGTGCTGTGCTCTGGGGGTTTGGTGAGGCGACTGTCCCGAGCGCCGCCCTCCCTGCGGTGTTCGACGCCATCCGGCACATCATGAGCCTCGGACTGACTGACTGTGATCGCTGGCTCGGCTGGTCTTTGCGGCGCGTCCTCGATGAGACCCCCCTCGATCTTGTTGAGTTGGTGAGGGATCGCGCACTGCATGCGCCTCACCCACAAGACAACTCGCCGATCGTGACCCGTCAAGACGGCAAGCGGCACGGACGCGACCTCCGTCAGGATGGCATCAATACCGCAAGAGGATCTCTCGCGGAAGAACTGGGTGATCTCCTGGTCCGCGATGCGCGTGGCGACCGCACCGCAGTCGTCGCCCGCCACCTCATCACGCTCGCTAGCGACCCGGTCCTGAGCGTCCGATCCTGCGTCGCGCACACCATCGCTGCCTGCCTCCGCCACGCACGGTCGACGGCCTACGCCGCATTCAATCGACTCATCGAGAGCGAGGACGCCCTTCTCGCGTCAGAGTCAGTTCGCAACCTGATGATCTACATCGGCAACGCGAACCCAGAGTTAATCGACCCTGTGATTGACCGGATGCTCGTCTCCAGCGACGCAGACGTGAGGAACGTAGGCGGAAGCATGGCTGCTTTCGCAGCACTTCAGTGGGAACGGCCGCACTTACTTGAGCGAGCACTCGACGGGGACGTCGACATCAGGACGGGCGCGGCAGTCGTATGCAGTTCGCGAATCGATCGAGCCGCGAACTCAGAGCTCAACTTTGCTGCCCTGCGCCGACTCATGCACGACCCCGACGACAAAGTACGAAAGGCCGTCGGCGAACTGGCCATCCATCTCAAGGGCGAGAACCTCCGACCCTTCGCCAGCTTGCTTGGAGACCTGATTGCATCACCGAGCTACGTCCACGCGACCCCGCAACTGCTGATCGTCCTGCAAGAGGCCTCGCATAAGGTCGATGACCTCACGGACTTGGCCGCGCATCGCTTTCTCGACATATTCGGAAGCGAGATCGCGGATCTTCGCACGGGGGCTGCAGGCGACGCGCATTACATCTCAGAGCTGGTGATTCGGGGCCTAGCCCAGGCAGACGACAGCGAACGTGTCTCAGCTCTGCTCGACATCATCGACCGGCTACTGCAACTTGGTGTCTACGGAGTTGACCGTACCCTAGAGCACGCAGAACGGTAGCGGTGTCGTTGCATTCACCGATGAGTCTGGCTACGGTGCACCGGCGAGGTATGCATGCATGCCGCACTAATCGGCGACCCAGCAACCACCCTCCCCCTTGAAGGGCAGCAGTTGGGGTCAAGTCGAGCGATCGCAATCGGATCGTGTGCTCCCTGAGGCGTACGCGACGTCCCCCCTCCGGGCATGGCACGTATGGGGATCGTCAGGTCATTCGCGGTCGGAGGCCGCGCTGTGCGCCTTCTCCCTTGAGCTGCCATGATCGACCCGTGGATATCGCGGCTCTCATCATCTCTGGCCTGGCGGCGGTGATTGCCGGCCTCGGAACGCTCCTGTCCAACAAGCGCTCCAAGGAAGCGTTGCAACAGTCCCGCAAGGCGGTGACGACTTCGCTTTGGTCTGCTGCCCAGGAAGCTGTACAGCGCCTCATCGGGTTCGACCCGACGATGGAGCCGGTTGGCGAACGCCTCGCGAACCTGCGCATCGCGACTATTGATCTCGCCGACGAGTACACGGACTGGGACGGCCTGGACGTTTGGCTCGAGGCTGAGCGCGTCCTCGGGGCGACCCTCGGACGGCAGGTCATGGATGCTGCTGAGCCGGGTGACACGGTTGAGCAGCGGCTTGAGCGTCTCGACCCGCTGATGACATGGGCACTAGCCCTCAGCCAGAATCTCCGCCTGTTCCGAGCCAAGGGTTATGACGGACCTGCGCTACTCAAGCTGCGCGCGCACGCCGAAGAGCTCGTCAAGGACATCCATGAGCGCCACGGGTGGCAATTGCCGCCGACTTCGAATCCTCGGCTCAAGACTCTCGACTAGAGCGTGGGTGTACCCATTCCCTGCACGAGGATGCTGTCACAAGTCCTTTGGCGGCGCACGCGAAGTCCCGCTATCGTGCACCGCCCGCATGAGGATCGAGCGCACGGTTGATGCCTAGCGGCGAAGCGCTCGCATATCCACGTCCAGGACCGCGTAGTACGCCTCGCAGAGCTGATCCGCGACGTTTCGAATATCGCTCTCGGGGACGACGACGCCCTGCCAATTCTTCGTGTAGAGCGCCACGTGGCCGTCCGCTAGGGCCCCGCCCATCGCGCGATGAAGCACTTGATTGCGCCTCGTGATGGCGAGATTTGCGAGGTTGAGTGCGCGGAGGCGCTCTTCCGTCAACGCGCTCTCATCCGGGTCAGGGATGGAGTCTGGAACCTCGGGGTCGCGGACCGGCGCGTCGGCGTTGACGAACTTCCGCAAGATGACGATGAGTGCACCACCCGTCTTGCCTTCTACGAGCACATCGGTCTTCGCGTACGTGAGCCCTGAACAATCACGCACACCATCGGCCAGGGTTTGCTCGAGGAGCGCCGCCCAATAGGCGACCATCCCGAGCGCCTTCAAGCCGTCATCGCTGAGAATCGTCTGATCCGCAGCCAGCGCGTCGTCGTTGGGCACTCACTGAGACTAGCTCGCGACTGCGGAGCACCATCGCTGGCCACCAAGCGGAATCGTGGAGCGCCCCGCCGTGGTCGATATTGGCTCTTGGTTCGCACAGACACGGTCAGTGTCCTGAAGCCGATCTCGGTGAGTATCGCAAGTTGCACCAGCGGGTGACATCACGACCTGGAGCACAAGCGCAGCGAGCCCCGGTCGCACGCTCCCGCGCGTGCGCGACCCTCCGCCCTCGTGCATTGCCCGGTCGGGGATGGGAGCGAAGCGGGTACCTGCCACACTTCGGGGATGGAGATTCACGCGACGGGCCACGCGGAACCTGCGTACGGCATTGAGGTCCCGATATACCGAGTGCAGTTCTGGGAGCAGCCCGCACCGGGCTACGCGCATAACCTCGACGCGTTCGTCCTCGTTGGTGCTTCCGGCGTTGAGGAGGCCCTGAAGTGGGCTTCTGACAATGCACGCGGCCGAGTTTGGGAACTTCTCCTTGAGATCGAGCCGGAGCCAGTCGGAGCCGGCCTCCAGGTCCGCCGGACCGCCCTCGCCAGGCTCGCGGGGACGAACCCGACCGAGCATTCGTACGTCGTCACGCTCACTGATTGACCGCGGCCACCGCCGAGGATCCGGATTGCACGGCAACACCCTCAGCGTTCGTCGCCCGCATAGGGATCAACTAGGGCCGGCTCGACCGACGACTCCGGACCTTGAGTGTGGTGATCACGCCGACGATGACAGACAGCGCGAGCCATAGCCAGAGTGACGTGTCAATCCCGACGATCGAGCGCTCGAATGCTCCGCATGCCGACGCTCCGCTGACGGGAGCATCGGCGCACCATCCGCCGGTGATCACCGGGGCGAAGAACACCGCGACGGCGAGGATTCCCGCAATGCCGAGCCACAGCACGGGCGCAACGCGCGAACCACTCGTGGTCATGGCCTCAGCAAATCAGATATTGCACGCTCGGGGAAGAATAAATACCGGCCGCGGCCGCAGCGCCGCTCGCGTGGTCCCACCATCGCGCAACGCCCGCATGCGGATCGCTCAGCGGGCACTGTTGTGCTGAGAGAATGCGAGCATGCCGATTGCGTTGGGTGGGGAGCCTTTGGAGACGGATCGTCTCATCCTTCGGCGCCCGCATGTCGGCGATGCCGCCGTCTATCGCGAGTTGTGGACCGAGCGCGATCCTCGGGTGCCGGCTCATCGGCGGATCAGTCCGGAGGGGCGACCGACCGTCGAGGACATCGCCGCGAAAATGAGCGTCGTGCATGACGAATCCGGTCCGAGGCTTCTGACGGTAGAGCTGAGGGGTACGGCTGACGTCATCGGCTATTGCGGACTGACCGTTCACGGGATCGGATCACCCGACGAGCCGGAGTTGGCCTACGAGTTGCTTCGGGCCGCGCACAAACTCGGCTACGCGACAGAGGCAGGTCAGGCGATTGTCGCGTGGGCGAGCAAGGCGGGCTACCGGCGCTTGTGGGCAGGGGTCTGGGACTGGAACATGGCGTCACGGCGGGTCCTAGACAAGCTCGGGTTCCGAGAAGTCGGACGTGCCAAACCCGAGTCCGCCCACGGATACACCCTGCTGACGGTCAAGGATCTCTAGAAACCGCGACGTCCGCGCGAGCATCGGGCTACGGATATCCGATGTGGCGCCATCGCGTGCGCGTGACGACGAGGACGGCCACGAGATCAGAGCGGGATGTCGGGCGCTCGCTCTGCACGATCCGACGTCAGCCATTGGAAGACGGCAAGAGATGAGGTGGGAGACACGGCGCCGGGACGTAGATATCCGGTGCTCGCTACTTCGAGAGCGCGGCGGCGCGGCTCGGTGTACACGTCGAGCGGGAGCAGCCCTGCACGGAAGCGCGTCCGCGAGATTTCGGCGACACGCGCCCGCAGTTCGAGTTCGTGATCGGGGAAGTAGGCGTCCGCCAAGGCCAGAACCTCGCGGACCGCGCGCCGGTCTTCTGATTGCCGCTGCATCGCGTGCACCAGCTCGGGTGGCGTCGCCGCGTCCTGTTCACGGATCCGAGCAATCTCCTCCCGGCTACGCTTCCGAGCGAAGAACGCGTCCGCCGCGGCGGCGTTGTGTCTCCGCTCCGCAGCCAGCACCCGGTGAAGCCGGCGGTCTGGCAGCCCGGCGCGTGCGCGACGACGGGACAGGCGCCGCGCTTCGTTCTCCCGCTGCCGATAGGACTCCAGTTGAGAAGGGCTGGGTGACCACTCGGACACACGGCCGGCCGCGCGTGCCCGGGCGACCGCGCGACGACGAGCCTCGTTCGCCTTCTGCGGGTCCGCGGCCTCTCGCGCGCGCCGGCGCTCGGCGATCGCGTCACGGTTCCGGTAGTAGTAATCGCGCTGAGCCTGCTTATACGCCTCCGCGTGCTTCTGCTTGTATCGCTCCCGTGCCTGCTGACGCTCTTCCGGATGCTCCCTGGCCCATGCCTTCGCCCGCTCAATCGCCTTCTGTCGACGTTCCTTCTCCACTCGCTCGCGTTGCGCGTGCCGCCGCTGACGCTCGCGGTTCGTGTTTCGGATGTGCTCACGGTTCCGCTCGCGATAGTCGGCGTAGTACGTCGGGTGAGCGTCGTTCCAGGCCTGCCGCTGTGCTTCCTGCCGCGCGGCACGCTCGTCGTCGTTGAGCGCGTTGTCACTCATCGCGACCCATAGCGAGCACGCCATTGAGTTGGGCGAGCGCGGTGAACAGCTCTTCGCGCGTCGCCGTCGGGTCGATGATCGCTCGCGCGATGAGAGCCCGCATCCTCTCCGACTCGGTGTCGGACACATCGCCGAGTCGGGCGATACACCACTCGATGTCCTCGGCGAGACGGTATGTCGGGTCATCTAGCTGGATACCGGGGTAGTAGAGGAACGCGAGCACCGCTACGTGTTGAAGGACGGCGTCGGCGTGGTCTCGATCGGTCATGACATCAAGGTGCGCGGATCGCTCCCTCCGGGCTCTCTGCGGCTGCGTCGCCGGCACATGCTCGGTGCCGGGGAATCCGTCAACGCCGTCGCGGTCACGCCTCTTTCGCGAATGCCCGCTCCAGCAGCTCGGCCGTCACCGGCGTTGTCGTCGACGAACGTGCGCAGCAGCGGCTCGTAGTTGCTCACAATCATGCGTTGTCAGCTCTCCCTCTTCGCGGCCTTTCATGCGTCGATGCCCGCGAACACCTCGTCGAGCGCGTCGGCCGCGATTTCGACAATCAGGGCGGGGCGCTTCGCGTAGTGGCCTTCGGTGATCGCCGCGTCACTGTGCCCGAGCAGATCGCGTGCGACTTCGACGCCGGCCGTGTCCGATACCGCCGCGGCGACGGCCTTGCGGAGGCTGCGGAAGGTGAGGTGCTCGGCGTTGACCCCGATAGACAAGAGCTCCGGCTCGAACTCGCGGCGGAACATCCGTAGCAGCCCGCCGACTGCGCTGGGGTCGCGCGGACGGCCGCGCTCGGTGGTGAACAGCACGTCCTCGGGATTCCGTTCGGGATCGGGAACATGGCTGGCCACGAGTTCGCTCAGCACCTTGGCGGCGAACTTCGGAACGCGAACCCAACGCTTCTGCCGCTCCGCCTTGGGCGAGTCCTGGCGGAACAGGCCGCGGGACTTCGTGCGAACCATCGTCCCCCCGACCCAGACGAGCGCCTCCATCGTGAGGCTTCCATCCGGCTGCTCCACCGCCTCGAACCGAACGTCCTGGAACCGGATCGCAATGGGCTCCGCGGTCCTCTCGGAGGTGCCGAGCGTGATCAGGATGTAGTCGGCGAGCAGCTTGTAGTTGGGCCGTCGGCCCACCGGATACCGCGCCCGGTGTCGCTCAGGCCACTCGTCACGGATGAGGTGGAGGATGTACTTGACCTGTACCGCGTCGAGTTCGAAGTACACCGTGTCCGGCTCATCCGCTCGCCGGGTCGCGCGGATGGGGTTCGCCACGACGACCGCCCCATGCCGTGTCTGCTGGATCGACCCGGTAGTCGCGAAGTGTCCCTGCTGGATCGCCCAATCGAACATGAGCGACATCACGTTCCGAACCTTGTTTGCGGTCGTCACCGATTTCTCCCGTGCGATGTCCATGAGTAGTCCGTCGGCGCGATCGGCGGTGATGTCGGCGATAGGGATGGCTCCGGCGCGCGGGGTGACATGCGCTCGGACCACCGATGCGTAGCCATCGACGGTCTGCTCGCGGCGTTGGCGCAACACTCGGGGGTCGTCGTCGTGATACGCCGTCTTGAGCCACGCCGTCGCCAACTCCGCTACGGTCATGACCTGCGTGCGTGGTGCCAGGACTCGACCGACGGCAACATCGGCCGCTTCCTGCAATGCGGCCAGCGCCTCGGGTTCGGTCGCTCCGCTGCCGCTCGGACGACGCTCGCGCCCGTTACCGTCGTAGACGCGTCCTCGCGCGATGACGAGACCGCTCGGCTCAACGGTGTAGGTCACCTTGCCGAGTTCGCCAAGCGCGCGTTTCGGCCGCGCCATCAGTCGGCCGCCCTGTCCATGGGAGCCACGATCCGCACTGCGATGAACGCCTCGATATCCTCATCGCGGTAGCGGACGTTGTGCGCCGAGAGTGCGACGAACGGCAATCCGAGACCTCGGCTGCGCGCGCGCTCCGTCCGCCAGTCAGCGAGCGTCCTGATGGGGATGCCCGTATAGTCGGCAAGCTCCTGCGGAGTCCAGAGGCGAGGGCGGTCGGCGCTCATATCAAACAGGTAGGCGGCACCTCCCGTAGACCCCCAGGAAGACCCGTAGGGCGGCCAAGAATCGGCAAAACGGACAGGTTCTCGGACAGCCGCAGCAGCGACCCACCCCATGCTCAGCATCGCACTTCCCTTAGTTCGCAGGGAGTACGATCCTGTGGAACACCCTCCGATCTCAGATCCTGAAGCCGAGCTGTACTTCGGGGTCTGACGCTCCGGCGCAGGCAGAAGCCCCTCGGGTCACCACCCGGGGGGCTTCTGCCGTGCCGGACGGGGCCATGTGAGCGCCCCGTGGGCCGGGTGCTCGACCGTCGCTGTGCACAACGTCGGCAATCCGCGCCCGGTTGGGCCTACGGGCCTGGTTCCGGCCGGCCGCCGGCCCGATTGGCGACGTTGTGCACGTCGGACGGTGTCGACCCGAGCGCGGACGCGCCTGCGCGTGCCTGCGCGAGCTGCGGGGTCTCGACCGACACCGCCGCCGGGACTCAGCGGATGCCGTTGCGGGCGCTGCGCCGCTCGATGAGCACGGTGTCGCGCCAGGTGCCCGCGTGCGGTCCGGCGGCCGAGCGCGCGATGCGCTCACGGCGACCCACGATGCGGAACCCGGCCGCTTCGTGCAGGCGCAGGCTGGCGGCGTTCTCGGGGAACACACTGGCCTGGATCGTCCAGACGCCCGCTGCCTCGGCAGCGTCGACGAACGCGCTGAGCAGCAAGCGGCCGACGCCGCGCCCGCGGGCGGCGCGCAGGACGTAGACGGAGTGCTCCACGACGCCGCGGTAGGCCTCCCGCGCCGACACCGGCGCCGCTGCGGCCCACCCGAGCACCCGTCCGCCATCGTCAACCGCGACCACGCGGGGGTCGGACAGTCGCGCGGCGTCGAAGTCCTGCCACGACGGCACGCGCGTCTCGAACGTCGCCTCGCCGTCCTCGATGCCCTGGCGGTAGATCTCCGCCACTTCAGGCCAGTCCGCGGGCGTCATCGCCCGGATCCTGCCGGCTTCCGCCATCGCGCTCCCCTTCTCGCTCAGCCGTAGAAGAGTGTCTCGAACACGCGCCGGGCCCGGCGGGCGGCGCCGACGTAGTCCTCCTCGACCTGCGTGGCCGAGCGGGGCGGGTATTCCAGCAGGCGGCCGATGCCGTCCAGCTTTCGGCGGTCGGTGGGAAGGATGTCGCTCGTCTGACCCGATAGCAGGGTGTTGGCCGACCGCAGCCGGCTGGCCAATCGCCACGCATGCGCGAGACGCTCGGCCGCGGCCTGCGGCACGAGGTCGGCCCGCACGGCCGCGTTCAGCGCCGTCATCGTCGAGGTGGTGCGAAGCCCCGCGACCTCGTGCCCGTGCTCCAGCTGCAGCAGCTGCACCAGCCACTCCACGTCGCTGAGTGACCCCGGGCCGAGCTTGAGGTGCCGGGAGCGGTCGGCGCCCTGCGGCAGGCGCTCGTTCTCGACGCGGGCCTTGATGCGCTTGATCTCCCGAACCGCCTGCGGATCGACGGATGCCGGATAGCGCACCGCGTCGGCCATCTCGGTGAAGGCGGCGATGAGCTTGACGCTCCCCGCGACGCCACGCGCCCGCAGCAGCGCCTGCGCCTCCCACGACACCGACCAGCGGCGGTAGTACTCCTCATACGCCTCGAGCGAGCGCACGAGGGGGCCGTTGCGGCCCTCCGGGCGAAGGTCGGCGTCGAGGTCCAGCGGCACGCGGTTGTCCTCGGAGTGGGTGCGCAGCCCCGCCACCAGCTTCAGCGCCAGCTCGTGCGCCCGCTGCGGGTCGACGCCGTTCGCCCGATAGACGTAGAGCACGTCGGCATCGGACCCGAAGCCCAGTTCCGCGCCGCCGAATCTGCCCATCGCGATGACCGAGAAGTCGAGGTCGTCGGCATCCGGCGGCACGACCTCGCGCCGCACCGCTCGCAGCGTCGCCTGGATCGTGACCTCGGTGACGGTCGTGAGCGCATGGGCGATCTGCTCGATGGTCAGGTCCTCGAGCATGGATGCCATCGCCAGGCGCAGCAGCTCCCGGCGGCGGAGCGCCCGCACGGCGCGCATGGCGTCGTCGATGGTGCGGTGCCGAGCCTGTATGGCCCGCGCCTCTTCTTCGAGCACGACGCCCGCGCGCGGGCGCAGCTGCTCCCCCGAATCGAGCCAGGCCACCGACTCCGGGATCCACTCCATCAGCTCGCCGACGTAGCGGGAGCCCGACAGCACATGGGTGAGGCGTTCGGCCGCACCCGACGAGTCGCGCAGCATGCGCAGGAACCACGGGGTGTCCCCCAGCCGCTCGCTGATGCGACGGAAGGCGAGGAGGCCGTAGTCGGGATCGACGCCGTCGGCGAACCAGCGCAGCATGATGGGCATGAGGTGCCGCTGGATGGCGGCTTTGCGGCTGATGCCGCTGGTGAGAGCCGCGATGTGACGGAGCGCTCCCGCCGGGTCGCGGAATCCGATCGCCGCGAGACGGTCGTGCGCCTGTGCCGGCGAGAGCCTCTGCTCTTCGGCGGGGAGGGCGGCCACGGCCGACAGCAGCGGCTTGTAGAACAGCCGCACATGGATCTCGCGCACCTCGCGCTTGACCGACTCCCAGAGGGTCCACACCGCGTCGCCGGTGTCGGCCAGGCGCGAGGAGCGGGCGAGCTCGCGCAGGCCCTCCGGCGTGCGCGGCATGAGATGGGTTCGACTGAGCCCCCGCAGCTGGAGCCGGTGCTCCAGCACCCGCAGGATGCGGTAGTCGCGGCCGAACACGCCGGCGTCGGTGCGGCCGATGTACCCCTCGGATACGAGGGCGTCGAGGGCGTCGAGGGTACCCCGCTGCCGAACCGCCTCGTCGGCGAGTCCGTGAACCAGCTGCAGCAGCTGCACGGTGAACTCGATGTCTCGGATGCCGCCAGGGCCCAGCTTCAGCTGGTACGGGACGTCGTCGGACGGAATGTGCTCGGTCACCCGTTCCCGCATGCGCTGCACGCTGTCGACGAAGTTCTCGCGCGCGGCGCTCGTCCAGATCTTCGGCTGCACTGCGGCGACGTAGCGTTCGCCGAGGTCGGCGTCGCCGGCGAGCGGCCGCGCCTTGAGCAGCGCCTGGAACTCCCAGCTCTTCGCCCACCGGTCGTAGTACGCCAGGTGCGAGTCGAGGGTGCGCACGAGCGCGCCCTGCGTGCCCTCGGGGCGCAGGTTCGCGTCCACCTCCCACAGCGGCGGTTCCGTTTCGACGCTGGAGACGCCGCGCATCGTCAGCACCGCCAGCCGTGTGGCGATGTCGATCACCCGGCTCTCGCCGAGCTCCGAGACGACGGCGTCATCGGCACCTCCCACGAAGATCACGTCGACGTCGCTGACGTAGTTGAGCTCGCGGGCACCGGCCTTGCCCATCCCGATGATCGCCAGCTGCGTGCCCGCCACGTGCTCACGCGAGAACAGTCCGGGCCCTGTCGGCCCCGTCACCCGCGTCCGCGCGACGCACAGCGATGCCTCCAGCGCCGCACCCGCGGCATCCGCCAGCGCAGCGGCGACCGGGGCGAGCACCTCTTCGGGCGCGGGGCTGCACAGGTCGTGCACCGCGATGCGCGCGAGCATGCGTCGGTAACGCACCCGAAGGGCGACCCAGGCGGCATCGTCGCCCGACGCGGCGAAGCCGTCGACGGCATCCACCGACTGCAGCAGGCTCTGTCGCAGCTCGGCCGCGGTGGGAAGCGGCTCGGGGGCCACCGGCAGGTGCGCGAGTTCGCCGGGATGCCGCAGGTAGAACTGGCCGAAACCTATCGAGGCTCCCAGCAGCGTCCATGCGGAGCGCGCGGCACCGCGCGGGGCGAACAACGCGCGCACGGGCTCGGGGTCACGTCGGGCGATGCGGGCCAGGGCCTCGAGGGCGCCGTTCGGATCCGCGGCGATGTCTGCGTCCGCCCCGATCAGCGCCCGGCTCAGCCCGAGGCTCTCCTCCAGCTCACCGAAGAGCTGATCCGCTTCGGCGAGACGGGTGAACCCCTGTCGCGCCAGAGCGGTGAGAGCCGAGGACCGTTCGCTCGTGGACATGCGCGGGGGTTTTAGAGCATCTCCAGGTTGCTCTTCAGCTCGAACGGCGTGACCTGGGAGCGGTACTCCTGCCATTCGCGGCGCTTGTTGAGCAGCACGTAGTTGAAGACCGTCTCGCCCAGCGTCTCGGCGACCAGCTCGGAATCCTCCATGCGCTCGAGCGCCCGGTCGAGGCTGGCCGGCAGCGGCGGGTAGCCGAGCGCGCGGCGCTCCGCGTCGCTCAGCGACCAGACGTTGTCTTCTGCCTCGGGGGGAAGCTCGTAACCTTCCTCGATGCCCTTGAGGCCCGCCGCGAGCAGCAGCGCGTAGGCGAGGTAGGGGTTGGCGGCAGAGTCGATGCCGCGGTACTCCACGCGCGAAGACTGGCCCTTGTTGGGCTTGTACATCGGAACGCGCACGAGCGCGGAGCGGTTGTTGTGACCCCAGCAGATGAAGCTGGGCGCCTCGTCGCCGCCCCACAGGCGCTTGTACGAGTTGACGAACTGGTTGGTCACCGCCGCGATCTCGGGCGCGTGGTGCAGGAGCCCGGCGATGAAATGGCGGCCGGTCTTGGACAACTGGTACTGGGCGCCGGCTTCGTAGAACGCGTTCGTGTCGCCTTCGAAGAGCGACATGTGCGTGTGCATGCCGCTGCCCGGCTTGCCGCTGAGCGGCTTGGGCATGAACGTCGCGTAGACGCCCTGCTCGATCGCGACCTCTTTGATCACGGTGCGGAACGTCATGATGTTGTCCGCCGTGGCGAGTGCGTCGGCGTAGCGCAGATCGATCTCGTTCTGGCCGGGGCCGCCCTCGTGGTGGCTGTACTCGACCGAGATGCCGAGGTCTTCGAGCATGCGCACCGAGCGCCGGCGGAAGTCGTGCGCGGTGCCGCCGGGGACGTTGTCGAAGTAGCCCGCCGAGTCGACCGGCTCGGGGCCCTCCGCGCCGTACGACGACGACTTCAGCAGGTAGAACTCGATCTCGGGGTGCGTGTAAAACGTGAACCCGGCGTCGGCGGCCTTCGCGAGCGCGCGCTTGAGCACGTTGCGCGGGTCGGCGACAGCGGGCTGGCCATCGGGCGTCGTGATGTCGCAGAACATGCGCGCGGTCGGGTCGATCTCGCCCCGCCACGGCAGGATCTGGAAGGTCGACGGGTCCGGGTGCGCGAGCAGGTCGGACTCGTAGGAGCGGGTGAGGCCTTCGATCGCCGAGCCGTCGAACCCGAGCCCCTCGGCGAACGCGCCCTCGACCTCGGCGGGGGCGATCGCGACCGACTTCAGGGTTCCGATGACATCGGTGAACCACAGGCGGACGAACTTGACGCCGCGCTCCTCGATCGTGCGCAGTACGAAGTCACGCTGCTTGTCCATCGCTTCCCCTCCGGCGGGTGTCGCCCCGGCCAGCCTACTGGTCGTCGGAGCCCGCGCCGCCCCGCGCCGAGCCTGACCCCCACGAGTCCTCGCGGGCCTCCTCTTCGGCCCACGCCCGTGACCGGTCGGCGAGCAGCTTCGGGGCGCGCGCAGCCTCTTCTTCGGTGTCGAAGGGGCCTGCGCGATCGACGGCCGGGGACTCGTATCCCCGCTCGACCTTGCCGGTGGTCAGGTTGTACCAGTACTTCTCGGCGCCGCTGGTCATGATCCGCCCCTTCGTCGGTGTGCAGCCCGATCTTACCGAGGGCCTCCGACGGCCTGGATAGGCTGGAGTCATGAGCAATGCGATCACGGCAGTCGGGGTGGACATCGGCGGCACCGGCATCAAGGGCGCCCTGGTCGACCTGAAGACCGGAGTCCTTCTGAGCGACCGCGTCAAGGTGCGCACCCCTGCCGGTGCCGAGCCGGATGACGTGCTGGCCGCGGTGCGCCAGGTGCTGGACACCCTGGGCGTCAGCGACGCGGAGGTGCCGCTGGGCGTCGCGTTCCCGGCCATCGTGAAGCACGGCCGCACGCTGTCCGCGGCGAACGTCGCCGACACGTGGATCGGCTTCGAAGCGGAGAAGTTCTTCGAGGATGGCCTCGGCCGTGAGATCCATTTCGCCAACGACGCCGATGTGGCCGGCGTCGCGGAGCTGCGCTTCGGCGCGGCGCGTGATGCGGCCGGGCTCACGATCCTCACGACCCTCGGCACCGGCATCGGGTCGGCGATGATCCACGACGGCGTGCTGATCCCGAACTCCGAACTCGGCCACCTGCAGCGGGCCGGGGAGACCACGGACGCGGAGGCCTACGCCGCGTACTCGGCGATGGAGCGCGAGAACCTCGACTGGCCGCAGTGGGCCGCGCGGCTGCAGTGGTACTACAGCCACGTCGAGTTCCTCTTCAGCCCCGACCTCTTCATCGTCGGCGGCGGCGTCTCGAAGCACGCCGACCAGTTCCTGCCGCTCCTGGACCTCAAGACCCCGATCGTTCCGGCTGTGCACCGCAACAACGCCGGCATCATCGGCGCCGCGGCGCTCGCGCTGGCGACGGCCGGGACGGATGCCGTCGGTGGCGCCGCCGATTCCCTCGCGGAGGCCACGACCGGCTGAACCGAGGCGAATGGCCGGCCCCGCCCCGCTATCCTCGAGCCATGAGCTGCCAACGCTAGCCCCGTCCGGGGGCGGCGACCGACGAGGGGAACCTCTATGCGTGGCATGCTCTGCGACACTCTTTTCCGCCTGTTCGGCCACCATGTCTGCTGTGGCCGGATTCCGAGCTGGACCGCGCGCGTCGGCCAGCGCTGGGACACCTGGGACGTGGCGCCGTGGAATCTCTACAACGTCATCTGGCGTGTGCAGCACTGGGTGCGCAGCGGGATGAGCTGATCTGACGGACTCACCGTGCCCCCGGACAGCTTGCGGCGGAGAGGTCTGCGCCCGCCGGGCGGGAGAGGGCGAATGGGCCGGCCTGTACGCCGGGTTCTGTTCGGGGGCCGAAGCCCCGTTGACGGTCATCTCTCTCGGCGACACGTTGCCGTGCCGCTCCAGCGGCCTACCCGGGGACTCGGCGGGCCGCGTCGTCATCCCCTGTCTGGCCTTGCTCCGGACGAGGTTTACCTTGCGGGTCGTGTCACCACGACCCCGGTGGTCTCTTACACCACCCTTTCACCCTTACCGGGACCGAAGTCCCGGCGGTCTGCTCTCTGTGGCACTGTCTCGCGGATCACTCCGGGTGGGTGTTACCCACCATCCTGCCCTGTGGAGCCCGGACGTTCCTCGGCGCGGTTTCCCGCTACGCGACCGTCCGGCCGACCCATTCGCCCCCGAAGTCTACCGGTGCCCGCTCTGACGCAACCGACATGCCGCCCGGAGCCGTTGTCTCCCTGCCTCGCCTGGAGTAGCCTCTCGCGCATTGGGGAACGGGCAATGGGTGCCCGCCATCGGCCTTTGGGGAGGCATGATGTTTCGTTCAACCGTTTCGGCGATCGCGCTTGCCGCGCTCGTGATCATCGGGGCTCCGGCCGCAGCATCGGCTGCCACGCCGCCGCCCGACCCGTACACCCCGGATCTGGTGGTCGAGCCGTCTTTGACGGGGTCGTCCGCCGTCGGCGAATGTCTGCGGGACGCACCGTACATCGATTACTCCGTCGTGCTGGCCGACCCTGACTCTCAGGTCTCTGAGACCGCCGTCACGATGACGCTGACCAACGGCGTGCAGTCGACGGACCCGATCCCGCTGGGCGATCTCGTCGATGGTCGTCTGTCGGGGCGGGTGCTCTGGCCCGGTGCGGTCGTCGGCCCCGACGGCGCCGGCGTCGGATGGCCCGGCTACGAGCTGGTCGACGGCGACTGGGTGCGCACCGACGCCAACTTCGCGTGGACGCGCGGCAATGTCACCGCGGTGCTCCATGTGAATCCGTCGATCTCCGTTCCGATCTCCTACCCGCAGGCGACTCCCGAGTGCCTGACGGCCACGACCGCGAGCACGGGTGCGTCCGGCGGCTCGGCCGGTCTGGCGGCGACCGGGGGCACGACCGCCGTGCTCCTGCCCCTGGGGCTCGGGGCCGGTGCCCTCGTCGCGGGTGGCGCGGGTCTTCTGCTGCTTCGTCGCCACCGGTCCGCGCGATCGTGACACGGACACCTCCCGCGCGCCGGACCGTTCCGGTGCGCGGGGTGGTGTGGGCGAGCGTCGTGATGCTCTGCCTTCTCGTCGTCGGACTGGGCTGGGCTGCCGTGCGCGTCGCCGGCGCCGGACTTGCTCTGTCGGACGCTGCGGAGACGGCGCGCCAGCTTCCCCGCGCGGTCGCCGCAGGCGACCTCGACGCGACGCAGGGGCTGATCGACGAGGTGTCGGCCACTGTCGACCGAGCCGCGCAGGCTGTGAGCGACCCGGTCTGGGGCGTCGCCGAGACGATGCCCTGGCTCGGTGACGACGTCAGCGCCGTCGGGGTGATCACGGAGCACGGGCACGCCCTCACCACCGCAATCGCCGAGCTGCGCGCTGTCGCCGCAGAGCTCGTGCGCCCGCCGGGCAACGGCGCTGTGGTCGACGTCGTCGCCCTCGCGGATGCGCACGACGCGCTGGCGATCGCTGCAGATGCCGCCACGGCTGCCCGCGCTGAGATCGACGCCGTGGAATCGGCGGGCCTGATCCCGCCGATCGCGTCGGGCGTACGGTCGCTGCGGGACGTCCTCGACCAGGCGGAGCCCAGCCTTCAGACGGCGGCGGCCGTCACGGGCGTTCTCCCTGGGGTCCTCGGCGCCGACGGGCCGCGGACGCTGCTGGTCATGCTTCAGAACAACGCCGAGCTGCGCACGGGCGGCGGGATCACGGGGTCCTTCGCGCTGCTGACCGCCGACCGCGGTGCCCTCACGCTGCACGAGCAGGCGGACTCGAGCCAGTTCCGTCGGCAGAGCGAACCGATCATGGCGGTGCCGGAAGGGACGACTTCCCTCTACGGCGACGACGTCGCGCGCTTCGTGCAGAACGCGTCGATGACCGCCGACTTCGCCGTCACCGGGGCGCTCGCGTCGGCGTGGTGGAGCGGACGCACCGGCACGGCACCGGATGCCGTGCTGTCGCTGGACCCGCTCGTCGTGCGCGCCCTGCTCGAGGCGACCGGACCGATCCCCCTCGCCGACGGCAGCGAACTGACCGCGGAGAACCTCGTCGATCGGCTGCTGGTTCAGCCGTACGTCCACCTGAAGGCCGACGAGCAGACGGTTTTCCTGCAGGGCGTCACCGATGCGCTCTTCGCCGCCTTGACCGCACGCAGCATCGACCCACTCGTCTGGGCGCGCGCGCTGGCGGAGCCCGTTTCGGCGGGGCGACTCTCGCTGTGGAGCCCCGACGCCGGGGCCCAGGCCGCGCTCAGCGGCACGGTCCTCGGGGGCGCCGCGGCACGCCACAGCGCTGCCGGGCCCGACGCGTTCGCGGTGTACTTCAACGACACCACCGGCGGCAAGATGGACGTCTTCCTGCAGACGGCGATCGAGGTGCAGGCGTCATGCCGAGCCGACGGCCGTGCGGAGGTGACGGTCGCCCTCGTGCTCGACAGCGAAGCGCCCGTGGATGCCGGACAGCGCTTCCCCCCGAGCGTCACGGGCGGCGGGCTCTGGGGGCTGCCCCCGGGTCAGATCGGAACGATCGTCTCCGTCTCGGCGCCCGACGGCTGGTCAGCCGCGGGGGTCCAGCGCGACGGCGCGCCGCAACCCTCGGTCGAAGCGGATGAGGCCGGCTTCGCGACATCGGCCGCAGAGCTGCGACTGGATCCGGGACAGACCGGCACGCTCGTCTTCCGTTTCGTCGGGCCCGTCCAGAGCGAGGTGCAGCCCCGCGTGCTCCACACGCCGACGGTCCACGCGCCGACGATCGCGATCGCACCGGCGACCTGCGGGTGACTCAGGCCTTCTGCGCGGACTGTGCGATGCGCACGTCGAGCGGGAAGTCGATCGGGAAGGTGCCGAACAGCAGACGCCCGGCGGATGCCGCCGCCTCGGTGACCGCGTGAGCGGCGGCATCCGCCTGCGCGGCGGGAGCGTGCACGATCACCTCGTCGTGCAGGAAGAAGGCCAGGTGCGCCCGGCGGCCGAAGGCAGGGCCCGACCGCGGCGCCGCATCGTGCGGCGGCACCGCCGGCAGAGCCGCGAGTCTGCCGCGCAGGTCGGCCAGCCACGCCAGCGCCCACTCGGCCGCGGTGCCCTGCACGACGAAGTTGCGGGTGAAACGGCCGCGGTCCCGTGCCCAGCGGCGGGCGCGGGTCTCGTCCACGCCGGTGGCTTCGGGGTCGCCGGCCTGCCCCTGCGCCGCGCGCCACACCGCGGACGGCGGCGGCGAGGTGCGACCCAGCCGGGTGGCGACGATGCCGCCCTCCTCCCCGGTGCGGGCGGCGTCGTCGACGAGGGCCATTGCGCGCGGGAACGTGCGGCGCAGCGCCGGGACGAGCCGGCCGCTGTCGCCGGTGGTCGCCCCGTACATGGCGCCGAGCATGGCGAACTTGGCCTCGGACCGCGTGGCCACGGCGCCACGGTCGACGATGCCGGCGTACAGATCCCGCCCGCGGGCAGCGTCCGCCAGCGCGGTGTCGCCGGCCATGGCCGCCAGCACGCGCGGCTCGAGCTGGGCGACGTCGGCGACCACGAGCACCCAGCCGGGATCGGCCCGAACGGCGTCACGCAGCTGGCGTGGCAGCTGCAGCGCGCCGCCGCCCGACGAGGCCCACCGGCCGGTGACGACTCCGCCGGGAACGTAGACGGGGCGGAACCGGCCGTCGTGCACCCACTCGTCCAGCCACGCCCACCCGTTGGCGCTCAGCAGTCGTGCCAGGCGCTTGTACTCCAGCAGCGGCGCGATGGCCGGGTGGTCGTACTGGGCCAGCTCCCACTTGCTCGTCGATGAGGCGAGCACCCCGACCCGGTGCAGCGCCCGCAGCAGCTTCGGCTGCGAGTCCAGGGCCGCCGTCGGGTCTCCGAGCGCCTCCCGCACCCGGGCTGCGGCGCGTTCGAGCTCACGCGGCTGGCCGCCCGCCGCCGGGCGTGGCCCCAGCAGGTCGGTGAGGATGCCGTCGTGGGCCGCCTCGTCCCATGGCAGCCCCGCCGCGCGCAGCTCCGCGGCGACCAGCGCGCCGGCGGACTCCGCCGCCAGCAGCAGGCGCAGGCGGCCCGGTTCGGCCGCGCCCGCGAGCGCCTCCCGTTGGCGGGCGAACTCGGCGAGGGTGGCGTCGAGGGTCTGCGGCAGGCTGGGCGCGGATGCCGTCTCGAGCTCGAACAGCGTCGGTGCGGGGTCGCCCGCGTCGGGGGCCGCGGCATCCCACTCCCCCGCTGCCCGCAGCGGGGCCGGATCCGTCACATAGAGGCTGTCGCGCAGGATCGCGTGAGACAGGCGCAGATCGTGGCAGCGCGCAACCCGCACACCTGCGGCGAGCAGGCCGTCGTACCACGTCGGGGTGTCGCTCCACACCCAGCGCGGTGCGTGCGCCGCCTCGGCGTCGGCCACCCACGACGCCAGGTCGATGACGGCGATGCGGGCGGTCTCGCCGCCTTCGTCGTTCAGCAGTGCGGCGGTGATGCCGTGGGCATCACGGCCGACGGCGATCCACGTCGGCGACGACTCAGCGCCGGGCACCGACAGCGCCGGTCACAGGCCGGACTCCTCCGTGCGCACGAGAATGCAGCCGCACTCCGGGCAGGTGACGACGGCGTTCTCCGGGGTCTCGCGGAGGGTCTGCAGGTCGGTGCCAGAGAGCACCATGCGGCATCCCTCGCAGGTGCCGCGGCGCAGCAGGGCGGCACCGGTCGAGCGCGTCGCGGTGCGCTCGTACAGGGCGACCAGATCTGCCGGCAGCGCCGCGACGATGGCCGCGCGGTCCCGTGTCGCCTGGTCGTGACGCGCCGTCGCGTCCGCGACGACTGCCTTCGCCTCGTCAGAGAGGCGTCCGCCCTCCGCGTTGATCTCCGCCATCAACGCTTCCTGCTGGGCGACAGCCGCCTCGCACTGCTCGAGGCGCTCCATCACCTCGAGCTCCGCGTCTTCGAGGGCGATCTTGCGCCTGGCGAGCGACGCGATCTCGCTTTCAAGTCCCTGCGCCTCCTTGGCGTTGGCGCTGGATGCCAGCCGTCCGGCATCCCGGTCGCTGCGCGCCTGCACGACGGCGACGTCGGACTCGATGCGCGCCAGTTCGGTGCGGGCGTCGTCGCGGGCGCCCAGCAGTCGCGACAGCTCCTGCGAGTGCGCCTGGCGCTGCGCGAGCAGCTCCTTCACCCGGGCCGCCTGCGGCGGGTTGCGGCGCAGACGCTCCGCCTGCGCGATGCGGGCATCGAGTTCGGCGAGGTCGAGGAGTCGGCGCTGGTCGGCGGGGCTGGCGTTCACCCCTTCAACCTACCGCCCGAGCGGCGCCCCCACCGAGGCCTAGGATGGCTGATGGCCGGTTGGCGCAGCGGTAGCGCAGCTCCTTTACACGGAGAAGGTCACCAGTTCGATCCTGGTACCGGCCACGAAGCGGCTGTGGCAGTCACACCGTCGCGGACTGCACCACTGATGCACGCGCCCAGGGCGCACCGAGTGGGTAGGCTGAACGCTGGCGCTTTGTGTCGTGCGGACAACGTCCGCGCGATCCGCGCCGCGAATACCTGGCACGATCTGCCATACGAGAAAGGTCTTCCGTGACTGTCAACGATCAGGATCCGTACTCGCAGGAGGCCCTCGACAGCGACCCGGAGGAGACCTCCGAGTGGCAGGAGTCGCTCTCGCAGCTCGTCGACGCCAAGGGCTCCGGCCGCGGCCGCGAGATCATGCTCAGCCTGCTGCAGAAGTCGCACGAGCTGCAGCTGAACGTGCCGCAGGTGCCGACCACGGACTACATCAACACCATCGCGCCCGAGAACGAGCCCGAGTTCCCCGGTGACGAGGAACTCGAGCGCCGGTACCGCCGCTGGATCCGCTGGAACGCCGCCATCACGGTGCACCGCGCGCAGCGCCCCGGCATCGGCGTCGGTGGCCACATCTCGACCTACGCCTCGTCGGCGTCGCTGTACGAAGTCGGGTTCAACCACTTCTTCCGCGGTCTCGACGACCCGACCGGCGGCGACCAGGTCTTCATCCAGGGTCACGCCTCCCCCGGCATCTACGCGCGGTCCTTCCTCGAAGGCCGCCTGAGCGCAGAGCAGCTGGACGGGTTCCGCCAGGAGGCGTCCAAGGCGCCCCACGGCATCCCGTCGTACCCTCACCCTCGCCTCATGCCGGACTACTGGCAGTTCCCGACCGTGTCGATGGGCCTCGGGCCGATCAACGCGATCTATCAGGCGATGACGAACAAGTACCTGACCAACCGCGGAATCAAGGACGCCTCCGGCTCGCACGTGTGGGCGTTCCTCGGCGACGGCGAGATGGACGAGGTCGAGAGCCGCGGACAGCTGCAGGTCGCAGCCAACGAGGGCCTGGACAACCTGACGTTCGTCATCAACTGCAACCTGCAGCGCCTCGATGGTCCGGTGCGCGGCAACGGCAAGATCATCCAGGAGCTCGAGAGCTTCTTCCGCGGTGCCGGCTGGAACGTCATCAAGGTCGTCTGGGGTCGTGGCTGGGACGAGCTGCTGCAGCAGGACGACGAGGGCGCACTCGTGCGCCTGATGAACACCACCCCCGACGGCGACTTCCAGACCTACCGCGCCGAGGACGGCAAGTTCATCCGCGACCACTTCTTCGGTCGCGACGAGCGCACCGCCAAGATGGTCCAGGACTGGTCCGATGACGACATCTGGGGCAAGCTCCGCCGCGGCGGACTCGACTACCAGAAGGTCTACGCCGCGTACAAGACCGCACTGGCGCACAAGGGCCAGCCGACGGTCATCCTGGCGAAGACCATCAAGGGCTACGGTCTGGGTCACCACTTCGAGGGCCGCAACGCGACCCACCAGATGAAGAAGATGACCCTCGAGGACCTCAAGCACTTCCGCGACTCGATGCGCATCCCGATTTCGGACGCGCAGCTCGAGGAGAACCCGTACCTCCCGCCGTACTACCACCCCGGCATGGAGGACGACACGATCCGCTACATGGTGGAGCGTCGTCGCAACCTCGGCGGATTCCTGCCCGAGCGCCGCACCACCCACGTGCCGATCACCCTCCCCGACGACAAGGCCTACGCGCTTCCGAAGAAGGGCTCCGGTACGCAGGAGATCGCCACGACCATGGCGTTCGTGCGACTGCTCAAGGATCTGCTGCGGGCCAAGGACTTCGGCCACCGCATCGTGCCGATCATCCCCGACGAGGCCCGCACGTTCGGCATCGACGCGTACTTCCCGACGGCGAAGATCTACAACCCGCACGGGCAGAACTACACCTCGGTGGACCGCGAGCTGCTGCTGGCGTACAAGGAGAGCCCGCAGGGCCAGATCCTGCACGTCGGCATCAACGAGGCCGGTGCCGTGGCGGCGTTCACGAACGTCGGCACGTCGTACTCGACGCACGGCGAGCCGCTCATCCCGGTCTACGTCTTCTACTCGATGTTCGGCTTCCAGCGCACCGGCGACGCCCAGTGGGCTGCGGGCGACCAGATGGCCCGTGGGTTCATCATCGGCGCGACCGCCGGCCGCACCACGCTCACCGGCGAAGGCCTGCAGCACGCCGATGGTCACTCGCCGCTGCTGGCATCCACGAACCCGGCCACGATCTCCTACGACCCGGCATTCGGGTACGAGATCGCGCACATCGTGCGCACGGGACTCGAGCGCATGTACGGCGGGAACCACCCGGATCCCAACGTCATGTACTACCTCACGGTGTACAACGAGCCGTATGTGCAGCCGGCCGAGCCCGAGGGTGTCGATGTCGAGGGCATCATCCGCGGCATCCACCGCATCTCGGTGGGTGAGGGCGAGGGCCCCCGCACCCAGCTGCTCGCCTCGGGCGTCGGTGTGCCGTGGGCGCTCGAGGCGCAGAAGCTGCTCAAGGACGACTGGGGCGTGATCGCCGACGTGTGGTCGGTCACCTCGTGGTCCGAGCTGCGTCGTGACGGCCTGGCGGCCGACGAGCACAACTTCCTGCACCCCACGGAAGAGCCGCGCACCGCCTACATCACCGAGAAGCTGCGCGACGCGCAGGGTCCGGTCGTGGCGGTCAGCGACTTCATGCACGCCGTGCAGGACCAGATCCGGCCCTGGGTGCCGCAGCGTTTCGCGACGCTCGGCGCCGACGGCTTCGGCTTCTCGGACACCCGCCCCGCGGCGCGCCGCTTCTTCAAGATCGACGGCCCGTCGATCGTGGTGCGGACGCTCCAGGCGCTGGCGCAGGAAGGCGTCGTGGACCGCGGCCTCTCGGCTCAGGCGATCGACAAGTACCGTCTGTACGACGTCACCGCCGGCACCAGCGGCAACGCGGGCGGCGAGAGCTGATAAACCGCATGGCCTCACCACCGACCGCGTCCGAGAAAGCGGAGACGCTCGCCTGGCTCAGGCGGGTCTCGGGCGACCTGGCCTCGGCGACCATCAAGCGACTGGAGGACACGCTCCCCTGGTACGCCGAGATGCCGCCGGCGCGACGGTCGGCGGTGGGGCTCGTCGCCCAGGCCGGCATCACGTCGTTCATCCAGTGGTACGAAGACCCCACGTCCACTCCCTGGATCGCCGCCGACATCTTCGCCGCGGCTCCCCGTGAGCTGTTGCGGAGCGTGAGCCTGACGCAGACCCTGCAGCTCATCCGAGTGACCGTCGCGGTCACCGAGGAGCGGGTGGCGGGACGCGACGAGGACCTGCGGGAGGCGATCCTGCTCTACTCGCGTGAGGTCGCGTTCGCCGCCGCCGACGTCTACGCCCGTGCGGCAGAGGCCCGCGGCCTCTGGGACGCGCGGCTCGAGGCGCTGGTCGTCGATTCCATCCTCACCGGTGAGACCGACGAGGAACTCCCCAGCCGCATCGCCGCCCTCGGCTGGCACGGTCACGGCGAGGTCGCGGTGCTCGTGGGCACGACGCCGCCGCAGTTCGACGTCGACCAGGTGCGGCGCACCGCGCGCAAGCTCGACGTCGACGTGCTGATCGGGGTGCAGGGGTCGCGCCTCGTGCTCGTCATCGGACGCTCGCACCCCGCCGGGCGCGAGGAAGCACCCGAGAACGAGCTTCCGTTCCCCGAGATCGCCCAGCGCCTGGAGCCGTGCTTCGGCCCGGGCTACTTGGTGCTCGGCCCCGCCGTTCCGGCGCTGGTCGAGGCGAGCCAGAGCGCTCGTGCCGCGTTGGCCGGCTTCGCCGTCGCCCGCGCCTGGCGCAACGCGCCGCGCCCCGTCGAGGCCGACGACCTGTTGCCCGAGCGTGCGTTGGCGGGCGATTCCGTCGCCAAGCAGACGCTCGTGGAGCGCATCTACCGGCCGCTGCAGGCGCACAGCCCGGATCTGGTCGCGACGCTGTGGAGCTACCTCGACAACGGGCGCTCACTCGAGGCCACGGCCCGTGAGCTGTTCGTGCACCCGAACACCGTCCGGTACCGGCTGAAGCGCGTGTCGGACGTCATCGGCTGGGACGCGACCGGGCCGCGCGAGGCGCTCATCCTGCAGACCGCGCTCATCCTCGGTTCGATCGGGACGGATGCCGCGCGTCGTCGCCCAGCCCCTCACCGTCGACCGCACGCGTGAGCTGTAGGGCCAATACAAGGCATTCGGCGATTCTTTTGACGTGTTCGCCAGATCGCCGGTCATTCTTGTTGGCAGGATGGATCAAGTGATCATCGCCGTCTTCCCCGGTCAGGGCTCGCAGACCCCCGGGTTCCTCTCCCCCTGGCTTGAGATCGACGGCGCACGCGAGCGCCTCGCCGCCGCGTCCGACGCGGCGGGCGTCGATCTCGTCGCCGCCGGAACCGAGTGGGATGCCGACCGCATCCGCGACACCAGCGTCGCCCAGCCCCTCATCGTCGCCGCCGGCCTGCTGTCGTGGGAGGCGCTGCTCGCCGCGGCGCCGTCCCCTCCCGCGGGCGTCGCCGGCCACTCCGTGGGTGAAGTCGCCGCCCTCGTGGCATCCGGTGTGCTTTCCTTCGACGACGGTATGCGCCTCGTCGGCATTCGCGGGCGTGCGATGGCGGATGCCGCGGCGCTCGAGCAGACCGGTATGAGCGCGGTGCTCGGTGGAGACCAGGATGCCGTCCTCGCGCGGCTGTCGGAGCTCGATCTCACCGCCGCGAACCACAACGGCGGCGGACAGATCGTGGCCGCCGGCGCGCCGGCGGCACTGGCCGAACTGGCCGCGGAACCCCCGAAGGGAACCCGCGTGATCCCGCTGCAGGTCGCGGGGGCCTTCCACACCCGCTACATGGTGCCGGCCGTTGAGACGCTGCGCACCGCCGCCGCTGACCTGAAGCCCGCGGACCCCGCGCTCACCCTCTGGACCAACCACGACGGCACCACGGTGACCGGTGGCCGTGAAGCGCTCGACCTGCTGGTGGCCCAGGTCGCCTCGCCGGTGCGCTGGGACCTCTGCATGGCGTCGTTCGCCCACCATGGGGTGACGGGCATCATCGAGCTGGCCCCGGCCGGCACGCTGACGGGTCTGGCGAAACGGGCGCTGCGGGGCGTTCCGACCGTGGCAGTGAAGACCCCCGACGATCTGGGCCCTGCGGCGGCCCTCTTGGGAGCATGATGATGAGCGCGACCCTGAACCAGGCCACCGGCCCCGCCCACACCCGCATCTACGCCTACGGCGCGGCGCGGGGCGAGGTGTCGGTGCCCAACGACGACCTCGTGGGGCCCATCGACTCGAGCGACGAGTGGATCCGCCAGCGCACCGGCATCGTCACCCGCACCCGTGCCGTGCCCGGGACCACCGCGGTCGACCTCGCATCCGACGCCGCCGCCGAAGCCGTCGCCCGCTCGGGCGTCGACCCGTCGCAGATCGATGCGGTGATCGTGGCGACGGTGTCCAACCCGAAGCAGACGCCGTCGGTGTCGGCCATCGTCGCGGATCGGATCGGAGCGAACCCCGCAGCCGCGTACGACGTGAACGCCGCCTGCGCAGGCTTCGCCTACGCCGTGGCCCAGGCCGACGCGCTGATCCGCGCCGGCGCGGCGCACTACGCCGTTGTCGTCGGCGCCGAGAAGCTCAGCGACATCGTCGACCCCACCGACCGCTCGATCTCGTTCCTGCTCGGAGACGGGGCCGGCGCGGTCGTCGTCGGACCGAGCGACTTCCCCGGGATCGGCCCGACCGTCTGGGGATCCGACGGGTCCAAGGCCGACGCCGTCGGGATGAACCACACCCTCGTGGAGTTCCGCGACGGAGCCGCCCCGTGGCCCACGCTGCGTCAGGAAGGTCCCACCGTCTTCCGGTGGGCGGTCTGGGAGATGGTCAAGGTCGCGCGTCAGGCGCTCGAGGCCGCCGGTGTGACGGCGTCGGATCTCGCCGCCTTCGTGCCCCACCAGGCCAACATGCGCATCATCGACGAGTTCGCCAAGCAGCTGAAGCTGCCCGAGTCCGTCGTCATCGCGCGCGACATCGAGACGACGGGCAACACCTCCGCGGCATCCATTCCGCTCGCCACGCATCGGCTGCTCGAAGAGCACCCCGAGCTGTCGGGCGGTCTCGCGCTGCAGATCGGCTTCGGCGCCGGTCTCGTCTTCGGCGCGCAGGTGGTCGTGCTCCCGTGAGCGCGCCGACCGCGACCCTAAACTGAACAGCGGCCCGCCGGGCCGACGATCCCCGTCACACCTAAGAACAGGAGCACCCATGGCTTACACGAACGACGAGGTCCTCGCAGGACTCGCCGAGCTCATCACCGACGAGACCGGCATCTCTGCCGACGAGGTCGCGCTCGAGAAGTCCTTCACCGACGACCTCGACATCGACTCCATCTCGATGATGACGATCGTCGTCAACGCCGAGGAGAAGTTCGGCGTCACGATTCCCGACGAAGAGGTCAAGAACCTCAAGACCGTCGGCGACGCCGTCACCTACATCACGTCCAACCAGGCCTGAGCCGGCACCGGTGGGGGCTGCGGCCCCCACCCGCTGGCGTGGAGGAACCACACATGAGCAGCCCCCGCATCGTCGTCACCGGGATCGGCGCGTCGTCGCCGATCGGCGGCACCGCGCCCGAGAGCTGGTCCGCATTGCTGGCCGGTGCCTCCGGCGCGCGCACCCTGGAATACGACTGGGTGGAGGAGTACCAGCTGCCCGTGACCTTCGCGGCACAGGCCGCGGTGCGCCCCGACACCGTGCTGGCGCGGCCGGTGTCGAAGCGGCTCGATCCGGCGTCGCAGTTTGCGATGGTGGCCGCCATGGAGGCCTGGGAGGACGCCGGGGCCCCGGAGGTCGAGCCCGAGCGCCTGGGCGTGGACTTCGCGACCGGCATCGGCGGTGTGTGGACCCTGCTCGACGCCTGGGACACGCTGCGCGAGAAGGGGCCGCGGCGGGTCATGCCGATGACCGTCCCGATGCTCATGCCGAACGCCGCTGCAGGCAACCTGTCGCTGCACTTCGGCGCCCGCGCCTACGCGCGCACCGTGGCCAGCGCATGCGCGTCGAGCACGGAATCCCTCGTGAACGCTGTGGAGCACATCCGGGCCGGGTATGCGGACGTCGTCATCGCGGGCGGCACCGAGTCGGCGATCCACCCGATCACGGTCGCCTCGTTCGCTTCGATGCAGGCGCTGTCGCGCCGCAACGACGATCCCGCTACGGCTTCGCGGCCCGCGAGCGTCGACCGTGACGGCTTCGTCATGGGCGAGGGCGCGGGGGTGCTCATCCTCGAGACCGAGGAGCACGCCAAAGCGCGCGGCGCGAAGATCTACGCCGTCGTCGCGGGCGGCGGCGTGACCGCCGACTCGTACCACATCACCGCCAACGACCCCGAGGGCAAGGGCGCCGCGCGCGCCGTGTCCACCGCGCTCGCCCAGGCGGGCGCCTCCCCCGACGACGTGACGCACATCAACGCGCACGCGACGTCCACTCCCGTGGGCGACCCGAACGAGTACCAGGCGCTGCGAGCGGTCTTCGGCGATCGCGTCGACGAGATCCCGGTGTCGGCGACGAAGGCATCGACCGGCCACCTGCTCGGCGGCACCGGAGCGCTCGAGGCGATCTTCACCGTGCTGGCGCTGCGGGACCGGGTCGCGCCGCCCACCATCAACCTCACTGAGCAGGACCCCGCCGTGCCCTTCCGGCTGTCGGGAGAGCCGATGCCGCTCGGCGACGGCGACCAGCTCGCGATCAGCAACTCCTTCGGCTTCGGCGGGCACAACGCGGTCGTCGCGTTCCGCTCGGTCTGACGTCACAAACGCCACGCCCCCGGATGCTGTCACTGACGGCATCCGGGGGCGTTCCGCGTCTCAGGGAGGGGACGCTCTCCCAGCCCCCGGGAATGATCACCGAGGTCCGGTACTGGCGCCGCGTGCCCTGGGATCCGCGGCGGGGGTCTCATCCCACCTTGTGCAGCCACACCACCGATACGTCATCGCCGGCGTGGCGGAAGGGTTCCAGCTCTTCGTCCCAGGCGGAGCCGAGCGCGACCTGCAGCTCGTGCTGCAGCTCGATCGGGTCACCGGCGGCCACTTCCATCGCGTAGCGCACGCGATCCTCGCCGATGACGATGTTGCCTGCCGTGTCGGTCTGGGCATAGTGGATGCCGAGCCCCGGCGTGTGCAGCCAGCGGCCGCCGTCGCTGCGGGGCGTCGGGTCCTCGCTGACCTCGAAGCGCAGGTGCTCCCAGCCGCGGATCGCGGTGGCGAGGGCAGCCCCGGTTCCGGCCGGCCCTTCCCAGTAGAACTCCGCGCGGCGGCTGCCGGCCAGCACCGGCTGGTCGGCCCATTCGAAGCTGACCGCGCGACCGAGCGCGCGGCCCACTGCCCACTCGAGGTGCGGGCACAACGCCCGCGGCGCTGAGTGAATGTAGATCACTCCGCGCGCCTGTGGTGTCGCCATGATCTCTCCTTCGTCAGGTACGTCTTCCCCTACGACCTGATGCGGAGCACGGCTTTTTCGGTTGTGTCGCCATTATTCCCGAACCGCACGCCGAATCACAAGTGTGTAACTAATCCGAGCCCGCGCGCGCCGGGCGCGCCGCCGCCGTGACCGCCAAGGCAGAGTCTCGACACCGGTGCACGGGATGAGGATCCGAGTCTGCAAGAGTATGGGCGTGATCGACGTTGATGACGTGCGCGTGACGGCCGGTGACCTCACACTTCTCGCGGCCGTCTCAGCGACGGTGCAGCGGGGTGAGGCGCTGATCGTGCGTGGTCGGAACGGGTCCGGCAAGTCGACGTTGCTGCGGGTGCTGGCCGGGGCGTGCAGGCCGTCGAGCGGAACGGTGCGGATCGACGGCGAGAGCGTGGCCGAGCGAGACCCGGGTTTCCGCCGGAGGGTCGCCGCGATGATCGGGCTGCCGCCGATGGCTCCCGATCTCACGGTCTCCGACCATGTCCTGCTGGTGGCGAGCACGTGGGAGCCTGACGCGAACGCGGCATCCGAGATGGCCCGTGACGTGCTCGAGGAGCTGGGACTCGCCCGACTGGGTGAGCGGTTCCCGCATGAGCTGTCTTCCGGGCAGACGCAGCTGTTCGGTCTTGCGCTGGTACTCGTCCGCCCGTTCGACGTTCTCATCCTCGATGAGCCGGAGCAACGGCTGGACCCCGAGCACGTCGAGTCGGTGATCCGCGTGTTGCGCAGCCATCGGGACCGGGGCGCGACGCTCGTGATCGCCACACACAGCTCCGTGATCGCGGAAGCGCTGGCTGGAGCCACCGTCCTGTTGGATGCCGCCGCATGAGCCTGCGGTCACGGGCGGCGGTGCGCGTCTGGCGTACCCGCAACGCTCGCATGGTCGGTGACCGCGGGTACCTGGCGTACCTGGTGGTCATGGTCACCCTGGTGGTGGCGGCACCTCTCGCACGCGCGGTCTGGTTGAGCGTGGCCACCGCGGACGGAGTCGCGCTGCTGGCTTCCCGCGATGCGCCCGACGTGACCGGGGTCGGCGTTGCGGCGCTGTGGGCAGGCGCCCTGCTGCTGGGCGGTCGGCGCGGTCCGGTCCTGCGTGCGCCCTTTCTCACGTACGCTCTCGCCACGAGCGACCTACGGCGGTCTGACGCTTTTCGCGGCCCCCTGCTACGCGCCGGCGCAGTGGCGACGTCGTCGACCACGGTCATTGCCGGCGTCGTCGGCAGCAGCCTCCTGGCGCACGACCTGGCTGATCCCCTCGCCGTGCTGGGATTCACCGCTGCAGGGGTCATGGTCGGGGTCATCTCGACCGTCGCCTGGCTCACGGGGCAGGTGTTCCCTCGTGTCGCAATCCCGGTAGCGCTGGGCATCATGGCGCTGGGGGCAGCAGGCGTCGCGGTGCCCGAGATGCGGACGTTCACGCCGTGGGGGTGGGTGGCGCTGGCCTACCCCGGCGGTCACGCGCCGACCGCTCTTGCCGCGCTGTGCGCGACGGTCGTGGCGCTCGTCGCCGCGGTGCCGATGATGATGAATCGACTCAGCCATGCGCAGCTCGCCGCGCAGGCCGCGCGCTGGGATTCTGCGACCATTCACGCCGCCGGCATGGACTTCAGCACAGCCGCCGCCGTCTACCGGCCGCGGCCGCACCTGGGTCGACGCGTCCGCGCCGTACGGCCGGCGGGCTGGCAGCCGGCGACGTTCGTCATGCGCGATGCGATCGGAGCGGCGCGCACGCCAGGCCGGTTGATCGTCGGCATCCTTTCTCTCGTCTGCGCCGCAGTGTTCCTCACTCTCGCGTTCGCCCCCGGCGCTCCCGGGCTCGTTCTCGGCGCGACAGCGGGCGTGGTCCTGTTCGCAGGTCTGGGGCCGGTGACGGACGGACTGCGCCACGCCGTGTACGTTGCATCGGACTATTCGCTGTACGGGATCAGTGACGAACACCTGCTGCTGAACCATCTCCTCTTCCCGCTGGTCATGGCCGTCGTGGTGGTCACGGTCGCTGCATGGATCTGCGCCACGGCCGCCGCGATCGGGCTCATCCCGCCCGTTCTGGGTTCCCTCGCGCTGGTGCTGCGACCCTGCTCGCGCGGGTCGGAAACGCCCTGAAAGGCCCGCTCCCGCCCGGGCTCCTCGCACCGGTCGCGACGCCCGTCGGTGACGCCGGCGCCGCGATCCGGCTCATCTGGGCGCTGGATGCCGTGCTGGCCGCAGCGGTGGCCGGGGTCGCGGCGGTGCTCGTGATCGAGGCACCCGCGTTGCTCGTCGGCGTGGCCATCACCCTGTTCGGGGTCGCTTCTCACCGCTGGCGTCGGCGGGCGTGACTCGCGCGAGCCGCGGAGTCAGACGGCTGATCCGGATGCTGAAGCGGCCAGCCGTCTCATCCGCGTCTGCTCGCGGATGATCGAGTCCTTCTGTAGGGCGGGTGGGACTTGAACCCACGATCGTCGGGTTATGAGCCCGCTGCCTTGACCAGCTTGGCCACCGCCCCCTGACGTAGACCTTACTAGCCTCGGCGGACTCTCCCGCTGCTCCGGCGCCCTCGTCGCCCGGTGGGGCCGGGGCGGTGGCGCTCATCACCCCGCCGCTCGCCGCGGCGGGACCGCAGGTGCTGTTCATCGCGATCACGATCGGATCTGCGGTGGCGGTGGCGCTGGCGCTGGCGATCGGTATGTTCTGGATTCCGAGGATGCGCCGCGTCGACGACTTCGATCCGGAGTCCGCCGCAGCTCGAGCACGAGGAGAGTCCCTTGTCTGACGTTCCCTTCACCTTCATCGCGCCCGCCGAGCGCGGCCCCCTCCGCCGCGTCGTGCAGCTGCGGACGTCGTTCGACCTCGACGCGGACCACGGGCCGGTGACGCAGGCGACGCTCGTGTTCACCGCGCTCGGCGTCGTAGAGCCGTACGTGAACGGCACCGCCGTCTCGGCTGCCGTGCTCACTCCCGGCTGGTCGGCGTACGAGTGGCGGCTGCGCTACGCCGAGGCATCCGTCCGGGGCCTCCGCCCGATCGGAAACACGCTGCTGCTGCGGCTGGCTCCGGGGTGGTACGCGGGGCGCCTCGGCTGGTCTGGACTCGAAGCCGCCTACGGCGACCGCACGGCTGCGGCCGCCCGCCTCGAGATGCTCTTCGCCGACGGGCACCGCCAGTGCGTGCAGACGGACACCGGCTGGCAGTGGAGCCCTGATCGCACCCAGTCCGCGGACCTGTATGACGGTCAGGTCATCGATGCCCGGGTCGGTGAACCACGGCAATGGGGGCCGGTCGAGCAGATCCCGTCTCCGGACGCCGACATCGTGCCCTACGTGGGACCGCCGGTGGTGCGGCACGAGACGATCACGCCCGTCGCGGTGTGGCGGTCGCCCGCAGGGCGCCTGCTCGTCGACTTCGGTCAGAACCTCGTCGGCTGGACGCGCCTGCGAGTGCGCGGCGAGTCAGGCGACGAGGTCGTGATCCGCCATGCCGAGGTGCTGGAGGGGGAAGAACTCGGCATCCGGCCGTTGCGCAGTGCGCAGGCCACCGACCGCTACATCCTCTCCGGTGCGGACGACGAGTTCGAGCCCACCTTCACCTTCCACGGCTTCCGCTACGCGGAGGTCGAGGGGTGGACGGGCTCGGATGCCGATCTGCGAGAAGCGATCCGTGCGGTCGTCGTCGGATCCGAGATCCGTCGCACCGGCAGCTTCCGCACGTCGCACGACCTGCTCAACAAGCTGCATGAGAACGTCGTGTGGGGCACGCGCGGCAACTTCCTGGACGTGCCCACCGATTGCCCGCAGCGCGACGAGCGGCTGGGCTGGACCGGTGACATCGCCGTGTTCGCCCCGACTGCGGCCTTTCTCTTCGACGTGCAGGACTTCCTCTCCGACTGGCTGCTCGATGCGCAGGCCGAGACGGCTGCCGCCGGCGGCATCGTGCCGTTCGTCGTGCCGGATTCGCTCAAACGGGAAGCCGGCGACGTGACCCGTCCGCGCTTCGGCTCGACGCTGCCCACAGCGGTGTGGGGCGACGCGGCCGTGTGGGTGCCCTGGGCTCTGTATCAGCACGACGGTGACCGCGGGCGGCTGCGCTCGCACATGCCGCTCATGCGCATGCACGCCGACGCGATCGACCGCACGCTCTCCCCCGGGGGCCTCTGGGATGCCGGTTTCCAGTTCGGCGACTGGCTCGATCCCGCCGCTCCCCCGGAGCACCCGGGCGCCTCACGCACGCCGAAGGCCCTCGTCGCCACTGCCAGCGCGTTCCGCACCTTCACGCTGGTGGCGGCGGCGGCCGATGCGCTCGGCGACGCTGAGGCGGCCGAGCACTTCCGCACGAGGGCCGCCGACGTGCGGAGAGGATTCACGCAAGCCTTCGTCGTCGACGGGGTGCTGCAGCCGTCGACCGCGACCGGCTGCGCCCTCGCGATCGCCTTTGGCCTCGTCGACGGCACCGCGCGCACGCAGATCGGCGATCAGCTGGCCGACATCGTCCGTGCGAATGGTCACCGCATCGGCACCGGTTTCGCCGGCACGCCCTATGTCACGGAGGCTCTCACCATCACGGGCCACCTCGACGACGCCTACGCGCTGCTGCTGCAGACGGAGTGTCCGTCGTGGCTCTACCCGGTGACGATGGGAGCCACCACGGTGTGGGAGCGCTGGGACTCGATGCTGCCCGACGGCAGCATCAACCCGGGCGAGATGACGAGCTTCAATCACTACGCCCTGGGCGCCGTCGCCGAGTGGCTGCACCGCACGGTCGGCGGCATCGCGCCCGCCGAGCCCGGGTACGCCCGGGTGCTCGTCGCGCCGCGCCCGGGGCCCGGGATCGACCATGCCGAGACGTCGCTCGACAGCACGGCGGGTCCCATCGCAGTCGCCTGGCGCGTTGCGGACGGAGCCCTGTCGCTCACGGTGGATCTGCCGACGGTCGGCATCCTGCGCCTCCCTGGGACCGACGATCTGGAGCTGGCGCCGGGGCATCACGACCTGTCCCGGCCGTGGGACGCACAGCGGCACAGCGTGCTGTAGAGCCGCGAAACGCGCCCCTCGGGGTGGCGCGCGCGCGGTTTACCTGCCCGAATCACTACGTAACTTTCGGGGTGGTCGCGGTTGCAACACTGACGTTGCCCACAATCACCTACCGAGGAGTAACCATATGTACCGCAGACGACTCTCGCCTCGGCCCGGGATGAGGCGAGCGACTTTCGCGTCCGTCGCGGGTCTCGCCGTCGTAGGGGTGACCCTGACCGGGTGCACAGCCCCAGACGAGTCGGCTCCCGCGCCGGCGGCGGCACCCTTCGAGATCGAGGAGACGACGATCGCGGAGATCCACGCCCACCTCGCTGAGGGCGATTTGACCTGCGTGGACCTCGTGCAGGGCTATCTCGACCGCATCGACGCGTACGAGCACAACGGGCCGCGCCTGCACTCGATCATCACGGTCAACGATGCGGCGCTGCAGAGAGCCGCTGAACTCGACGAGGCGTATGCCGACGATGCGGAGGCGGCGGGCTCGCTGCATTGCGTGCCCGTGCTGCTCAAAGACAACTACAACACCTTCGATCTCCCGACGTCCTCCGGCAATACGGCTCTGGCGGACATGGTCTCGGCGCGCGACGCCTTCGCCGTCGCGCGCATGCGCGAAGAAGGGGCGATCTTCCTCGCCAAGACGAATCTGCAGGAGTTCGCTCGGGGCGGCGACAGCATCAGCAGCCTCGGTGGACAGGTGCTCAACCCCTACGACCTGACGCGCACCGCGGGGGGTTCCAGTGGGGGAACAGGCGCGGCCATCGCTGCCAACCTGGGCGCGGTCGGCACCGGCAGCGACACCGGCCAGTCGATCCGCTCCCCTGCCTCGGCCAACAGCCTGGTCGGGGTCCGGCCCACGCGTGGCCTCGTCAGCCGCAACGGAGTCGCGCCCAACAGCTACACGCAGGACGAGATCGGCCCCATCACCCGCACAGTGGAGGATGCCGCGCGCGTGCTCGAGGTGATGGCGGGGTACGACCCCAACGACCCGATCACGGTCCTCGGCGTCGACCACGTGCCGGCCAGTTACGTGGACGGCCTGGACGCGCACGCCCTCGAGGGCGCGCGCATCGGCTTGCTGACCGACCTGCTCGGCACGGACGAAGCACTTCACGGCGAAGTGAACGACGTGGTCGATCGGGCCGTTGAGGAGATGGAAGAGCTCGGCGCCGAGGTCGTGCGGTTCAGCATCCCGAACTGGGCAGAGCTGTCGTCCAACGTGGCCACCGCCGTGTACGAAGCGGAGCCTGCGATGGCCGCGTACCTGGCCGAGGTCGGCAGTGGCGCGCCCTACTCGACGCTGGCAGAGATCGCTGCGACGGAGTCGGCCGTTCCGGATGTCCAGAAGTCGCTGCAGGAGGAACTCGCCGTCGGCGAGGGGATGGCCTCGCCGGAGTACTTCGAGAAGACCGCTAACCGTGAGTCGCTGAAGCTGGCGGTGCTGCAGGCGATGGCGGAGCACGACATCGACGTCATTCTGTATCCGCTGCAGAAGCGTCTGGTGTCGAAGATCGGCGAGCCGCAGGCAGAGCGCAACGGCGTGCTGTCCAACGGAACCGGCATGCCGGCCATCACGTTCCCCGGCGGCTTCTCGTCAGCGACGGCGGACGCACCGCTGGGAGTGCCGATCGGCGTGGAGCTTCTCGGTCCCGACTTCAGTGAGCAGATGCTGTTGAGCTACGCGTACGCCTTCGAGCAGGCGACCAGCATCCGCAAGGCACCGGAGAGCACACCGGCACTTCAGGACTGATCACCACTCGGCGACGGCCGGCCTCGGATCGAGGCCGGCCGTCCGTGTCGATGACGACCCCCGCAGGCCGGACGGGACGTGACCGCACGATCGTCGGGTCACGACCCGCCGTCTTCACCGGCGTGGCCACCGCTTCTGTCGTCCGGGCCCTACCGTGGGTGGCGCGGGGTCAGGCGAGCGGACCCTTGCCCTCGCCGGGGTCCGGGCTCGCGGAGCTTCCCCTCTTGATGGGAAGCTCCTGGCTCTCGGAGACGACCTGCGGGTGGTAGCGGGCCAGCGTTGCCACGCCCCACACCGCAACAGCGCCGGCGACGGCGAACATCACGAAGCCCCAGACCGGCACGGCGGCACCTTCGCCGAGCACGAGAAGGCCGATGAGCACAGCGACCATCGGGTCGACGACCGTGAGGCCTGCGATCACCAGGTCGGGCGGGCCCGATGAGTATGCGGTCTGCACGAAGTAGGCGCCCAGCGCCGTGCCTGCCAGCAGCGCCACGACGCAGAGCACTGTCAGCCACTCGAAGTCGCCCGCCTGAATGCGCTTGATCACGATCTTGGCGAGGGTCGCGACGAATCCGTACACGATCCCCGCGGCCAGGATGTAGAACAGCGCCCGGATGCCGCGACGGCGCCTCACCATCAGCCACGAGACGACGAGGACCGCCGCGACGATCACGAGGATGATGAGTACCGTGATCAGCTGGCGGTTCGTGACGGTCTGCTCGACGGCGAACAGTGCCGCGACGATCACGAACCAGAAGATGCCGCCCACGCAGGCGATGATCGCCATCAGCGACCTGCGGGTGGGAGCATGCCCGGTCACACGCGCATTGAGCAGTGTGGTGATGACGAGCGCCACGGCGCCCAGCGGCTGCACGACGATCAGCGGCGCGACGGTCAACGCGCCGAGCTGGCAGACGATGGCGAGGCCGAGCATGAGCGTCCCCACCACCCACGAGGGCCGCGCGAGCAGCTGTCGCAGCTGACCCCCGGTCAACCCCGTCGAGCCGTCCTTGCCGCTGAGACGCTCGACCTTCTCGACACCCCGATGCTGGTACTGGGCACCGAACGACATGAAGACGGCGCCGGCGAGCGCCAGCGGGATTCCGAGCAGCAATCCGGGGTTGCGGAAGACGCCGACCAGCTGGTCGCCGACGTCTTCGATACCCACCGCCCACATCACCCCTCGACAGTAGCGCCAACGCCTTCTCGGTAGGCTCAAGGACGTGGCTGTTCTACCGATTCGCATCATGGGCGATCCCGTCCTGCACTCCCCCGCTGCCCCCGTCGAGGAGATCACCGACGAGGTGCGTCAGCTGGTGGCCGATATGTTCGAGACGATGGATGCCGCGCCCGGCGTCGGCCTCGCGGCACCGCAGGTGGGGGTGTCCCTGCGCATCTACACGTACACGTACGAAGACGACGACGGGCAGCCGTGGCGCGGTGTGATCCTCAACCCCGAGCTGTGGATGCGGCCCCTGGAGCCCGGCTCGCCCGACCCCGACGCCGAGTCCGAAGGGTGCCTGTCCTTCCCCGGTGAGCGGTTCCCGCTGCGTCGGTCCGACGAGGTCCTCGTCACCGGGATGGACCTCGACGGGGCGCCCGTGCGCATCCAGGTCGACGGGTGGCGCGCGCGCATCATGCAGCACGAGTTCGATCACCTCGACGGCATCCTCTACGTCGATCGCCTCGACGACGGCGACTGGAAGACCGTTCAGAAGATCGCCCGCAAGCGCGGCTGGGGGCGCCCCGGGGTCAGCTGGATGCCGGGAGTCGACGACCTCGACGCCTGACCCTTTCGCTCCTGGATGCGTAGAGCTATCGTATTTCGATAGATATGTATCGAGGCTCGGAGGTGTGCGATGGGTACTCTCGTGATCGGTGCGCTCCGTGTGGTGCTGGCTGTCTCCTTCGCCGGAGCACTGTTCGTGCAGGCCGTGATGGTTCCTCTGCTGTGGGTCGACCTCGAGGGGGCGCCCGACGCCGCGCGTGTGACGGCGGTCGTGATCGTCGTGCTCGGGATCATGACCCTGCAGGTGTGCGCCGTGTGCATCTGGCAGCTGCTCTCGATGGTGCGCCGCGGGTCCGTCTTCTCGTCACGGGCGTTCCGCTACGTGGATGTGATGGTCGGTGCGATTCTCACCGCAGCGGTGCTCGTCTTCGCGCTGGCGGTGCTCTTGGCTCCGGGAGAGGTGGCGCCCGGCATCGTCGGGCTGATCTGTGGGGCCGCACTGGTGATCGGCGGTGTCGCGTTGGTGGTCTACGTGCTGCGGATGCTGCTGGCGCAGGCCGTCGAGCGCGAGGCCGAGGCGCGGCGGCTGCGGTCCGAGCTGAGCGAGGTGATCTGATGCCGATCTTCGTCGACATCGACGTCATGCTCGCCCGACGCAAGATGCCGGTCGCGGTGCTCGCCGAACGCGTGGGCATCACGCCGGCGAACCTCGCCGTGCTGAAGAACGGACGTGCGAAGGCGGTGCGCTTCACCACGCTCGAGGCGCTCTGCCAAGCCCTCGACTGTCAGCCGGGCGACCTGCTGCGGTGGGAGCCGCAGGGCGCGGTCGACCCTCCGCCGCACGCAGAAGGGGAAGCGACCGCCGACGCGAGGACGTGACCTGCCTCATCCGCTGCACCGTCGCAACCCCCGTTCGCGCGCCGTCGCCGATCGGTAGCGTTCCCCGCACACCCACGCGAGGAGGACGGCATGGTTCGGTTCGGATACACGCTCATGACGGAGCAGAGCGGCCCACGTGAGCTCGTGGACTACGCGGTGAAAGCCGAGGCGGCCGGTTTCGACTTCCTCGTCTCCAGCGACCACTACTCCCCCTGGCTCACCACCCAGGGACACTCGTCTTACGCCTGGAGCATGCTCGGGGCCGTCGCCTACGCCACACACGACGTGGAGATGATGACGTATGTCACCTGCCCGACCATGCGCTATCACCCCGCAGTCGTCGCGCAGAAGGCGGCGACCATGCAGCTGCTCTCGGAGGGCCGCTTCACGCTGGGGCTCGGGTCGGGCGAGAATCTGAACGAGCACGTCGTCGGCGAGGGGTGGCCTGCCGTGCAGATGCGGCAGGACATGCTCGTCGAGGCGATCGAGATCATCCGTGCCCTGCACACGGGTGAGCTCGTGACCTACGACGGCCAGTACTTCCGTGTGGACTCCGCACGCATCTGGGATTGCCCTGAGGGCGGCGTGCCGCTCGGCGTCGCGGTGTCGGGCGAGTCCTCGATCGGGCGGTTCGCGGGACTTGCCGACCATCTCATCGCGGTCGACCCGCTGGCAGAGTTGATCGAAGGATGGGATGCCGCGCACCCGACGCCGTCGCGCAAGATCGGCCAGATCCCGATCAGCTGGGACCCGGACCGCGAGGCGGGCGTCGCCCGCGCGCACGAGCAGTTCCGGTGGTTCGCGGGCGGATGGTCCGTCAACGCGTACCTGCCGACGCCGGCCGGCTTCGCCGCGGCATCCCAGTTCGTCCGGCCCGAAGATGTGGCGGAGTCCATCGCGAGCGGTCCCGACCTGGACGAGCTGGCCGAGAGCGTGCAGCCCTTCCTCGATGCCGGCTTCACCGACGTCGCGATCGTGCAGGTGGGCGACGAGCAGCAGGACCGCTTCGTGACCGAGGTCGCCCGGCCCCTGCTCGAGAAGCTCCGCACCCTCTGAGCCCGCCCCTCCGAACGCTGAGACCGCATCTGGCGGCCGAGACGTTGGTCGTTTCCCACTGTTTCGGCCGCCAGATGCGGTCTCACGGGGAAGAGGGGGCGCGGCGACGGGCGGTGCGCGGCGCGGGCATGAAGAAAGGCCCGGGGTGGAAGCCCGGGCCTTAGGTGAGAGCCGCGCTAGATAACGCGGGTCTCTCGCTCCCCGGCTTGGACTCGAACCAAGAACCTATCGGTTAACAGCCGATTGCTCTGCCAATTGAGCTACCGAGGATCATGCTCGCCTTGCGGCGGGCAACTCGTCAATCCTAGCAAACGTCTGAGGGTGCTCGTGACTCACGACGCGACGAGTCTCGGGTTCGCGTCCTCTCCGGGCGTCCACAGCAGATCCGCCGTTCCGTGACCGGTGGCGACGGTGTGGCCCGCGCGAAGGACGAGCACGTCGGCATCCAGCTCGTCGACCGCGGCGGCCTCGTTGGTGACGATGATGGCGGCCATGCCGTACTCCTCGCGGCGACGCAGGATCGCGTCGCGCGCTGCCCGCCGCACTTCGATGTCGAGGTTCGCGTACGGCTCGTCGGCGACGAGCAGGCGTGGCCGCAGCATCAGCGCACGGGCCAGCGCGACGCGCTGACGCATGCCGGCGCTCAGTTCGTAGGGGTACTTCAGCGCGGCGCCGAGGGGCAGGTGAAGCTCATCGAGCAGAGCCGCGACGCGCACGGCCAGCGCTCGCTGGTTCACACGCCGGTCGCGGCTGGTGACGGGCTCCCCCACCACCTCTGCGACGGTCGAGCGTGCCGGCAGGTCGGCGCCGGCACGCTGCGGGAGGTAGCCGGTGAGATAGGTGTGCAGGCGATGGGCGCGGCCTCGGCGCCCGACCCGCACGCCTTCGACGACGGCCTTGCCGCCCGCGAGCGACAACGCCGGCCCACCTTGCCCGGCGAGGACCGCCGCGAGGCTCGATTTTCCGGACCCGGTGGGTCCCATGATGGCGAGCGTCCCGCCGCGAGGGAGGGTGAACGTGACGCCGTCCACCACCCGCTGCACCGACCCGGTGTGGGCGATGGAGAGGTCGTCGCACCGCACAGAGAACTCGTCGCCGCTGCTCGGGGTCATGCTCCCATCCTGCCCCGTCAGGCGCGCACGGGCTACTCGGCGCTCAGCCGGGCGCGCTCGACGTCGAGCTCCCGCAGCCGGATGCGCACCGCGCGCCCCCCGTCGGAGTCCACGTCGACGCGCTGGATGTGCCGCAGAAGCTCGCTCTTCTCACGCTCGATGACCCTCAGCCGCAGGCGACGCGCGAGGTCGGCGGTCGAGGCCAGGGCACCGGCCTCGGTGCGCGCCGGGAAGTCGGCTGTGAGCAGCTCCGCGGCCAGGGAGCGGTAGGGCTCGCGCACCGCCTCGACAGCCGCCGCGGCCCAGCCGATGCGGGTGCGATCGGGCTGCTCCACGACCGCGCGCCGCACGGCCTCGAGCGCGGGATGCTGGAACGGCAGCGCCAGGGCGGGGTCGAGGATGGCGGCATCCACCGCGTGACCGTACTGCAGCACGCCCATGATCGCGTCGCGCTCCAGCGCCACGTCGGCCGTGCGAGGGAGGGATGCCAGCGTCACCCGCTGCACCGGCGTCTCGCCGGCGTCGGCTGCCGCCGGGTTCGTCGACGTGGCAGGCGCGGCGTTCTTCGACGGATGCCGCTCACCGCCGTTCCGTGCGGCACGTTCGACCGCGGGCGTCACCTCGCCGAGGTCGAGCCCCAGCTTGCGGGCGAGCACGCGGGTGTAGCCCGGGCGCAGCGAAGGGTCGCGGATGTCGGCGACGATGGGTGCGGCCGCGCGGAGCGCCCCGACGCGGCCCTCGACCGTGGCGAGGTCGAACCCGGCGAGGCGCTGCTCGATGACGAACTCGAACATCGGCGACTTGGCCTCGAGCAGGGCGCGCACGGCACCGTCGCCGCGCTGCACGCGCAGGTCGCACGGGTCCAGTCCCCCGGGCGCCACGGCGACGTAGGTCTGCGCGGCGAAGCGCTTCTCCTCCGAGAACGCGCGCAGAGCCGCCTTCTGACCGGCGGCGTCGGGGTCGAAGGTGAAGACGACCTCGCCCGAGACGTCACTGTCGCCCATCACCCGGCGGAGCACCGTGATGTGCTCGGAGCCGAACGCGGTGCCGCAGGTGGCGATCGCCGTGGTGACGCCGGCGAGGTGGCAGGCCATGACGTCGGTGTACCCCTCGACGACCACGACACGGTGCTGACGGGAGATGTCCCGCTTCGCGAGATCGAGGCCGTAGAGCACCTGCGACTTCTTGTAGATCGTCGTCTCGGGGGTGTTGAGGTACTTCGGGCCCTGGTCGTCGTCGAAGAGCTTGCGGGCACCGAAGCCGATGACCTGCCCCGTGACGTCGCGGATCGGCCAGACCAGCCGGCCCCGGAATCGGTCGTACACCCCGCGCTGCCCCTGCGAGAGCAGGCCCGCTGCGACCTGCTCGTCGTCGCTGAAGCCTTTCGACTTCAGCGCGTCGCGCAGGTGCGACCAGCCCTTGGGCGCGTAGCCGACCCCGAAGTGCGCGGCCGCGTTGGCGTCGAACCCCCGCCCGCCCAGAAAGCTGCGCGCGGCCTCGGCCTCGGGGATCGACAGCTGCGAGCGGAACCACTCCGCTGCGGCCGCGTTGGCGGCGTACAGCCGCGACCTGCCCGAGGTCTCGGGGGCCGCCGCGCCGTCCTCGTAGTGCAGCGCGTAGCCCAGCCGGCCGGCCAGCCGCTCCACCGCCTCGGTGAACGAGACGTGGTCCATCTGTCGCAGGAAGGTGTAGACGTCGCCCGATTCCCCGCAGCCGAAGCAGTGGTAGAAGCCGGCCTGCGAGCGCACGTTGAAACTGGGGCTGCGTTCGTCGTGGAAGGGGCAGAGCCCTTTGAGCGACCCGACGCCGGCGGGTTTCAGGGCGACGCGCTCACCGATGATGTCGGCGATGTTGGTGCGGGCCTTCACCTCGTCGACGTCCGCCTGACGGATGCGCCCGGCCATCAGAGCCCCTCGAGGGGCTCGGGCAGCGCGTAGGCGTCCGAGGCGATGACCCGGCTTCCCGGCGCCCAGATGCCGAGGCTCGCCAGATCGACCGGCTCCACCAGGCGCGAGTGCCAGGTGATCGCGAAGCGGTCGGTGAGCGTGGCGACCTGGTCGACCACGGCGCGGCGACGCTCGGCATCCGTCTCGGCGCGCGCGAAGTCCTCGGCGTGCAGCTGATCCAGGTGCTCGGGCCGCTCCCACAGGGCCGTCGCCAGGCGCTTGAGCAGGCGGCGCTGCTCCTTGTAGAGGCCCTTGCGGCCCTCGATCGACACGACGAACGCGCCGATGATGCCCTTGAGCACGGCCATCTCGGCCTCGATCACCCGCGGCACGATGACCCGGCCGCGGTAGCGCGTGAGCACCGGGGTCTCGAAGTGTTCGCGGGTGGCCGACGTGGCAGCTCGGGCGAAGCGGCCGATGAGGTCGGAGGTGAGGTTCTTCAGTCGCGCGTGCGCGGCGCGCGAGCCGTCGAAGGTGGTGATCCACTCCGGCATCCGCATGAGACGGAACAGCGCGTCGTCGAGCTCGTCGCGGGCGAAGTCGTAGCCGACCCACGTCTGGATGGCGCTGAGGATCGCCTCGTGCTCGCGGGGGTCCGACAGGCGCTGCGGGTCGAGGTAGCCGTTCACGATCGCGTCCTCGAAGTCGTGCACCGAGTACGCGATGTCGTCGGAGAGGTCCATGACCTCGGCCTCGATGCACCGCACGCGGCCGGGCGCGCCCGCGCGCATCCAGCGGAACACCGCCTCGTCTTCCGGGTACACGCCGAACTTCAGCCGGCCGCCGGGGTCGGGCACGGGGTGCTCGGCCGTCCAGGGGTACTTGCAGGTCGCGTCGAGGCTCGCCCGGGTGAGGTTGAGACCGAAGCTTGCCCCGTCGTCGTCGACGACCTTGGGCTCCAGCCGCGACAGGATGCGCAGGGTCTGCGCGTTCCCCTCGAAGCCGCCGATGTCGGCGGCCCAGTCGTTCAGCGCTCGCTCGCCGTTGTGGCCGAACGGCGGATGCCCGATGTCGTGGCTGAGGCAGGCGGTGTCGACGACGTCGGGCGAGAGCTGCAGCGCGTTCGCCAGCTCCCTGCCCACCTGCGCGACCTCGAGCGAGTGCGTCAGCCGGTTGCGGGCGAAGTCGTACGGGCTCGCCGGGCTCAGCACCTGGGTCTTGGATGCCAGTCGTCGCAGCGCGGCGGAGTGCAGCACCCGCGCGCGGTCGCGTGCGAAGCTGTCGCGCTGCGAGCGGTGTCGCTCGGGGTGGAGCCGCGCCGCGTCGTCGTCGTCGTATCCGTCGGGGCGCCCGGTCGAGACGCCGACGCCGCTGGCCCGTTCACCCGCCACTGTTGTCGATCTCCGCTTCTGCGAGGAGGGCACCGGCGTCGGCGGCGAGGTCGCGCGAGGCGAGCCAGCCGTCGGGCAGGGCAGGGCGCTTGGGGTGGCCGGCGCGGCCGCGCTGCCCTTCGGCGGCGGTGCCCGGGTACGGCGCGCCGAGGTCGAGAGTCGCGAGCACCTCGTCGATCTCGGCCAGGCTCGACACCGTCGCAAGCCGCGCGCGGGTGTCGCCGCCGACGGGGTAGCCCTTGAAGTACCACGCCGCGTGCTTGCGGATGTCGCGGCATCCGCGGTCTTCGCTCTCGAAGAACTCCACGAGCAGTTCGGCGTGCCGGCGGAAGGCCGCCGCCACGAAGCCGAGGGTGGCGTCCACCGCGGGTGCAGGCGCGGACTCCGGGGCGAACGCGCGCGTCAGATCCCCGAAGAGCCACGGACGCCCCAGGCAGCCGCGACCCACCACGACGCCGTCGCAGCCGGTCTCGCTCATCATGCGCACGGCATCTTCGGCCGACCAGATGTCGCCGTTGCCGAGCACGGGAACGCTCGTCACGGTCTCCTTGAGACGCGCGATGGCGTCCCAGTCCGCGTGCCCCGAGTAGAACTCCGCGGCCGTGCGGGCGTGCAGGGCGACGGCGGCCACGCCCGCATCCTCGGCGATGCGTCCCGCCTCGAGGTAGGTGAGGTGATCGCGGTCGATGCCCTTGCGCATCTTCACCGTCAGCGGGATGTCGCCGGCGGCACGGGCGGCGCGGGTGACGATGTCGCGGAAGAGCCCCAGCTTCCATGGAAGCGCCGCTCCCCCGCCCCTTCGGGTGACCTTGGGCACCGGGCAGCCGAAGTTGAGGTCGATGTGGTCGGCGTGGCCCTCATCGACGATGATGCGCACGGCTGATTCGACCGTGGCCGGATCCACGCCGTACAGCTGGATCGAGCGCGGCGTCTCGGACTCGTGGTGGCGGATCAGGCGCATGGTGGTGGCGTTGCGCTCGACCAGCGCTCGGCTGGTGATCATCTCGCTGACGTAGAGCCCGGCGCCGTACTCACGGCAGAGCCTTCGGAACGCGGTGTTGGTGATTCCCGCCATGGGTGCCAGCACGACGGGCGCGTCGAGCGTGATCGGCCCGATGCGCAGCGGGGGTGCGGGTGCGACGGTGGAAGACATCCCTACCATTCTCCCAGATGCGCATGCCCTCGGCGGCGTACCCGGGCCTATCGTGGACAGCATGGCCGACGAGCAGACTGTGGACATCCGTCAGATCCCCTTCCGGACCGCTGACGGCGACGAGAAGACCCTCTCCGATCTGGGCGACGGACCCTTCCTCGTGGTGAACGTCGCTTCGAAGTGCGGCCTGGCGCCGCAGTACGAGCAGCTCGAGGAACTGCAGCGCACCTACGGCGACCGGGGGCTGACGGTGGTCGGGTTCCCGAGCAACCAGTTCATGGGCCAGGAGCCGGGCTCGATGGAGGAGATCCTCGAGTACTGCTCCACCACGTGGGGTGTGACGTTCCCCGTCGAGGAGAAGATCCATGTCAACGGGCGTCACGCGGCGCCGTTGTACAAAGCGCTGAAGAAGGCCCGCAACGTCGAAGGGGCGAAGGGACCGGTCATGTGGAACTTCGAGAAGTTCCTGGTCGCCCCCGACGGCACCGTGCACCGGTTCCGCCCGCAGACCAAGCCCGACGCCCCCGAGGTCATCGCCGCGATCGAAGGCGCGCTGGCGCGCTGAGCACGCAGGCGCGGCCGGCGGCTCGTGGCCTCTCGCGTCAGGACATACGAAGGGCCTCGCCGCAGCAGCGGCGAGGCCCTTCGTCGTCGGTCTCAGGCGGCGGGCACAGCGTCGGGCTCGGGCTCGGCGCTGCGCTCGGCCCACACCTGACGCGCGATCTGGGTGAACGCCTCGGCCGGCTGTGCGCCGCTCACCCCGTACTTGCCGTCGATGACGAAGAACGGCACACCGGTGATGCCGTAGGCCTGCGCCTGCGCCTGGTCGGCACGGACGTCGGGGAGGTAATGGGCACTCTCGAGCGCGGCGCGCGCGGCCTCGACGTCGAGACCGGCGTCGGCAGCCAGTTGCACGAGGTCATCGATGCGGCCGACGTGACGACCCTCGGTGAAGTAGGCAGCCATGAGACGCTCGGCCATCTCGTGCTGGCGACCCTGGGCCTTGGCGAAGTGCAGCAGCTCGTGCGCCTTGACGGTGTTGGTGTGCTTCAGCAGATCGAACCGGTACTGCAGCCCCGCCTCGGCGGCGACGCCGGTGACGCGCTCGAGCATCTGCTGCACCTGCTCGCGCGGCATGCCTTTGTGGCCGGAGAGGAACTCGATCTCGTCGCCGTCGAAGTCGACGGGGGTGTCGGGCGAGAGCTCGTACGAGTGGTACGTCACCTCGACGACGGGCGCGTCGGCGTCGGCGGATGCCGCGGCGAGCCCGCTCTCGAGGTTGCGCTTGCCGATGTAGCACCACGGGCAGGCGATGTCACTCCATACGTCGATCTTGATGGCATCCGTCATACCCGAAGCCAACGGGGCCGAGCGGCGGTCTATTCCCGCGCGTTCATACGTTCGGCGCGTCGACGGCGCCGCCGAACCGGCGGTCGCGATCGAGATAGATGCCGATCGCCCGCCAGAGCTCGGTGCGTGAGAAATCAGGCCACAGGGTGTCGAGGAACACCATCTCGGCGTACGCGGCCTGCCACAGCAGGAAGTTCGACGTGCGCTGCTCGCCACTGGAGCGCAGGAAGAGGTCGACGTCGGGCATGTCGGGGACATACAGGTGGCGACGGATGAGCTTCTCGCTCACCGCAGCGGGCTTCACCCGTCCCGCTGCGACATCATCCGCGATGGCGCGGACGGCATCGACGATCTCGACCCTGCCGCCGTAGTTCACGCACATCGTGAGAGTGAGCACGTCATTGCCCGCCGTCAGCTGCTCGGCGTACTGCAGCTCCTTGATGACCGATCCCCACAGTCGCGGCTTGCGGCCCGCCCATCGCACGCGCACGCCCCACTCATTGAGCTGGTCGCGCCGGCGGTGCAGCACGTCTCGGTTGTAGCCCATGAGAAAACGCACTTCCTCGGGTGAGCGCGCCCAGTTCTCGGTGGAGAACGCGTACACCGAGAGGTTCTTGACGCCTGCCTGGATGGCGCCGGCGACGACGTCGAGCAGCACCTCTTCGCCGGCCTTGTGGCCCTCGATGCGTGTGAGGCCGCGCCGGTTCGCCCAGCGGCCGTTGCCGTCCATGACCACCGCGATGTGCTGCGGCACGCCCTTCTTCGGGAAATCGGGCGGGTACTGTCCCGTCCAGTCCAGGGGGCGGTACGGCACCGCATCGCGGTGCGTGTAGGGCTTGGGCGTCACCGTGCTGCTCCCGCTCTCGGGGTCTGGGCCGTGGCCACGTGCGAAAGCGAGCGGATGCCGCGCTCCAGATGCCATTGCGCGTAGGCGGCCACGAGTCCCGACGCCGCACCCGAGGCGCCGTCGCTGGAGCCGTCGACGACATCCCACTCCCCCGCCAGCAGCGCGCGCAGGTGCGCGCCCGTGTCGGGGTGCACGCGGGCCGACCCGGCCGGTGCGCAGGCCGCGCACACCATGCCGCCCAGCTGCGCGACGAACCACTCGTGCGGGCCCTTCGCACCGCACCGGGCGCAGTCGTGCAGGTTGGGTGCCCAGCCCGAGAGCGCCATGGCGCGCAGCAGGTACGAGTCCAGCACCGCACGCGACGCGTGCTCGGCGCGCGACAGCGCCCGCAAGCCGCCGACGAGCAGCAGGTACTGCTGCGAGGTGGTCTCGGCCTCGTTCAGTCGGTCGGCGGTCTCGACCATGGCGCTGGCGGCGGTGTAGCGGTCGTAATCGGCGGCGATCTGCGCACCGTAGGAGCCGAGGGACTCGGCCTGCTGCACGATGTCGAGGGACCGGCCCTGGTACAGCTGCACATCGGCGACCATGAACGGCTCGAGCCGCGACCCGAACCGCGACGAGGTGCGGCGCACGCCTTTCGCGACGGCGCGCAGCTTGCCGTGGCGGCGACTGAGCATCGTCACGATTCGGTCGGCTTCACCCAGTTTGTGGGTGCGCAGAACCACGACTTCGTCGCGATAGGTGGGCACCCCTCCATTATCGACCGGCGGGGCGCTCTCGCGTTGCGGCGCGGCGACGGACACAATGAACGCGTGCCCGAAACCACCTTCGCCATTCCGCTGTGGGCGGACCTCCTCGCAGTCGGATTGGGCGGCGTGCAGGGCGCGCTGTTCGCGTCGGGATTCACGGGGCGCCGGCTGGACCTGCTCGGCGTCGCCATCATCGGCATCGTCATGGGTATGGGCGGCGGCCTCATCCGCGATCTGCTGCTGAACTCGACCCCCGTCACGCTGCAGACCAACTGGTACCTGATCACCGCGGTCGCAGCCTCGCTCGTCGGCATGCTGCTGGCCGGCGTGTTCCAGCGGCTGAATCGGCTCATCATCGCGCTCGACGCAGTGGTCATCGGGCTTTTCGGCGCGTTCGGCACCAGCAAGGCGCTGGCGCTGGGCCTGCCGGTTGTGCCGGCGGTGTTCATCGGCGTGTGCTCGGCGGTGGGCGGCGGCATCCTGCGCGATGTCATCATGGGGCTGCCGGTCGCCATCATGCACGTCGGGTCGCTCTACGCCGTCGCCGCCGGGGCCGGATGCTTCGTCCTCGCCGGACTGGATGCAGCGGGCGTGCCCCTCGGCGCCGCGGCGGTGACGAGCGTCATCGTGACCGCGGTGATCCGTCTGCTCGCGGTGATCTTCGACATCTCGCTGCCCGAGCAGCGGCGCCTGCATCGCCGCAAGGTGGCGGTCGAGACGAGCGCGATCCCGATCGTCACGGCGGATCCGCCCCGCCGCGCCTGGCTGCGGCGCCCCCGCCCCCGCCCCCGCCCTCAGCGCTGAGACGAAAACCGACGGCCGAGACGGCGGGTGATACCCACGGTCTCGGCCGCCAGCATTCGTCTCACGGCCCGAAGGGACCGCGGCGGGTCACACGGCGGTCAGCTCGGCATCGCGGGTGCGGGTGCGGATCGCGCGGTTGACGCACGAGACGATCGCCTTGAGGCTCGCGGTCGAGATGTCGCCGTCGATGCCGACGCCCCACAGCCGCTCACCGTCGACCTGCAGCTCGACGTAGGCTGCCGCCTGCGCATCGCCGCCCGCGCTGAGCGTGTGCTCGACGTAGTCGTACAGCGAGATGTCGAAGCCCCGCGCGCCCAGCACCGACAGGAACGCCGCGATGGGGCCGTTGCCGGTGCCGGTGAGGTCCTCTCGGGCGTCGCCGTCGCGCAGCGTCACATCGAGGGTGACATCGCCGGACATGTCGCTCTGGGTCCGGGTGGCGAGCAGCTCGAAGCGGCCCCACTTGGCGTCGTCGGACGGTGCCGGCAGGTACTCGTCGGTGAAGATGTCCCAGATCTGCTCACTCGTCACCTCGCCGCCCTCGGCATCGGTCTTCGCCTGGACGACGCCCGAGAACTCGATCTGCAGCTTGCGGGGCAGGTCGAGCGCGTGGTCGGTGCGCAGCAGATAGGCGACGCCGCCCTTGCCCGACTGCGAGTTGACCCGGATGACCGCCTCGTACGAGCGCCCCAGGTCCTTCGGGTCGATCGGCAGGTAGGGGACGGCCCATTCGATCTCGTCCACCGAGACCCCGGATGCCGCGGCGCGGGCTTCCATCGCCTCGAAGCCCTTCTTGATCGCGTCCTGGTGCGACCCGCTGAAGGCGGTGAAGACGAGGTCGCCCGCCCACGGGCTGCGCTCGGGAACGGGCAGCTGGTTGCAGTACTCCGCGGTGCGCTTGACCTGGTCGATGTCGCCGAAGTCGATCTGCGGGTCGATGCCCTGCGTGAGCAGGTTGATGCCCAGGGCGACGAGGTCGACGTTGCCGGTGCGCTCACCATTGCCGAACAGGCATCCCTCGATGCGGTCGGCGCCGGCCATGTAGCCGAGCTCCGCTGCCGCGATCGCGGTGCCGCGATCGTTGTGCGGGTGCAGCGACAGGATCACGTTCTCGCGGTGCGCCAGACGCCGGCTCATCCACTCGATCGAATCGGCGTAGACGTTGGGGGTCGCCATCTCGACCGTCGCCGGCAGGTTGATGATGACCTTGCGCTCGGGGGTGGGCTCGAAGATCTCGATCACCTGGTTGCAGATGTCGACGGCGAACTCGAGCTCGGTGCCGGTGTAGCTCTCGGGCGAGTACTCGTAGAACACCTGCGTCTCGGGGATGCGCTTCTCGAACTCGCGGCACAGACGCGCACCCTCGAGGGCGATGTCGATGATGCCCTGCTTGTCGGTGCGGAAGACGACCTCGCGCTGCAGCACGCTCGTGGAGTTGTACAGGTGCACGATCGCGCGCTTCGCGCCGGCGATCGCCTCGTACGTGCGCTCGATGAGGTGCTCGCGCGCCTGCGTCAGCACCTGGATGGTGACGTCGTCGGGAATGAGACCGTCGTCGATCAGCTGGCGCACGAAGTCGAAGTCGGTCTGGCTCGCCGACGGAAACCCGACCTCGATCTCCTTGTAGCCCATGCCGACGAGCAGCTCGAACATGATGCGCTTGCGCTCGGGGCTCATCGGGTCGATGAGGGCCTGGTTGCCGTCACGCAGGTCGACGGCGCACCAGCGCGGTGCGGTCGTGATGCGGTTGCCCGGCCACGTGCGGTCGGGCAGGTCGACGCGGAACTGGTCCTGGTACGCGCGGTATTTGTGGATCGGCATGCCGGACGGCTTCTGGGTGTTGTCCATGGTGATCGCTTCTTCTCTCGCCGGGGAGGCGGGCTCAAGGCTGAAAGGGCCGACCGAAAGCTCCGCGACGAGAAGGCCCTAGAACGAGGACTCGCCGCGGCTGCTAAGGAGGAGAAGCGTGCCCGCGCGCATGGGTCGATGGTAGCAGGATGCCGTGTCACTGGCGCGCTGGGCGCCAGTTTGCCACCAGGCTCGGGTGATGAAGACAACGACAGCCAGCAGAATGCTCAGCGCTCTCGGGATCGTCGTGGCATCCGTCGCACTGTGCACGGCGTGCGCGCCCGAGACCTCCGGTACCGCCACCCCTGGCCCTGCGTCATCGTCACCGTCGCCGGATCCCTCGGCGCCCGACGCGATGGCGGCGCCGCTGGGCGCGGTGTGGCCCGAGCCGCCGCAGGGCGAGATCATCGCCGAGGGAACGGTGCTCGATGCCAACGGTGTGGTGGTGCTCTGCCTGGGCGCTGTCGCCGACGCCGCTCCCCCGCAGTGCAGCGGAACGCCACTGGAGGGGTGGAACTGGGACGGCCTGATCAGTGCGGGGACGGCGGATGCCATCTGGGGCACGTACACGGTGCAGGGCAGGTACGACGGAGAGCGCATCAGGGTCACGCAGTCCCCGATGCCCGCGGCTCACCAGGAGCCTGCGCCCGAGGCCACCGTCACCGACGACGCCGAGCGGAAGCGACTGACCGACGTGTGGCAGCAGATCGTCGACCGGATCGGAACGCGCACCATCTCGACGCACATCGACCCCGACCACGTGGAGGTGCACGTCGTCTGGGATGACGGCACGCTGCAGGATGCCGCCGACGACGAGTTCGGTGACGGCGTCGTGGTCGTGCGATCCGCGCTGCAGGAGGTCGAGGCGTAGCCGGCTCGGGTCAGAACCCGAGGCGGCCCAGCTGCTTCGGGTCCCGCTGCCACTCCTTGGCGACACGAACGTGCAGCTTGAGGAACACCCGGGTGCCGATCAGCGGTTCGATCTGCGCCCGGGCACGCGCGCCCACATCGCTCAGTCGCGACCCGCGGTGACCGATGATGATCGCCTTCTGGCTGTCCCGCTCCACCACGATGCTGGCGAAGATGTCGGTGAGATCGCTGTCTTCGCGCTGGGCGATGTCGTCGACGGTCACGGCGATGGAGTGCGGCAGTTCGTCCCTGACGCCCTCGAGGGCCGCTTCGCGGATGATCTCGGCGATGCGGTCCTCGACGGACTCGTCGGTGACCACACCGTCTTCGTAGAGCGCAGGCCCCACCGGCATGAGCGAGAGCAGCTCGTCGGAGAGCACGTCCAGCTGGTCGTGGGTGAGGGCGGAGATCGGGATGACGGCGTGCCAGTCCTCGCGCAGCGCGTCGACCTCGATGAGCCGTTCGGCGATCTGCTCGCGGCCGCCGGCGTCGGTCTTGGTCACGAGCGCGACCTTCTTGGCGCGCGGGTAGTTGGAGAGCGACTCGGCGATCCGCCGGTCGCCCGGGCCGACCTTCTCGTTGGCGGGCACGCAGAAGGCGATGACGTCCACGTCGCCGAGCACCTGCTCGACGAGATCGTTGAGACGCTCGCCCAGCAGCGTCCGAGGACGATGGATGCCGGGGGTGTCGACGATCACGAGCTGACCGCCGGGGCGGTTCAGGATGCCGCGGATCGCGCGCCGCGTCGTCTGCGGCTTATCGCTGGTGATCGCGACCTTCTCGCCGACAAGGGCGTTGGTGAGGGTCGACTTCCCCACGTTGGGGCGTCCCACGAAGGTGACGAAGCCGGAGCGGTGGACGTTCTCGTCGATGCGAAACTCTCAATTCTGCATATGGATCTGCTGCCCCTTGACCAGGGGGTAATCCACCAGTGTAGTTGCGTCGAGATCCTCCTTGTGCATGTCGACGCCGGTCACCTGGCTGTTCTCATAGGTCGTGTAGTAGTAGATGCCCTTGTCGGTGTTGCAGCACGACGAGTAGATCGTGATCTCGAACTTGCCCGGCTCCACCTCCACCAGGCCGCGCTGCTGCGCGACGGATCCGAGGATCTGGAAGAACTGGCTGATCGATTCCGATTCGGAATCCCCCGACACCGAGTTCATCTTCGTGAAGACGGCCTTCACGAAACGGGATGCCGACGACAGGTCACCGGGCAGGCCGATCGCCCCCATCCCGCGGCTGTAGACGTCGAAGTCCACCTCAGGGGCGAAGTTGTTCTCCGGCGGGTTCTTCGACAGGTGCATGAAGTTGTTGAGGTTGAACGACTGGATGTCGAAGGTCGGGTTGTTGGTCATCACTCCGAAGGGGTTGTCGTACACCCTCAGCCCCTCCTTCACGCTCTCCACCGTGATCGAGCCGTCCCTGTCGGAGATGATCCAGTGCAGGGGCGACGGCGGGAACTCGGCGCTGAACGCGGCATCCGTCACGACCACGTCCGCGAGCGCGGCCCGCACCTCGGCGACGGTCTCGAACTGCGCGAGCACCCACGGGATGAACTCGAACGACCCGACGTTCGTCTTCGCCGGGTCCTCCTGCTTGTAGTCGGCGTTCCCCGGGAAGTTGAGCCCCGCCATGCTGAGGCCCTTCTCGTTCGTCGCGTCGTAGTACAGCGGGTAGCCGTCGGCGATGTTCGCCATGCCGATGATGGCGTGGTGCGTCGCGAGCGTCGGCACCTTGCGGAACTCGAACGGGAAGTTCCGCGGGGTGATCGTGACCGTCTCGTGGTACGAGAATTCGAGGTCGAGATTACGCCCGAAGTAGTGGTCTTTCGTCGTGTAGTTCGCGCCTGTGCACATGTGACGACCTCCGATGTCGCGGTGTCCGGCTGGTCCGGTAGCGCAACATTAGGCGGGCTCCAGGCCGCTCCGCTACGGGTCGCGTCGCGCGCTAGGAGGACTGCGCGGCTTCGGCCTCGCCGCGGCGGTTGATCCGCACCTCACCGGTGCGCGGGCGGGCGATCTGCCCGGTGCGCGGACCGCGCGCGGCGTTGTCGTCGCCGTTCTCGAGCGGTTCGGCCCGCTCCACGAACACGGTCGCGAGCCCTCGTCCCCGCCCGCGCGAGGCGCCGCCGGTGAGCACGAGCCCCTGCGCCTCGGCGGTCGCGCCGGGCATCGGCACGCGGCCGAGGGCCTTGCCCAGCAGACCGCCGATCGAGTCCACCTCGTCGTCTTCGAGCTCGATGCCGAACAGCTCGCCCACCTCGTCCAGGCCCAGGCGCGCGCTGACGCGGAAGTGGCCGTCGCCCAGGTCCACCACCTCGGCGACGCGCGCGTCGTACTCGTCGGCGATCTCGCCGACGAGCTCCTCGATGAGGTCCTCGAGGGTCACCAAGCCGGACACCCCGCCATACTCGTCCACGACGAGGCACACGTGCACCGCGTCGCGTTTCATCTGCTGCAGCAGCGTCTCGGCCTTCATCGACTCCGGCACGAAGACCGCCTTGCGGGCGATGCGGCTGACGGGGGCGTTGCGCCAGGCGCTCTCGTCGCGGAAGGCGAACTGCACCAGGTCCTTCAGATACAGCACCCCGACGACGTCGTCGGCGTCGTCGTCGACCACCGGGAGGCGTGAGACACCCCGGTCGAGGAAGAGCTTCATCGCCTCGTGGGTGGTGGCTGCGGCATCGACCGAGACCATGTCGGTGCGGGGCACCATCACGGCGCGCACGAACGTGTCGGTGAAGTCGAACACCGAGTGGATGAGCTCGCGGTCATCCTCTTCGATGAGGTCCTGCGAGGCGGCCTCATCGACCATGCTGAGCAGCTGCTCCTCCGAGGCGAAGGTCGCGTTGCGCGACACCCCCGGGGTGAACCGGTTGCCGAGGATGACGAGCAGGTGGGCCAGCGGTCCCAGCACGATGCGGGCGCCACGCACGATCGGTGCGGCGGTGCGCAGCAGTCCGGCCGCGTGCTGACGTCCGGCGGAGCGCGGGCTGGCGCCCACCAGCACGAAGGACACCACCGTCATGAGCAGCGCTGCAGCCAGCATCGCCCACCAGATGTTGTCGAATGCCAGCATGAAGGCGACGGTGACCAGCACCGCGGCGGTGGTCTCGGCGAGGATGCGGATGAACACCACCGCGTTGCCGTGTGCTTCGGGGTCATCTGCGATCTTCGTCAGCGCCGCGCGCGAGCGGGCGGTTGCGGCGAGTTCGGTGAGACCTGCGCGTCCGGTCACCGCCAAGGCTGCGTCGAGCGCCGCCATCAGACCACCGAGCGCCACCAGCAGGACGGCGGCGAGCAGCAGGAGCAGCTCGGTCATGCGCGCGGACGTCGCCGCTCAGCCGCGGCGAAGTCGAGGATGAGCTGCTTCTGCAGCCCGAACATCTCCCGTTCCTCCTCGGGCTCGGCGTGGTCGAAGCCGAGGAGGTGAAGCAGACCGTGCGTGGTGAGCATCACGAGTTCGTCGAGCGTGGAGTGGCGCGCCGCCAGCGCCTGGGCCTCGGCCACCTGCGGGCAGAGCACGATGTCGCCCAGCAGACCTGCTGGTGTGGGCATGTCTTCTGTTCCGGGGCGCAGCTCGTCCATCGGGAAGCTCAGCACATCGGTCGGCCCGGGCTCGTCCATCCACTGCACGTGCAGCGCCTCCATGGCGCCCTCATCGACGAGCAGAATCGCCACGTCGGCGTCGGGGCTGACGTTGAGGCCCGCGAGGTTGTGCTCCATGAGGCGCAGCAGCACGGTCTCATCGACCGGCACTCCCGACTCGTTGTTGATCTCGATGGTCATGAGCGTCCTCGTTTGGGGATGTGGTCGCGCGGCCCGGCAGCGCGCGACGCACCGCGCCGTTCGGCGCGGTTGGCGAATTCGGATGCCTCGTCCCGCTCGCGCCGGTGGGCGAGGCGCTGCTCGTCGTAGACGCTGTAGGCGTCGACGATGCGCCCGACGAGGGTGTGCCGCACCACGTCGTCGCTGGTGAGCTGGGCGAAGTGGATGTCGTCGATGTCCTTCAGCACGCGGGTGACCAGGCGCAGCCCGGAGGTGCCCTGCGGCAGGTCGACCTGGGTGATGTCGCCGGTGACCACCATGCGGGTGCCGAAGCCCAGGCGCGTGAGGAACATCTTCATCTGCTCGGGCGTGGTGTTCTGCGCCTCGTCGAGCACGACGAAGGAGTCGTTCAGCGTGCGCCCGCGCATGTACGCCAGCGGTGCGACCTCGATGGTGCCGCTGGCCATCAGCTTCGGCACGAGCTCGGGGTCGAGCATCTCGTTGAGCGCGTCGTACAGCGGGCGCAGGTAGGGGTCGATCTTGTCGGTCAGCGAACCGGGGAGAAAGCCCAGCCGCTCCCCCGCCTCGACGGCCGGACGGGTGAGGATGATGCGGTTCACCTCTTTGCGCTGCAGCGCCTGCACGGCCTTGGCCATCGCGAGGTAGGTCTTGCCGGTGCCGGCCGGACCGATGCCGAAGACGATCGTGTTCTCGTCGATCGCGTCGACGTACGCCTTCTGCCCGGCGGTCTTCGGGCGGATGACCTTGCCCCGCGACGTCAGGATGGCCTCGCCCATCACTTCCGACGGGCGGGGTCCGTCGCTGCGCAGCATGCGACTCGAACTCGCCACGTCGGTCGCGTCGAGACCCTGACCGGCGCGCGCCATCACGATGAGCTCGTCGACGAGCTCGCGCGCGGCGGCGACCGCCGTGGCATCCCCCGACAGTGTGATCTCGTTCCCGCGCACGTGCACGTCCACGTCGGGATGCTCGCGCTCGACCACCCGCAGCAGGCGATCCTGCGGCCCCAGCAGCTGCACCATCGCCACGCCGTCGACCCAGATGCGGTCGACCGTGCCGGCGCCCGAGGGCTCCCCTGCGTCAGCTTCCGACACTCGACTCCTCCAAGCCACCGGCGAGCACGTGCGCGTGCACGTGGAAAACGGTCTGACCGGCACTCGGGCCGGTGTTGAACACCAGACGGAAATCACCCTCACCGTGCTCGGCCGCGAGGCTCGAGGCAAGCCCCACCAGCTCGGCGAGCAGCGCGGGGTCGCCGGCGGCGAGCTCGGCCACGTTGCGATACTCCTGCGTCTTGGGGATGACGAGCAGGTGCACCGGCGCCTGTGGTGCGATGTCGCGGATGGCGAACGCGTTCTCGGTCTCGGCGACGATGTCGGAGGGGATCTCGCCGTTGAGGATGCGGGTGAACACGCTCGGTTCAGTCATGCGGTCCAGTCTACCGAGCGCCCCGGTCACTGCGCCTTGCCGGGGCTCGCGCGGCCTCGCCGTCACCAGCGGCCGAGCGACGCGTTGACGAGCGCGAGGGCTGCCGGTCCTGCGGTCGAGGTGCGCAGCACCGTCGCCCCCAGGCGCACCTGCACCGCGCCGGCGGCATCCAGCGCCTGCAGCTCTTCGGGGGCGATGCCGCCCTCGGGCCCCACGACCAGCACGAGGTCGCGAGCGTCGTCGGTGGCGGCAAGGGCCGTCAGGGCGACGGATGCCGTGGGCTCGAGCACCAGCATCTGCGCCGTCTCGGCCATCTGCGTCAGCTGACGGGTGGTCACGACGGGGGCGACGTCCGGCAGCCAGGCCCGGTGGGCCTGCTTGCCGGCCTCGCGGGCGATGGTCGCCCAGCGCGCGCGTCCCTTCTCGGCCTTCGCGGCGTCCCAGCGCGACACGCTGCGGGCCGCCTGCCAGGGGATCACCTCGTCGACGCCGAGTTCGGTCGCGGCCTGCACGGCGAGCTCGTCACGGTCGCCTTTCGCGAGGGCCTGCACGAGCACGACGCGGCGGGCCGGCGGGGGCACGACCTCGCGCTCGGTGACCTCGACGACGACCTCGCGGGGCGCGACCGACGCGCAGACGCCGCTGAGCCAGGTTCCGCGCCCGTCGCCGAGGGTGACTCCCTCGCCGACGCGCACCCGGCGGACGGCGGCGGCATGGTGCGCCTCGGCCCCCGTGAGGGTCACCCGGTCGCCGGGCGTGGCGCCGGCTGCCGCTTCGTCGACGAAGTGCAGCGCCATCGTCAGCCGCGGAACCGGTCGCGGAGCTTGGAGAACAGACCCTGGTGGAACTCCGCCAGCCGGGGGCTCGGCGACTTCGTGCGCCGGGCGAAGTCCTCGATGAGGGCCCGCTCCTTGGCGTCGAGGCGCGTCGGGGTCACGACGTGAACGGCCACCCTGAGGTCGCCACGCTGCGCGCCGCGCAGCGGGGTGATGCCGCGACCCTTGATCGTGAGCACATCGCCGGACTGCACGCCGGGGCGCACGTCGAGGTCCACCGGACCATCGAGGGATTCGATGGTGGTCTCGGTGCCGAGGATGGCGTCGGGCATCGACACCTCGAGGGTGGCCAGCAGGTCATCGCCCTCGCGGCTGAAGGTCTCGTGCGACGCGACCGTGACCTCGATGTACAGGTCGCCGTTCGGGCCGCCTGCGGGGCCGACCTCGCCGGATCCCGGCAGCTGCAGGCGCAGCCCGGTCTCGACCCCGGCGGGGATGTCGAGGGAGACCGTGCGACGGGCGCGCACGCGTCCCTGGCCCTGGCACGTGGTGCAGGGGAACGGGATGGTCGTGCCGTAGCCCTGGCACACGTTGCAGGGCTGCGAGGTGACGACGTTGCCGAGGAGGCTGCGCACGGTGCGCTGCACGTGACCGGTGCCGTGGCAGATGTCGCAGGTCGCCGGCTGCGTGCCGGGCTGGCAGCACGAGCCCTGGCAGGTGTCGCAGAGCACCGCCGTGTCGACTTCGATGTCACGATGCACGCCGAACACCACGTCGCCCAGCTGGAGCGTCACGCGCACGAGCGCGTCCTGGCCGCGTTCGCGGCGCGACCGCGGGCGCCCGGCTCGACCGCCGCCCCCGCCGCCGGCACCGAAGAACGTCTCGAAGATGTCGCCGAAGTTGGTGAAGCCGCCGGCTCCGCCCAGGCCGCTGTCGCCGCCCATGTCGTAGCGGGCGCGCTGGTCGGGGTCGCTGAGCACGTCGTAGGCGTGGGTCACCAGCTTGAAGCGCTCCGATGCCTCCTCGCCGGGGTTGACGTCGGGGTGCAGCTCGCGCGCGAGACGGCGGTACGCCTTCTTGATCTCCTCGGGGGTTGCATCGCGCGAGACGCCGAGTACGTCGTAGTGGTCAGCCACAGTCGCCTTTCGTGCCGCGGTGAGGCGGCGTCGGGTTCGTCAGCGGGAGCTCTCGTCTTCTTCGAGCAGCCGGCTCAGATAGTGAGCGACGGCGCGGACGGCCGCCATGTTCGTGGGGTAGTCCATGCGGGTGGGGCCGAGCAGGCCGATGCGCGCACGCGATCCTGTCGCGTCGTAGTCGCCGGTGATGACGGATGCCTCGCCGAGCCCGAACGGCTCGTTCTCGCGGCCGATGCTCGCGGCCAGACCCTGGTCGTCCGGGACCATCTCGGTCATGAGGCGGATGAGCGTCACCTGCTCCTCGATCGCCTCGAGGAGCGGATAGATGCTGCCGCGGAAGTCCTGCTCGCGTCGGGCGAGGGTGGCGCTGCCGGCGAGCATGAGGCGATCCTGACGGAACTCCTCGAGCTCCTCGGCCACGACCACCGCGATCGAGCGGACGGCGTGGTCGAAGGGGGCGGGCTGGGGCGGCGTCGCGAGCAGGTCGGCGATGGCCTGCGCGCCAGATTGCACACTGGTGCCGGTGAGCATGCTCGCCAGCCGTGCGCGGACGCGCGTCATGCCCTCGTCGCCGAGGTCGGTCGGAACCGTCGCGATGCGCTGCGACACCCGGCCGATGTCGGTCACGACGATGACGATCACGCGACCGCCGCCGAGGTCGACCAGCTCCAGGTGCGACACGTGCGCCCGCGCGAACGACGGGTACTGCACGATCGCGACCTGACCGGTCAGCTGCGTGAGCGCCCGCACGGTGCGGGTGAGCAGGTCGTCCAGGTCGCCGGAGCCGTCGAGGAACGACGCGATCGCCGAGCGCTGCGCCGGAGTCAGCGGGCGAAGCTGCGCGAGGTGGTCGACGAAGACCCGGTAGCCCTTGTCTGTGGGAACACGACCGGACGACGTGTGCGGGGCGACGATGAGCTCTTCGTCTTCGAGCTGCGCCATGTCGTTGCGGATCGTGGCGGCCGAGACGCCGAAGGCGTGGCGCTCGACGATCGCCTTGCTGCCCACCGGCTCGTGGGTGTCGACGTAGTCCTGCACGATGGCGCGCAGCACCTGCAGGCCGCGTTCGCTGACCATCCCACTCCCTCCGCTGGCACTCGTTGTCCGTGAGTGCCAATTCTACCGTGTCGCCCCCGGAACCGGCGTCAGGCGGTGAGGGCGCGCACGACCGCGTCGGCGAGCAGGCGCCCGCGGCGGGTGAGCACGATGCGGCCGCGCAGGGCCGAGGCCCCGTCGATGAGGCCGTCGGCGATCAGTGCGGGCACCGCGTGGCGTCCGGCATCCGTCACCTCGGAGACGGCGAGGCCCTCGCGGATGCGCGAGCGCAGCAGCACGTCTTCGAGGTTGCGGGATGCCGCGTCGGGGCGCTCCCGGCCGGCCGCGGGAGATTCGCCGGCGGCCAGACGCTGCGCGTAGGCGGCGGGGTGCTTCACATTCCACCAGCGGAGCCCCGCGACGTGGCTGTGCGCGCCCGGGCCGTACCCCCACCAATCGGAGCCGCGCCAGTACGCGAGGTTGTGCCGGGAGCGGTGCGCTTCGCCGCGCGACCAGTTCGACACCTCGTACCAGTCGAAGCCTGCGTCGGCGAGCATCTCGTCGGCCAGCTCGTACATGTCGGCCTGCAGGTCGTCGTCGGGGGCGGGGACCTCGCCGCGGCGGATCTGGCGGTGCAGCTTCGTGCCCTCCTCGATGATGAGGGCGTACGCCGAGATGTGATCCGGCGCGAGCGCGACGGCGGTCTCGAGCGAGCGCTGCCAGTCGGCGAGGGTCTCCCCCGGGGCGCCGTAGATGAGGTCGACGCTCACGTCGAGGCCGGCGCCTCGGGCGGCAGCGACCGCGGTCGCGACGTTCTCGGGGTCGTGGGTGCGATCCAGAGCCGCCAGCACGCGCGGCACGGCGGACTGCATGCCGATCGAGAGCCGGGTGACGCCCGAGGCGGCGAGGTCGGCGGCGACGGTGTCGGTGACCGTGTCGGGGTTGGCCTCGACGGTGACCTCGGCGCCCGGCGCGATCCCGAAGCAGCTGCGCACTCCGGCCAGCATGCGGCCGAGGTCTCCTGCGGGGAGCAGGGTGGGCGTGCCGCCGCCGAAGAAGACGGTGCTCGCGGGCCGGAGGGCACCGGCATCCGCCAGCACCTCACGCGAGAGGGCGACCTCGCGCAGGAGCGTGTCGGCGTACTGGTCCTGGCGTGCGCCGCGGAGTTCCCCCGCGGTGTAGGTGTTGAAGTCGCAGTAACCGCACCGGACGCGACAGAACGGCACGTGCAGGTACACACCGAAGTCGGCGGCGGAGTCGACGGGGAGGTCCTGGGGCAGCGCTCCGTCTGCGGGCGCCGGGTCGCCGACGGGAAGGGTGGAGGGCATCAGGCGGATGTCGTGTACAGCGGCGAGATGGCTCGCAGGTAGCCGCGGAACAGTTCGCGGCGCCGACGTCGCACGAGCGGCGGCAGCAGGCGGTACAGCGGCGAGGTCGGCGCATCGAACGCGCGCACGGTGAACCACACCTCGTCGTTGTCGCGCCACTCGATCATGAAGGACTCCTCGCCGCTGACGACCGAGCCGCCCACGGTGCCGAGGGCGAAGCCGATGCGGCGGGCCTCCTCGACGCAGAAGATGACGCGCAGCTCCGCGTCCGCGCGGTGGCCCTTGACGCGGCCTCGCACGTGCACCGTGGTGCCGGCGCCGACGTACGGTGTGCCATCGGCGTCGTAACGCTGCTCCGCCTCGCGTCGGCTGGGGGCGATCGCGTTGCCCTCCGCGTCGAACGCGACACCGGAGTACGACGGTCCCGAAGCGGGGCGCACGTCTGCGAGCTCCAGCCCGGCCCCGCGCTGCGCGTTCCACGACAGCAGCGCCTCGCCGGCCGTGCGGAAGCGCTCCTCGCCGCTGCCGAGGCGCCACGCCTCCGCGGCGGGGATGCTGCGCTCCGGCGGGTACTGCAGCAGGTCGGACGCCTGCGTCGCCCCGACGGCGGCGTAGTCGACCGTCTCGTCCCTGAAGGTCCCGCGGCGCATGGAATCCAGCCTACTTCGTGAGGGTGCGTGAACGGTGGCCGACTACTTCTTGCCGTCGACGTCGCCGGACAGGGCGGCGATGAACGCCTCCTGCGGCACCTCGACCCGGCCGACCATCTTCATGCGCTTCTTGCCTTCCTTCTGCTTCTCCAGCAGCTTGCGCTTACGCGTGATGTCACCGCCGTAGCACTTGGCCAGCACGTCCTTGCGGATGGCGCGGATGTTCTCGCGCGCGATGATGCGTGCCCCGATGGCCGCCTGGATGGGCACTTCGAACTGCTGGCGCGGGATGAGCTTGCGCAGGCGCTCGGTCATCAGCGTCCCGTAGGCGTAGGCCTTCTCGCGATGGACGATGGAGCTGAAGGCATCCACCTTCTCGCCCTGCAGCAGGATGTCGACCTTGACGAGGTCGGCGGTCTGCGACCCGGCCGGCTCGTAATCCAGGCTCGCGTAGCCCTGCGTGCGGCTCTTGAGGTGGTCGAAGAAGTCGAAGACGATCTCGCCGAGCGGCATGTTGTAGCGCAGCTCGACGCGGTCCTCGCTGAGGTAGTCCATGCCGAGCAGGGTGCCCCGGCGGCCCTGGCACAGCTCCATCACCGTGCCCACGTAGTCCTTGGGAAGCAGGATGCCGACCTTGACCACGGGCTCGGAGACCTCGGCGACCCGCCCGTCCGGGTACTCGCTGGGGTTCGTGACCGTGATCGTCTCGCCGGTGTCGGTGTGCACCTCGTACGTCACCGACGGGGCCGTCGTGATGAGGTCCAGGCCGAACTCGCGCGACAGCCGCTCGGTGATGATCTCCAAATGCAGCAGGCCCAGGAAGCCACAGCGGAAGCCGAAGCCCAGCGCGACCGACGTCTCGGGCTCGTACTGAAGCGAGGCGTCGGAGAGCTTGAGCTTGTCGAGGGCCTCGCGCAGCTCCGCGTAGTCGCTGCCGTCGATCGGGTAGATGCCCGAGAAGACCATCGGCTTCGGGTCGGTGTAGCCGGGGAGCGCCTGGGTCGCGGGCTTGCGGTGGGTGGTGATCGTGTCGCCGACCTTCGATTGACGCACGTCCTTCACGCCGGTGATGAGGTATCCCACCTCGCCGACGCCGAGTCCCTTCGTGGGCATCGGCTCGGGATTGGACACCCCGATCTCCAGCAGCTCGTGCGTCGCCCGCGTCGACATCATCTGGATGCGCTCGCGCGGCTCCAGCTTGCCGTCGATCATGCGCACGTAGGTCACCACGCCGCGATAGGAGTCGTAGACCGAGTCGAAGATCATGGCGCGGGCCGGCGCATCGGCGTCGCCCTTCGGGGCGGGGATGTCGCGGACGATGCGGTCCAGGAGCTCTTCGACGCCCACCCCCGTCTTGCCGCTGACGCGCAGCACGTCCTCGGGGCTTCCGCCGATGAGGCCGGCGAGTTCGGCGGCGAACTTGTCGGGGTCGGCGGCGGGAAGGTCGATCTTGTTGAGCACCGGGATGATGTGCAGGTCGTTCTCGAGCGCGAGGTAGAGGTTCGCGAGGGTCTGCGCCTCGATGCCTTGCGCGGCATCCACGAGAAGGATCGCCCCTTCGCAGGCGGCGAGGGACCGGCTGACCTCGTACGTGAAGTCGACGTGGCCCGGGGTGTCGATCATGTTCAGCGCGAACGTGTCGCCACCAGCGGCCCACGGCATGCGCACGGCCTGCGACTTGATCGTGATGCCGCGCTCCCGCTCGATGTCCATGCGGTCGAGGTACTGGGCGCGCATGTCGCGATCGGAGACCACGCCGGTGATCTGCAGCATGCGGTCGGCCAGCGTGGACTTGCCGTGGTCGATGTGGGCGATGATGCAGAAGTTGCGGATCTGCGCGGGCGGCGTGGCAGCGGGCGCGAGCGGCGTGAGGGCACGGGGTGACATGTCGCGACGAGTCTACCGGGGCGGCGCTGGGATCGCGGGCTCGGCGGCGCATGCGTCGAAGCGCAGGATGCTAGGGGATGCGACGCGCGACACGCCAGCACCGGGTCGGTGAGAACAAGTTAACCGAACTGACATCCGTCAGACCCCTGAACTGAGCCGTCTGCTCAGTAGCGTGTCCGATGTCTGCGCGATTCCCCCAGCGCCCGACCATCACAGGAGACGATCGTGACGCAACGCCCCCTCCCCCTGCCCGCACGGCCCGCACGACGGCGTCCGTGGGCGATTCTCACGGTCGCGGCCACGGTCGCGGCCGGGGTGGCCCTCACTCCGGCCGCACATGCCGCCGTGAGCGCCGACGCGCCCGTCGTGATCGCGGAGGTGTACGGCGGCGGCGGCAACTCCGGCGGCGCGTACCAGCGCGACTTCATCGAGCTCGCCAACGTCTCGGATGCCGACGTGGACCTCTCCGCGTACAGCGTGCAGTATGCGTCGGCCACCGGGGGCAACTGGCAGGTCACGCCGCTCACGGGGCAGGTCGTGCCTGCGGGGGGCCGACTGCTGGTCGGGCAGGCCACCGGCGCCGACATCACCCAGCCGGGGTTCGAAGCCGACGTCGACGGCGCCATCGCCCTCAGCGGCAGCCAGGGCAAGGTGGCCCTCGTCTCCTCGCTCACCCCGCTGTCGGGCGCGACAGCCCTGGTGGACCTGCCCCAGGTGGTCGATTTCGTCGGATGGGGCGGCGCGACGCACTTCGCCGGCAGCGCCGCAGCCCCCGGCACCACCAACGCCCAGAGCGTGAGCCGCGACGACGCGGCCGCCAACACCGCCGACAACGCCGCGGACTTCTCCGTCGGCACGCCGACGCCGCAGGGCCTCGGCACCGGCGGCACCGGACCGGAGCCCGAGCCGGAGCCGGAGCCCACCGTCGTCGCGATCGCCGACATCCAGGGCGCGCAGGCGGAGTCGCCGCTGGTCGGCCGTACCGTGACGACGACGGGCGTCGTCACCGCGCACTACCCCACCGGCGGCTTCGCTGGCTACGTCATCCAGACCCCGGGCACCGGTGGTGCGCTGGACCCCGCCGCGCACGTGGCATCCGACGCCGTCTTCGTCCGCGCATCGGAGGCCGTGTCCGAGGTCGCCCTGGGCGACACCGTGCAGGTCACCGGCGTCGTCGGCGAGTACCAGGGCCTCACCCAGCTGACAGTGTCGACCGGCGGCGCCGCCGTGATCGAGCCGGCTGCCGCTCCCGTCCCGGCCACCGTGGGCTGGCCCGCCGACGACGCGCAGCGCGAGGCGCTCGAGTCGATGCTGGTCGCCCCGCAAGGCCCATTCACGGTGACCAACACCTACTCGACCAACCAGTACGGCGAGGTCGGGCTCGCCGCGGGCGACACCCCGCTGCGCCAGCCGACCGACGTCGCCCGCCCCGGCAGTGCCGAGGCCGCCGCCGTCGCCGCGGACAACGCCGCGCGCGCCGTGACGCTCGACGACGGCACGAGCGTCAACTTCCAGAGCGCCGCCAACAGCGCGCTGACCCCCGCGTACGTGTCGCTTGCGGAGCCCATCGTCGTCGGGGGCGCGGTGGCGTTCGCCGAGCCGGTCATCGTCGATTACCGCAACGGTGCCTGGAAGCTGAACCCGACCGCACCGCTGACCGGCGACGGCTCCGGCGTCGACGGGGTGTCCTTCACGAGCCCTCGCACCGCCGCGCCCGACGAGGTAGGTGGCGACCTGTCGATCGCCTCGTTCAACGTGCTGAACTACTTCACGACCGTCGGCACCGACAGCGCCTCGTGCGTCGCCTACACCGACCGCTTCGGCGACGGCGTGACCGTGCGCGAGGGCTGCGACCAGCGTGGGGCGTGGGACGCCGAGGACCTGCAGCGTCAGCAGGACAAGATCGTCGCGGCGATCGAGCAGCTGGATGCCGACGTCGTGGGGCTCATGGAGATCGAGAACTCCGCCGCCCTCGGCGAAGAGGCCGACGAGGCCACCGCGACGCTCGTCGACGCGCTCAACGCCGCGTCGGAGCAGGAGAAGTGGGCGTACGTCGCCTCGTCCGACGATCTGCCCGATCTGTCGCAGCAGGACGTCATCACCAACGCGATCATCTACCAGCCGGCGGCCGTCTCGCCCGTCGGGGCCGCGATGGCGCTGGGCGACCAGAGCGGCCCGGACCAGGCCTTCGGCAACGCCCGCGAGCCGATCGCGCAGGTGTTCGAGCCCACCGACGGCGGCGAGCCGTTCCTGTTCGTCGTGAACCACTTCAAGTCGAAGGGCTCCCCCGGTCCATGGCCGGGCGACGCCGACACCGGCGACGGCCAGGGCGCGGCGAACGAGTCGCGGGTGCGCCAGGCCACGGCGCTGCGGGACTGGGTCGCCGACGTGCAGGGCGAGGCCGACGTCGACGCGGTGGCGCTGGTGGGCGACTTCAACTCCTACGGCCAGGAGGACCCGCTGCAGGTGCTGTACGAGGCCGGCTTCACCGGCGCGGAGGCCGCGTTCAACGTGACCACGCGGTCCTACAGCTTCTCGGGCCTGTCGGGGTCGCTCGACCACGTGCTGCTCAACGAGGCGGCCCTGGGTCGCGCGACCGGAGCGGACATCTGGAACATCAACTCCGGCGAGGCGCTCGCGCTGGAGTACAGCCGGTTCCGCTCGCACGGCACCGAGTTCTACGCACCGGACGTCTACCGCTCGAGCGACCACGACCCCATCAAGGTCGGCCTCACCGCGGATGCCGCCCCCGTGTCGCTGACGCTGCTCGGCATCAACGACTTCCACGGCCGCATCGACGCCAATACCGTGAAGTTCGCCGGCACGATCGAGCAGCTGCGTGAGAGCGCGGCCGGCGACGTGCTGTTCCTCTCCGCGGGCGACAACATCGGCGCCTCGCTGTTCGCGTCGTCCGTCGCGCAGGATCAGCCGACCATCGACGTGCTGAACGCGCTCGGCCTGGCATCCAGCGCCGTCGGCAACCACGAGTTCGACCGTGGGTGGGAGGACCTGTCGGGCCGGGTGACCGACGCGTTCGACGCACCGCAGCTGGGCGCGAACGTGTACCTCGCCGGCACCGAGACCCCCGCGCTGCCGGAGTACTCGCTGCACGAGGTCGAGGGCCTCACCGTCGGCGTCATCGGCGCCGTGACAGAGGAGACCGCGACGCTGGTCTCCCCCGCGGGCATCACGGCACTCGAGTTCGGCGATCCCGTCGAGGCCGTCAACCGCGTCGCCGGCGAGCTGTCTGACGGCGACGCCGCCAACGGCGAGGCCGACGTGCTCGTGGCGCTCTATCACGAGGGGGCCGGTGCCGGCACTCCCGACGGGGCGACCCTCGAAGAGGAACTCGCCGCCGGCGGCGCCTTCGCCGCACTGGTGAACGACACGGCCGCAGAGGTCGACGCGATCTTCACCGGACACACCCACAAGGAGTACGCGTGGTCGGCCGCCATCCCCGGCACCGACCGCACGCGCCCCGTCGTCCAGACCGGCTCCTACGGCGCCCGCGTCGGCGAGATCACCCTCACCCTGGACGCCGACTCCGGTGAGGTCACCGCGCACACCGAGCGCAACGTCGAGCGCACCACGACCGACGATGCCGCCCTCATCGCGCAGTACCCCCGGGTGGCCGAGGTGTCGCAGATCGCTCAGGCGGCGCTGGCTGCGGCCGCCGAGGTCGGCAACACATCGGTCGGAGAGGTGGCGGCCGACATCACCACCGCTCACGCCGGCGGTTCCTTCGTCGACGGCGTCTGGACCGGCGGCGACCGCGACGACCGCACGTCGGAATCGACCCTCGGCAACACCGTCGCGAACATGCTGCGGGACTCGCTCGCCGACCTGCCGGACGGCGCCGTCATCGGCGTCACCAACCCCGGCGGGCTGCGGGCGGACCTGTGGGACACGCAGGCGGAGTTCGGCGCGACCGCCGTGCCGGGACTGCCCGACGGCACGGTGTCGTTCTCGCAGGCCAACGCGGTGCTGCCGTTCAACAACACGCTGGGCCTCGTGACGCTGACCGGCGAGCAGTTCACGACCATGCTCGAGCAGCAGTGGCAGCGCGACGCCGACGGCAACGTGCCGCAGCGGCAGTACCTGCAGCTCGGTCTGTCGGACAACGTCGCCTACACCTTCGACCCCGCCCTCCCCGAGGGCGAGCGCATCACGTCCGTGACGGTCGACGGCCAGCCGATCGATCCCGCGGCGGAGTACCGCATCGGCACGTTCTCGTTCCTGGCCAGCGGCGGTGACAACTTCCGGGTCTTCACCGAGGGCACCGGATACGTCGACACCGGCCTGCTCGACTACGAGGCGTGGGTCGACTACATCGCCGACAACTCGCCTCTTGCCCCGTCGTACGCGGAGCGCGCCGTGCAGGTCAGCGGGGTGCCCGAGACGGTCGAGGCCGGCGCCGAGGTGCAGTTCTCGGTGGCGGGGCTGAACCTCACCAGCCGCGGTGCCCCCGAGAACACCACGCTGTCGGTTGCGCTCGGCGACACGGTGCTGGGCGAGGTGCCGGTCACGGCGACGGTGTCGGTCACGCTGCCCGCCGGGGTCGCGGCGGGTGCCGCGGCGCTCACGCTGACCGCGCAGCCCTCGGGCACGGTCGTCACGGTGCCGATCGAGGTGGCGGCGACCGCCGTCGAGAAGGCGCAGACCACGACCCGGATGGTGCCGCTGCTGCCGGTGCACATCAACCGGCTGCTCCCCACGACGCTCGTCGCCTACGTGCAGCAGAGTGGGGCGCGCCCCGACGGGACGGTCGAGTTCCGCGAGGGCGGGGCCGATGGCGCCCTCATCGGCACGGCACCCGTCCGCAGCGGACTGGCGTCGCTGCGGCTGGGCACGCTGACCCGCGGCATCCACTCGTACACGGCCGTCTTCGTCCCCCGGGATGCCGAGACGGTGGCGGGGTCGCAGAGTACGCCGGTGAAGGTGCGCGTCATCGGCTGACGAGGTGCCGGGCGCCCGGCGGGAGCGACGCTCCCCCGGGCGCCCGGCTCGTAGGCTGAACTCATGACGGTGCAGGTGGTGCTGGTCCACGGGATCCGCACGTCGGCGACGATGTGGCGAGCCCAGGTGGAGCACCTGAGTGCCCGTGGCATCCCCGCCCGTGCTCTGGATCTGCCCGGGCACGGCACGCGCATGGCCGAGACGTTCACGCTCGACGGCGCGTTCGCCACGATCGATGAGGCGGTGCGGGATGCCGCAACCCGCGGTCCCGTGCTGCTGGTGGGCCACTCGATGGGCGGGCTGATCTGCACCGAGTACGTCGGGCGCGACGATCGGCCGCCCGTGGCCGGGTTCATCGGTGCCTCGTGCACGTCGGTGCCGCGCGGGGTGGGCCTGGCCGCGTACCGGCTGATCGCGCGCGGGTTCGACGCGCTGCCGAGCCACGGCATCTGGTTCACAAAGCGGATGCTCGCCCGCACCCTCCCGCCCGAGACGCGGGACGATTTCGGCGCCGGCGGTTACGCGTTCACCGCCCAGGACGTCGCACTGCGCAGCCTCTCGGTGCTCGACCTGCTGGAAGCGCTGGGGCGCATCGACGTGCCCACGTGGTTCGTCAATGGCCAGTACGACCAGCTGCGGGTCAACGAACGTCTGTTCTGCCGGCTCGTGCCCCAGGCGGAGCTCATCGTCGTGCCGCGCACCACCCACCTGGTCACTGCCATGCGTCCTGCGGTTTTCAACGCGGTACTCGATCTCGCCGTCGCGACGCTCGGGCATGAGGCGGCGCCGTCGGGTCGAGTCGTCTGAGCCTGCTAGACTCTGTAGTCGGCTTGCGTGTGGGTTTCCTCCTCACACGACCGCCGGGGGCACCCCTCTACTGCCGCTCGGCATTTCCTATCACTCCGAACGAAAGATACGTCGACGTGGCGAACATCAAGTCGCAGATCAAGCGCAACAAGACCAACGAGAAGGCCCGCGAGCGCAACAAGGCCGTGAAGAGCGAGCTTCGCACCGAGGTGCGTCGCACCCGCGAGGCCATCGCCGCCGGCGACAAGGCCGCGGCCGAGAAGGCTCTCATCAAGGCGGCCAAGAAGCTCGACAAGGCCGTCAGCAAGGGCGTCATCCACGAGAACCAGGCAGCGAACCGCAAGTCGGCCATCGCCAAGAAGGTTGCCGCGCTCTGACACGCAGCTGAACGTCAAGGCCCGTCCCCTCGTGGGGCGGGCCTTCGTCGTTGGTCGCAACTCCTCGAGACCGCGCGGGGCCTGAGGCGATCGGGTCGTTTCGGGCCTGTCCGTGCCCGTTTTTGCGGAGTAACCGCGCGACCGCGAGGTGCGGTGAGGTGTGGCGGCCGCGCCGGGTCGCGGTCGCGTAAGCGCGACGCTCCGGTGGCAGATGTTGCGGCATCCATTGCCCGTCACCGACCATAACTGCCACACGAAACGGCGCCGGCCGGGAGCAGCGCGAGCTGCCATTTGAACGGGCCGGGTGCCGTGGGTACGGCGGGAGCGCTCGCTTCGGGTGGCTGTTGTTGCGGCTGAGGGCGCGCGCGAGCGGGATCAACTGCCACCTGAGCGACGCGCGCCGGCTGGGAGCCGCAAGAGCTGCCACATCAACGGCCGGATGCCACGTGGGCCCCGGAACCGCCACACGACGGTTCCGCCGATCAGCCGCCGAACGGCTGCCGGGTGGCGATGACGGTGACCAGGCGCTCCAGCGCGAACACGGGGTCGCGGGATCCGCCCTTGACCTCGGCATCCGCGCGCGCGGCGGCCTGGATCGCCATGCCGAGCGACGACTCGTTCCAGCCCATCAGGTCGCGACGGGCTCGATCGACCTGCCAGTCCTTCAATCCCAGTCGTCCCGCGAGAGCACCGGAGGGCTCGCGGTGTCCGGCGACCTTCGCCATCGTGCGCAGCTTCATCGCAATGGCGGCGACCATCGGCACCGGGTCCGAGCCGGATGCCAGTGCCTGGCGCAGCGCCAGCAGCGCCTCGCCGTAACGGCCGGCGATGGCGGTGTCGGCGACGGTGAAGGCGGACGTCTCGACGCGGCCGCCGTAGTAGCGGGTGACGATCGCCTCGGTGACGTCGTCGGGCACATCGACGATGAGCTGCTGGCAGGCTGCCGCGAGCTCTGTCAGGTCGTCCGCGAACGCCGAGACCAGGGCGCGCAGGGCGGCCGGGGCGATGCGCTTTCCGGCGGCGGAGAACTCCCCCGCCGCGAAGTCGTACCGGTCGCTGTCGCGCTTGACAGCGGGGCAGGCGATCTCGACGCCCCCTCCCGTGCCGGCCCGGATCGCGTCGAGCAGCTTCTTGCCGCGCACACTCGACGACGTGTGCCGCAGCACCACCGTGGCGCCGTCCTGCGGGTGGTCGAGGTACGCGATCGCCTCGGCGAGGAACGTGTCGGTGCACTTCTCCACGCCCGTCACGCGCACGAGCCGCGGCTCACCGAAGAGCGACGGCGATGTGACGGCCAGCAGCGTGCCGGCGGCGTAGTCATCGGCACGGATGTCGGTGACCTCGAGGCTGGGATCCTCGGCGCGCAGGTAGTCGCGCACGCCCGCGATGGCACGCTCGGCGCACACTTCTTCGGGCCCGGAGACGAGCACGATGGGAGCAGGCTGCGGCTTGCGCCACGACAGCTGCGGGATCTTGCTCGCTGCGGCCTTGCCTGCGGGCTTGCGCGCAGCGGGTCTGCGCGCGGGAGGTGCCATGCCTCCAGCCTATCCCGGGGTGCCGACGTCGACGCCCGGCGGAGCCCGCTCGCGCCAGACGGCGACCCCGTCGACCCCGTCGACCCCGTCGTCGTCCATGACAGAGAGCGCGACGGTGCCGTCCTGATCGGTTCGGGCGACGGCAGCACCGAGAGCGTGGAGCAGATCCAGGATCTGCGCCCGCGGATGGCCGTAGTCGTTGTCGGCGCCGACGGTGATGAGCGCGATCGCGGGCCGGACAAGCCGGTAGAGGTGCGCGGACTGGTCGGCGCTGCCGTGATGGGCCACCTTGACCACGGCATATGCGGCGCGCAGCGCCCCCGAGGCGGCGAGAGCCTGTTGGGGCTCGGCAGACAGGTCGCCCAGCAGCAGCGTCGGCGGCACGCCGCCCCCGGCGACGTCGAGGACCACCGATGCGTCGTTGCCGGCAGGGATGCCCGCCCCGGACCTCGGCCACAGCACGCGCCACCGTGCGTCGCCCAGGGACCCGCCGATCCCCGTCACGCCCTCGATCAGCTGGGCACCGCCATCGTGAAGACGCGCCAGCACCGCGTCGGCGCCGGGAGCGGCAGCCGGCCCATGGACGACCAACCCCACACGCCCGAGGACCGCTGCCGCACCGTCCACGTGATCGGCGTCGAAGTGGGTCAGCACCAGCAGATCGATACGCGCGATGCCGAATCTTCCCAGGCACGACGCGAGGGCCTCCGGGTCAGGGCCGGTGTCGATGAGCGCGACCGCACCCGCGGAGCGCACGAGCACAGCATCGCCCTGGCCGACGTCGCACGCGGCGATCGACCAGTCCGGCGGCACGGTCGCGGGGGCGAGCACCGTAGAGAGCGCGCCGGCGCCGGCGCCGACCCCGACGGCTCCCGCGAGCAGTAGCGCAGCGAGGGCACGCGCCGGTCGCATGAGGCGGCCCGATCCGGGCGGCACGCACACGACCGCGATCGCCGTTCCGACCGCAACGAGAGCCGCGACGCCCCACCCGCCCTCCGGCCACGGCACGGTGGCGCCGGGCAGGGTCGCCATCGCCTGGGCTGTGCCCGCGATCCAGGCCGCCGGCAGCCATGCGATCGCCGACAGACCCGCCTGCAGGATCGGCAGCGGGGCTGCAAGGCACGCGGCCAGGCCCACGACGGTCGCCACCGGCGCCGCGGGTGCCGCCAGCAGGTTGGCCGCCACGCCGTAGAGCGGCAGGGAGGGCTCCACGATGATCAGCAGTGGGCCGCATGCTAGCTGTGCCGCGAGCGGCACCGACAGGGCGAGGGCCAGCGGTCGCGGCATCCAGCGCGCGATGCCGTCGCTCAGCGGGCCCGACAGCATCAGCAGGGAGGCCGTCGCGGCGACCGACAGGGCGAAGCCGATTTCGCCGGCGATCCACGGGTCCGCGACGAGGAGCACGATGACCGCCAGGCACAGCACCGACAGGCCGGCGCCCACGCGCCCCAGCAGCACGCCGAGCATCGCGATCGCCGCCATCATCCCCGCACGTACGACACTGGGCTCGGGGGTGACCAGCACGACGAAGCCGGCGAGAGCGCCGAGCCCGCAGCCCACGCGTACGGCGCGCCGGGCACCGCAGACGGCTGCGGCGGCGAACGCGATGCCGACGACGAGCGCGCAGTTCGCCCCCGACACCGCGGTGAGGTGTGAAAGGGAGGACGCCTTCATGGCGGCATCCAGGTCCTCGGAGACCGCGGACGTGTCGCCGACGGCGAGCCCCGGGACGAGGCCCGCTCCCGGCGGAGGCAGGCCGAACGTCGAGGCGGCGAGCCGCTCGCGCAGGTGCGCCGTCGCGGCGAGGACACCCGCCGGCGGGGCCAGCACGGTGAGCCCGGCGGTGGCGCGCACCACGAGCACCGACCGCTCCCCCGCATCGGCGCGGAACGCGGTGCCGACCGCCTCCACGCGCGCCCCCGGGGCGAGATCGGGCAGTTCCGCCACGGCATCCGCCGAGACCTGCACCGTCACGGGCAGCGAGAGCGCATGCGTGTCGACGCCGATCATCACGCGATCGGCGACGGCATCGAAGCGCAGCGCGGTCGCCGAGGGCTCGACCTTGCCTGTCACGGTCGCCACCACCCGCAGTGCCCTGCCGCCGTCGACATTCAGGTGCGCCACCGCTCGCCCCGGTTGCGCGAGGGCGAGATGGGAGAGCGCCGCCGCTGCTCCGACGCAGGCGATCACGATGACTGCGGCGGCGGTGCGCAGTGAGGAGCGCCGCGACAGCCACGCCAGAGCAAGGCTGCCGAGGGCGAGCATCCAGGCGCCGACGGCCAGACCGACGAGGGAATCGGCGTGTGCTGCGCCCCACAGCGCCGCCGCCCAGGCGCCGACCACGGCGGGAACGAGGCGGACGTCACGCCGCCGGGCGCGCCGCAGGCTCACACCGTCACCAGGTCGCGCAGCGCAGCCAGCATCTTCTCTCCGATGCCGGGCACGGCCAGCAGGTCCTCCACGCTCGTGAAGCGCCCGTTCTCCTCCCGCCAGTCGAGGATCCGCTGCGCCAGGGCCGGCCCGATGCGCGGGAGGGTGTCGAGGGCGGCGAGGTCGGCGCTGTTGAGGTTCACCTTGCCGTCGCCCGGGGCGGGTGGGCCCCCTCCGCCGCCGCCGGCGGCACCGGATGCCGGCGCCTCGCCGATGAGGGGGACGTGCACCTGCTCGCCATCGCTGACGACGCGGGCGAGGTTGATCGCGCCCTGATCCGCCTCCGTCAGCAGCCCGCCGGCTGCGGCGATCACGTCGACCACACGCGCACCGTCACCGAGGCGGTAGAGGCCGGGGTGTGCGACGGCGCCCAAGACGTGCACGTACACCTCGGATGCCGCCGGGGTCGCGTCGACCGCGGCATCCGTCTCGGTGACCGTCACCGACTGCACCGGTGCGGCGCTCGAGCGCAAGATGCCCACCGCGACGGTGACGGCCAGCGCCAGGATGACCACCACGGTGACCGCGCCGACGCCGAGACGTCGACGGGCGCGCGGTGCAGGGTGGTCGCCAGTCACCCCGTCACGCTAGGCGTGGACGCACCGGCCGGCGGGGGCGGCAGGCGGCTTCGGTGGACCGTGGGCGTCGATCGCCTGCGGTGGAGAGGGCGCTGGCGGGTGGCAGCGGGCTTGGACATACTTCTGAAACACGGTCGACACGCCCGCGCCGCGCCGATCTGCGAGGGTGGCCGCACACCCGCCTCCGGAGAAACCGATGACGCCATCCCCCACCGCGCTGCTCGTCCATGTGCGCGACAGCAGGCCCCACGCCCCCGCGTTCCAGCGCCAGCTGGACACCCTGACCGAAGCGACCGTGCAGGCGGTCGACGCTCTGGGGTGGCGCCACGAGATCGTCGCCGCAGCGGACGTCGGAAGCGACGAGCTGCGCCAGCGTGCGCGCTCGGCCGATGCCGTCGTGGTGCTCGGCGGCGAGGACGTCGACCCGGTCCTCTACGGCGGATCGCGGGACTATCCCGGTGCGGGGACGCACGAGCCGGCGGCCGACCGGGCCACGATGGAAGTCATCCGCGACGCGGTGCGGCGCGGTTCACCGCTGCTGGCGATCTGCCGAGGGCATCAGCTGCTCAACGTCGCGCTGGGCGGCACGCTCGTGCAGCACCTGGATGGTCACCACTCCGCCGTCGGCGACCCGTTCGTCCAGACGCAGGTGCGTGCCTTCGGCAACAGCGCCGTAGGCGCCGTGGCGCTGGCGGGCCCGGTGCTGTGCACGCACCACCAGGCGATCCGCGACCTCGCTCCCGGCCTCGAGGTGCTGGTGCGCGCCGCCGACGGCGTGATCGAGGCCGTGGCGCACGAGGCGGCGCCGGTCGTGGGGGTGCAGTGGCATCCGGAGCACCCCCGCACGGCCGTGGAACAGGTTGGCGCTCTCCTGCAGCACCTCGCCGTGCTCGCGGACGCGCCCGTCGACTGACCGGTCTGCCGTCGTACCGGGCCACAATTTCGGAGAACGCCGCTTTCTCGGATGCCATTCGGCTCGCGGGTCCGAAGATCTGGCTTTCTCCGAGGAAACGGCGCGCGGGTATCCCGTTCGGACGCCCCGAGGCCGGCGTCGCGGTCACGCGGCCAGCCGCCCGGCACCGCGATCCCGCGCCGCACCGCAATTTCGGAGGACGCCGCTTTCTCGGATGCCATTCGGCTCGCGGGTCCGAAGATGTGGCGTTCTCCGAGGAAACGGCGTGCGCGGGCCGTTCGCGCCGGATCGCGCCCCACCGCAGTTTCGGAGAACGCCGCTTTCTCGGATGCCGTTCGGCTCGCGGGTCCGAAGATGTGGCTTTCTCCGAGGAAGCGGCGCGCGCGGCGGACCGCGGGCGCCGCGGGATCACGCGCTTCGGGGGTGGGACGCACGCCGCGCCCCCACCCGGCGACCTCAGCGGGTGCTGAAGCTGACCACCTTCGGCGCCCGAACCACGGCGCGCGTGATCTCCCGGCCGGCGAGAGAGCGCACGACGCGCTCGTCGGCGCGCGCCATCGCCTCGAGCTCGGCGGCGTCGATGCGGGCCGGCACCTCGAGCGTCGCGCGCACCTTGCCGTCGATCTGAACGGCCACCTTGACGGTGTCCTCGACGAGAAGGGTCGGGTCGGCCTGCCGCCACGGTGCGAGTCCGATCGACGGCTGGTAGCCGAGGATCTCCCACATCTCCTCCGCGGTGTGCGGGGCGAACAAGTCGAGCACCAGCGCAGTGACCTCGGCCGCCTCGCGCACGGCGGGGTCCGCCGCGCCCGCTCCGCTGTCGATGACCTTGCGGGTGGCGTTGACGAGCTCCATGAGTCGAGCGACGACGACGTTGAACTTCGTCTGCTCGACCAGCCCCGGCGCATCGGCCAGCAGTCGGTGCGTGATGCGGCGCAGCGCGGTATCGCCATCGGCCCACTTCACGTCGGGACGGCTGGTGACGTCGCCCGCGACGCGCAGCGCGCGCGCCAGGAACTTCGCCGCGCCGACGGTCGACACGTCGGCCCAGTCCTTGTCGTCCTCAACGGGGCCGGCGAAGGCGAGACCGACGCGGAGGGCATCGGCGCCGTGCGCCTCGAGTTCCTCCTGGAAGAGCACCAGGTTGCCCTTGCTCTTGGACATCTTCGCGCCGTCGAGGATCACCATGCCCTGGTTGATCAGGCTCGAGAACGGCTCGGTGAACTCGACGTGACCCATGTCGTACAGCGCCTTGGTGATGAAGCGCGCGTACAGCAGGTGCAGGATGGCGTGCTCGACGCCGCCGATGTAGAAGTCGACGGGGCCCCAGCGGTCCGCCTCGCGCTGCGAGAACGCCTGCGTGCTGTCGCCGGGCGAGAGGAAGCGCAGGAAGTACCACGAGCTGTCCACGAAGGTGTCCATCGTGTCGGCGTCGCGCCGGGCGGGCTCGCCCGTCTCGGGGTCGACGGTGGTCACCCAGTCGGTCGCCGCACCCAGCGGCGAGGTGCCCTTGGGCGTGAGGTCCAGACCCTCGCGCGACGGCAGCTCGACGGGCAGCTGGTCGTCGGGAACCGGCACGATGCGACCGTCCGCGGTGTGGATCATCGGGATCGGCGTGCCCCAGAACCGCTGGCGCGAGATCAGCCAATCGCGCAGGCGATACGTCTTCGATGCGCGGCCGGTGCCGGATGCCTCGAGCAGCTCGATCGCGCGCGTGATCGCGTTGCGCTTGCTCAGACCGTCGAGCGGCCCGGAGTTGATCATGCGCCCCTCGCCGGTGAGCGCGACGCCGGTCTTGGCGGGGTCGGTGTCGTCGGCATCCGTGCCCGGATCGATCGGCACACCCTCATCGTCCAGCTCGATCACCGGAATCGCGCCGGTGACCGGTGCGCTGGTGTCGACGACCACCCGCACGGGCAGGTCGAACGCGCGGGCGAAGTCCAGGTCGCGCTGGTCGTGCGCCGGCACCGCCATGACGGCGCCGTGGCCGTAGTCGGCCAGCACGTAGTCGGCGGCCCAGATGGGCAGCCGCTCGCCGTTGATCGGGTTGATCGCGTAGCGGTCGAGGAAGACGCCGGTCTTCGGGCGGTCGGTGGCCTGCCGATCGATGTCGGTCGCCTTCTGCACGCGCTCGAGGTAGTCCTGGAATCGCATGCGCACCTCGGCCGACGCGCCGGCCGCAAGCTCGGCGGCGAGGTCGGAGTCGGGCGCCACGACGAAGAAGGTCGCGCCGTGCAGCGTGTCGGGTCGGGTGGAGAAGACGGTGACCTTCTCGGCGCGGCCTTCGATCTCGAAGTCGATGTCGGCGCCGACGGAGCGACCGATCCAGTTGCGCTGCATCTGCAGCACCTTGTGCGGCCAGAACCCTTCCAGCTGGTTCAGGTCGTCGAGCAGCCGGTCGGCGTAGTCGGTGATGCGGAAGTACCACTGGGTGAGCTTCTTCTTGACGACCTCGGTGCCGCAGCGTTCGCACCGGCCGTCGACGACCTGCTCGTTGGCCAGCACCGTCTGGTCCTTCGGGCACCAGTTGACGGGGCTGTCCTTGCGGTAAGCCAGGCCCCGCTCGTACAGCTGCTGGAAGAGCCACTGGTTCCAGCGGTAGTACTCCGGGTCGCTGGTGTGCAGCACCCGGCTCCAGTCGAACGAGACGCCGTAGCGCTTGAGGCTCTCGCGCTGCTGGGCGATGTTCGCGTAGGTCCACTCGCGCGGGTCGGCACCGCGCTGGATGGCGGCGTTCTCGGCGGGCAGGCCGAACGAGTCCCACCCGATGGGGTTGAGCACGTTGTACCCGCGGTGACGCCAGAAGCGCGCGACGATGTCGGAGTAGAGGTAGTTCTCGGCGTGCCCCATGTGCAGGTCGCCTGAGGGGTACGGGAACATCGCCAGCACGTACTTGCGGGGGCGGGTGTCGTCGTCGCCGCCGGCGCGGAAGGGGTCGTCCTGCTCCCAGCGGCGCTGCCACTTCTCCTGGATGGCGTGCACGTCGAACGCGCCGGCGTCGCCGGCGGTGTCGGGAGGAAGGGTCTGAGACACGAGGAAAGAGCCAATCGTGGGGGTCGGGTCGGCGCGGTGCGCGTCTATCCAGATTACCGGACCGCGCTCATCCCCATCCGGTCGGCAGCCGGGCGCCCAGAGCGGCAAGCGGCGCCGAGGCCTTCAGTGCCACTTCCGCCACCTCGGCGGCGGCATCCGAGCCCCACGTGATGCCCCCTCCGGCCCCCACGTACGCGCCGCCCGGGTGCACGACGATCGAGCGGATCACCATGGCGAGATCCAGCGCGCCGTCCGCGCCGACCCATCCGAAGCAGCCGGCGAAGACGCCCCGCGGGGCGGCCTCCAGCCCGTGCAGGATCGACATCGCCGACAGCTTCGGGGCCCCCGTCATGCTGCCGGCGGGAAAGGCGGCATCGAGCAGATCGCCCACCGTCGCCTCGTGCCGAAGCCGCCCGCGCACGGCGCTCACCAGCTGATGCACGGCGGGGTACGACTCCACCTCGAGCAGGGCGTCGACGACCACCGAGCCCGGCACGCACACCCGCGACAGGTCGTTGCGCATGAGGTCCACGATCATGACGTTCTCGGCGCGTTCCTTGGGGCTCGCCCGCAGCTCCGCGGCGAGGCGGGCGTCGTCGTCGGCATCGTGCCCACGCGGGCGGGTGCCCTTGATGGGGCGCGTGCGCACGACCCCATCTGCGGCATCGAGGAAGCGCTCGGGACTCGCGGAGATCAGCGCGACGTCGTCGCTGCGGATGAGCCCGCCGTGATGCGCCGGCGACGACGCGCGCAGACGCCGATGCACGTCGACCGGGTCGATGCACCCCGGCGCCGCGACGTCGAACCGTGTCGTCAGGCAGAGCTGATAGGCGTCTCCCTCACGGATGGCGTCGCGGCAGCGCTCGATCTGACCCGCGTATGCCCGCGCACTGACACGCGCCCGCACCGCACGTCCTGCGACCCCGGGGACGGAGGCGGGAGGAAAGGATGCCGCAGCCCACCCGGCTGCCTGCGCGGTGAAGGCATCCAGCTCCTCCGCCGGCGCGACGGCCCAAAGTCGACGTCGGCCGTGGTCCACGGCGACGAAGCGAGACACCCGCAGCCAGAGCCGGTCGGGCGCGACGTCGTCGACAAGGTGCGGCGCGCCCGCGCGGCCTGCGGCGCCGTCGTAGCCGAGCCAGCCCACCCAGCCGCCGTGGAACGGTCCCCACGGCACGGGCTCGGGGCCGCCCTGGCGGGTAGAACCGAGGCGGACGTCGGCGACGGCACCAGGATCCTCCTCGGCCTCCCCCGTTCCCAGCCAGCTCCATCCTGCGGCGGCGCCGGGACCGGCATCCAGCCAGAAGGCGTGACGCGCCCGTGCCGGGCCGGCCGCGAACAGCGCGGCCGGGTCTGCCCATGCGAGAGGACGGGCAGCGAGGGTACCGGGCATTTTTCCAGGCTAGGGGTCGGGTGATCGCTCTAGGCTCTGAGCGTGAACGAGTTCCTCACCTGGCTGCTCGACGCGGTCCAGAGTGTCGACCCCGTACTGCGCACAGTGCTGGCCGGCGTGGCGATCATGCTCGAGACGAGCGTGCTGGTCGGTCTCGTGGTTCCCGGTGACACCGTCGTCATCGTCGCGGGAACCGCCGTGGCCTCCCCGATCGAGGCGGTCGTGCTGGCGGTCGTGGTGATCCTCGGCGCGCTGGTCGGTGAGAGCATCGGGTTCTGGCTCGGTCGTGTGCTCGGGCCCCGCATCCGCTACTCGAAGCTCGGCGCCAAGCTCGGCGAGAAGAACTGGCAGCGAGCCGAGACCTACCTGCGTCGCCGTGGCGGTCCCGCCATCTTCCTTTCGCGGTTTCTGCCGGTCTTCCATTCCCTCGTGCCGTTGACGGTCGGTATGAGCGGCTTCTCCTACCGCCGTTTCCTGGCCTGGACCCTCCCGGCATGCGTGCTGTGGTCGGCGATGTACGTCGGTGTGGCGGTCGCGGCGGCGGGGACCTACCGCGAGCTGTCCGACACCATCCACTTCGCCGGCTACATCTTCGTCGGCATCATCCTGGCCTTCCTGCTGCTGGCCTACCTGGCCAAGCGGCTCATCGCGCGCCGCGAGAGGCGTCATCTGGAAGCCGATGACAGCACGGTGGCTCCGAGTGCCGCGGAGGGCATGGGAGACTGAGGGCGATGCCCGGCACCGACCCCGCACCCCCACATCCCAAGATCCTCTGGATCGCCCGCCTGGAGTACCGTTTCCACTCCTGGCGAGAACGCCGCGCGCGCCGACGTGGGCAGCTGCCGACCGTGGCGGCGTTCCCCGGATACGGCGGACCGGACTGGGTGCGCGTGCTGGGCCGCGTGCTGATGGTGCCGTCGGTGCCCGCAGACTCCCGTGGCGAGTATGCGAGCGTGCGCGGGTGGCGCAGCTTCGCCTCGGTGCCCGTCGGCTTCGCGCAGGTGACGGTCGAGATCGACGGCGTGCGGCATGAGGTCGTCGCCGACCGAGGCGGGGTCATCGACGCCACGCTGCCGGGCACGCTGCCGGCGGGGTGGCAGCCGATCACGATGTCGGTCGAAGGCGGCAAGCCGGTTGAGACCCGCGTGTTCATCGTCGGGCCGGACGTCCGATTCGGCATCGTCTCCGACGTCGACGACACCGTCATGGTCACCGCGCTCCCCCGCCCCCTGGTGGCGGCCTGGAACTCATTCGTCCTCGACGAGCACGCGCGACAGCCCGTTCCCGGCATGGCCGTGCTTCTCGAGCGCATCGCGCGCGAGAACCCGGGAGCGCCGGTCGTCTACCTGTCGACGGGCGCCTGGAACGTCGCGCCTACGCTGATGCGCTTCTTCCGGCGTCATGTCTTTCCTCCCGGGGCCATGCTGCTCACCGACTGGGGGCCGACGCACGACCGCTGGTTCCGCAGTGGCCAGCAGCACAAAGCGGGCAACCTCAGGCGGCTCGCGAAGGAGTTCCCGCACATCAAGTGGCTGCTCATCGGCGATGACGGCCAGCACGACGATCCCATCTACACCGCCTTCGCAGTGGAACACCCCGACCACGTGAGCGCAGTGGCGATCCGGCGCCTGTCGGCGGCCGAGGCGGTTCTCGCCGGTGGTCGCACCGTCGTCGATGACCACTCGGCGTCGACCGTGCCGTTCGTGACGGATTCCGACGGCGCAGGCCTGCTGGACAGGCTCGCCGACATCGGGGTCGTGAAGCCGGACCCGCCTGCCTGAGGCGGTTCCGGGGCCGGTCCGGGCCGATGTCGCAGGCCCCGCGTACGCTGGCTGACATGTGTGGTCGTTTCGTCGTCGCCAACGTGGCATCCGAACTGGTCGGCGTTCTCCGTGTCGATGTCGAGGGTGACGTGCTCCCCCAGCCGTCGTACAACATCGCGCCCACGGCGCGGGCGGCGATCGTGCTCGATTCCGCCAAGACGGAGCCGGCGACCCGCCGCCTGGAGTCCGCTCGGTGGGGCCTGGTTCCCGGGTGGGCGAAAGACCCGAGCATCGGGTCGCGCGCGTTCAACGCGCGGGCCGAGGAGCTCGAGGACAAGCCGATGTTCCGCAACGCGTTGATCAAGCGCCGTGCCGTCGTGCCCGCGTCGGGCTACTACGAGTGGAAGCAGACAGAGGGCGGCAAGGTGCCGCACTACATCCACCCCGCCGATGACCAGCCGATGTTCTTCGCCGGGCTGTACGAGTGGTGGAAGGACCCGCAGAAGGCGGACGACGACCCGGAGCGATGGCTGCTGAGCTTCACGATCCTGACCCGGGACTCGATCGGGCGGCTCGGATCGATCCACGACCGCATGCCGCTGTTCATCGACGGTGACTTCGCCGACGCGTGGCTCGACACCGACACCGACGACCACAACGTGCGCGACCTGCTGGATGCCGCGATCGACGCGGCGCCCGCGCTGGCCGACACGCTGGATGACCACGTCGTGTCGTCTGCGGTCGGCAACGTGCGCAACGACTCCCCCGAGCTCATCGAACCGGTCGACTGATCCCTGCCGGCTGGCGCGCTGTGCCGGCGCGCCTGCGCATCAGGCCGGCGCGCCCGCGCATCAGGGCGGGCACGAGTGTGCCGGCCGGCCGCAAGCTGCGTGGCATCCATTGCCGGAATGAGGGGATCTGCCCGGATGCCGGAATGAGGGGATCTGCCCGGATGCCGGAATGAGGGGATCTGCCCGGATTGCCGGAATGAGGGGATCTGCCCGGATGCGGGTGGGGATGCCGCTTCAGTTCCGCATTCCGGCAGGTCACCGCATCTCGGTGGCGGCAAGGGCGACGGACAGCGGACGGACGCGGGTAGCGGGAGCCCCCCGTAGGCTCGAGGGATGACCCTCGCCACGCGCACCGAGACGGTGCTGACGCGCGAGCAGTGGCACGACCGCGAGCAGGCGCATCGCACCCGCGCGGACGAACTGACCGCCGGGCGGCGCGACCGTGCAGCGCGCGGGGAGACGCACCCGGTCGACGACTTCCTCTACACCTACTACTCCTACAAGCCCGGGCTGCTGCGCCGTTGGCATCCTGGCGCGGGCATCGAGCTCGCGGACGCCGCAGACAGCGCTCGCGCGACGTGGAGCTGGTACATGCCCGGTGCCACCGCCGGCAGCCTGCGCGTCGACGCTGCCGGGTTCACCACCGTGAAGTCGGATCTGGTGGCGCTGTGCGAGCGGATGCTGCGGCTCACGGCCGCCCGCACGCCGCGGTTCGGGTGCTTCGGACTGCACGAGTGGGCGATGGTCTACCGCGCGCCGGAAGCCCGCCACGCCGTCCCACTGCGGCTCGGGCAGGCGGGCACCGATGACGTGGTCGACGCGCACGAACTGCGCTGCACCCACATCGACGCGTTCCGCTTCTTCACCGACGACGCCGTGCCTCGCAACCGTTTCATTCCCACGCGTGCCGAGCAGCCGCTGCACGAGCAGCCCGGGTGCCTCCACGCCGGCATGGACGTTTACAAGTGGGTGATGAAGCTCGGTCCGCTGGTACCCGGCGAGCTCATGCTGGACGCGTTCGAGCTCGCCCGCGACATCCGCGCGCTGGACATGGCCGCCTCGCCCTATGACCTCGCGGACTGGGGTGTGGCACCGGTCGCCATCGAGACGGCAGAGGGCAAAGCCGAGTACGTCCGTCAGCAGCGCGGATTCACCGAGCGGGGGAACGCACTGCGCGCGGCGGTCCTCGACGCCTCGCTGCCGGGTCACTCCGCGGGCTGACAGTCCGCGCAGGGCAGCATTCCGCCCGGCGAATGCTGCAGCCGCAGCTCGATCACGCGTGCCGCGGCCTCGTCGAGGCGTTCGGCGGAGAGCGTCCCGGATTCCGCGGCCGCCGCGAGCCCATCCACGATCCGCCCCGCCGTCCCGGCATCGGACAGCATGACAGCCATGACCATGTCGGCACCGGCCGCGACGGCACTGACGGCGTTCGCCACCGGATCGGCGTACTGCGGCTCGCCGGTGTTCTGCAGCATCCCGAGATCATCGGTGATGGTCACGCCGTCGAATCCGAGGTCTTCGCGGGCGATGCGGTACCACTCGGGTGACAGCGAGGCAGGTGCGGCATCCACCGCGGTATAGACGAGGTGACCGAACATCAGCAGATCTGCCCCCGCGTCGATGCCGGCTCGGAACGGCGTCCCATCCTCCTGCTCCCACGCTTCGAGGGAGCGATCGGTCGTGGGCAGCATGTGGTGGGAGTCCCCCGGCGCTGCGCCGTGCCCCGGAAAGTGCTTCAGCGTGCTCGCCACGAGACCCGAATGGCCCTGCACCGCCGCCGTGACCCGATCGGCGGCGGATGCCGGCGTGGTGCCGAGCGCCCTGCGGAAGATGAAGCTGCCGGAGTCGGCGGGCACATCGGCGACGACGCCGAAGTTGACGTTCACTCCGGCGCGCTGCAGCAGGCCGCCGCGGGCGGCGAAGGCAGCCGCCGACGCCTGCGGCTCGGCGTTCTTCAGGGTCACGGCGCCGGGAAGGTCGTCCCAGGGCAGACGGGTCACATCGTCGCCCTCCTCGTCGATGCCGATCAGCGGCGGCAGCGCCGGGTCGAGCGTCAACGCGGCCGTCACCGCCCGCAGCGCCGCCTCGTCCGCGGGGATGTTCGCGCCCATCAGGATGAACCCACCGAGGCCCGCGTCGGAGATGTAGTCGCGCAGCGCCGCCGGGTCCGGCGTGGGGACGTGTCCCATGACGATGGATGCCGCGCGCTCGCGCGTCGACATGGCAGCGACGAGTCGCTCGGCGTGGGCGTTGACCGTCGCATCGGTGGCCGGGACGACCGTCACCGTCGACGCCGATTGCACGTCAGCGGGGGTGCCTGCAGCCGACACCGGCATCGCGATGCCCAGCGCGGCGGCGCAGACCGCGAGACCGAGGACCCGCACGGCACGACGCATCGCGCCAGTGTACGTGGGCCTCCCGACGGTCTCGTGGGAGTGCGTTCAGGCTTCGGCGCCCGCGGACATGCGGCAGCTACCGCTTTGCCGCCCGCCGTGCACGTGCTGCGGCTGCCCGGGAGTCGAGCGAAGCGATGAAGCGCCACTCCCAGGATTGGGTCGGGAACTCCCGGATCACATCCTGCGGATCGATCACCCGGCCGTCTTCGTCCAGGTAGTACCGCCATGACCGCGGAAGCCAGCCGAGACCGCCGGCGACTGCTCGAAGCAGCAGTGCCGCAACGCATCCCAGCGAGATGAACCCCAGCCAGTCGAGTCCCCAGAAGGAGCCTTCCCGCTCGCGCGTCATGAAGCCGTTGGCGAAGGTGAACGCCATCAGGAGGCCGCTCCACTGGAGGAGGACAAGGTGGTTGGCGCCGATCCGGTCGCGCATGGGCACAGGGTAGGCGGCGATGGTCAGCACGATCTGCAGGGCGACGAGGGCATACATGGGCAGCCGCGGCGGGGTGAATGGCGGATAGCCCTCGGGCGTCGGGTCGCCGTCGCTCGACACGGTCCCGGAGATCACGGAGATCGCCACCATCGCGAGCAGGGGAAGCAGACCGAAGAGTGCCACGCCGACGATGAGGAAGTACTGCGCGCGGTAGATGAACGCCTCACGGCGCAGGACCTGCTGCAGAGCGCTCACCCGTCGAACCTAGCGGGGCAGGCGGCTTCTTCACGGCTGCCCGTGCGCCCCTCGACTCGCCCCTCGAGCCTGAGGCTGGTGTCGGCGCGTGCGCGCCCAGCAGGCAGTCGCGATCGCCACCGCCGACAGGCCGGCGGCTGTGGCGAAGGCCGGACCGTATCCGGCGACGGCGATCACCCACCCCAGCACGGCCGCTCCCACCGCCTGGCCGAAGATGAGCGTGATGAAGAGCATGGCCGTGCCTGCGGGGGCCCGTGGCGCGTCGATGCGCGCCGTCCAGGTGATGAGCACGCCGGAGCCGGCCGTGTAGCCCCAACCGAACGCGATGCATGCGACCAGCCACAGCGGCACGATGCTCTGCGTGACGACCAGCGCGGCGGTGGCGACAGCGACCGCTCCGACCGTGAGCGCCCACGCGGCGCGCGGACCCATGCGTACCAGCCCTCTGGCAGTGACGAGCGCCGCCGCTCCCCCGGCGCCGATCGCGATCCACGCTCCCACCGACACCGTGGCATCCGCCCCGCCGTCGATGAGCAGGGTCCTGCCGTAGTTCCAGACGGCGGCGGAGCCGGCCCCCATCAGCACCGCTGCGGCGATGAGCCGGGCGTGGGCCATGAACCACGACACCGGGGGGAGGGCGCGCGTTGGCGACTCCCCTGCCCGCCGATCCCGGTCGAGCGCCACGACGGCGACGGCCGCAGCGACGGTCACGCCGGCGGAGATGAGCCATGCCGTCCGCCAGTCCGGCAGCAGCGCCAGCGCCAGCACCCCGGCCAGGATGAGACCCGGTCCGGTGCCGGCGTTCACCTGGCTCTGTGCGTCGGGACGTTCCCTGGTGGCGCCGTTAGCCTGCAGCACCGCGACCAGCGCGGGTGACGCGAAGCCGGCTCCCGCGGAGCTGAGGATGGCGAACGTGACGAACACGGCGCCATCGGATGCCAGCGCCATACCCGCACCGCCGATCCCCGCCGCCGCTGCGGCGGCGATGACCAGGGCATGCGCGTGACGCTCGGCAGTCAGGAAGCCGATGAGAGCGGCCGCGCAGTACATCAGCGATGCGCCGCCGGATATCGCGCCGGCCGCGGCTACCTCGATGCCGAGTTCGCGTTGCACATCGACGAGGAAGAGCCCGTACGCGAGGCGGATGAGCCCATAGGTCGCGGCGATCAGCGCCGTGCCCGCCGCTACGAGCGGCCACGCGGCCTTCGATCGTAACGACAACGCACGTTTCACTTTCGTAGCCTATAGTCCTTGCATGGCGATGCGCGAGCGAACCCGGGAGAAGATCCTCGACGCCGCGGACGAACTCTTCTTCTCGGTCGGGGTCGCGGCGACACCGATCGATGCCGTGATCCAGCGCGCCGGCGTCTCCTCGGCCACGCTGTACCGGGGATTCGACGGCAAGGAGGGCGTGCTCGCCGCCGCTCTCGAACGCCGACATCTCGCGTGGATGCGGGCGTGGGACGCGGCGATCGCCGCGCAGCCGTCCGCGGGTGGGCGCCTTCTCGCCGTTTTCGATGCACTCGACCTCTTTCGGCAGCAGCCCACCGGGTCGAGGTGGTGCGCGTTCCTCGGCTCGGCCGCGGAGTTCGCCGATCCGCCTGCCGCCGTAGCCGAAGCCGTGCGGCGCGACACCGACACGATGCGCGAGCGGCTCGCCGAAATCGCGGCGGAAGTCGACCCCGCGCGCGCCGATGCCCTCGCCGACGCGATGCTGCTGATCGTCACCGGGGACTTGGCCATGCGCCTGCGCGATCCCGCCCACAGCACCGCCACCGCCCGGGCCCTTGCCGCAGCGCTCGTCGAGTCCATCGCCCCCTGACCACCGTCACGCGGCCGTCGGCGCACTCGATAGGGTCGAGGCGGAACAGTCGACGGGGATCGGAGCGGGCGTGACAGACAGGCCGGTCGCCGTGATCGCGGGTGCGAGCGGGTTCGTCGGGGCGGCACTGGTGCGAGCCTTCGGCGAAGACGGCTACGAAGTCCGCCGGATCGGTCGATCCGAGAAGCACCGATGGACAGACCAGGCCAGTGTGGCGCGCGCCGTCGACGGTGCGGATGTCGTGGTGAACCTCGCGGGCAAATCGGTGAACTGCCGCTACACCGACGTGAACCGTGACGAGATCCTCCGCTCCCGAATCGACACCACCCGTGCACTGCGCGAGGCCGTCGCGGCTGCGGCCCGCCCTCCGGCGGTCTGGCTCAACGCATCGACGGCGACCATCTATCGGCATGCGATGGACCGCCCGCAGGACGAGGTCACGGGCGAACTCGGCGCGGGGTTCTCGGTCGACGTCGCGCGGGAATGGGAACGGGAGTTCTTCGCCGGCGACCTTCCGTCGACTCGCCGCGTCGCGCTTCGGATGGCGATCGTCCTCGGCGATGGCCCCGCCACGAACATGCTGTTCACCCTGGCGAGGGTCGGCCTCGGCGGACCGCAGTACGACGGATGGTGGCCGCCGCACCGCCGCTACCGCGGCATCGGAGCGCGCCCGACCGGAGACGACCGCTCGACCTGGCATCGCACGAAGGGCCGGCAGAAGTTCAGCTGGGTGCACCTCGACGACGCCGTCGATGCCATCCGGTTCCTCCGCGATCGTCGCGACATCTCGGGACCGGTGAACCTCGCGAGCCCGAACCCCGCTGACAACCGCACGCTCATGCGCACGCTGCGCCGCTCGGTGCGCATGCCCGTCGGGCTCCCCGCGTGGCGCTGGATGCTGGAACCGGCGATGTGGGTGCTGCGCACCGAGCCGGAGCTCGTCCTCAAGAGCCGGTGGGTCGTGCCCCGCAGACTGACAGACGCGGGCTTCGCGTTCCGGTACCCGCAGCTCGGCACGGCGGTGAAAGACCTCAGCTCGCGCTGATGCCACGCGGGCTCATCCCCGCGCGGCGGCGTCTCTTCGTCACGGATCAACCACGCCGGCGCGGATGCCCCAGAGCGCCGCCTGCAACCTGTCACGCGATGCCGTCTTCTGCAGGAGACCCGCCAGGTGGTACTTCACCGTGGTCGGTTCGACGAACAGGCGCGCGGCGATCTCGGCGTTCGACAGGCCCTCCGCGAGAAGGCGCAGCACGTCGACCTCGCGATCGGTGAGCGGCGTGGTCGAGGGCGCTGACGGGCGGGAGGACGGCGCAGACCGTCGATTCGCCACGAACTCGTGCAGGATCCTGCGCGTGAGGCGTTGATCGAGAGTCCCCTCCCCCGCCGCCACCGAGCGCACGGCCGCCGCAAGCGTGCGTTCATCGGCGCCCTTCAGGAGAAAGCCCGCCGCCCCGGCATCCAGCGCCGCGAACACGTCGGCGTCGACGTCGAAGGTCGTGAGCACGAGCACGTCGACCTGGAGGTCCGGGTCGGCGGTGATTTCGCGGGTTGCCTCGATGCCGTCCTTCACCGGCATCCGGATGTCCATGCACACGACATCGGGGCGCAGTCGGCGCGCCAGCTGCACCGCCTCCTCGCCGTCCGCCGCCTGACCGACGACCTCGATGTCGGGCTCGGCCCCGAGGATCACCGCGAGTCCGGTGCGGACGACCGCCTGGTCGTCCGCGATGAGCAGTCTGATCACGGCGCTCCCCGGTCCTGCTGGAGGGGAATCGTGAGGCGATTGCGCCACCCGCCGTCGGGCTGGGGTCCGCTCGAGAGGGTGGCGCCGACGAGGTCGGCCCGTTCCCGCATCCCGGCTATGCCGTACCCGCCTGCCGTGGCTGGCGAAGCGGCCATTCCGAGCGGCGCGCCGTTGCGCACCGTGAGCTCGGCGGCATCCGGCCGGTACTCGACGTGCACGCGGCACACGGTCCCCGGCGCGTGCCGGGCGGCGTTGGCGAGGGATTCCTGCACCATGCGGTACGCGGCGGTCTCAGCAAGGGGGCTCAGGACGGCCCGCTCACCGTCGACCTGCAGCGTCACATCCTGGCCGCGCGCGCGGGCGGCCTCGATGAGTGTGGAGATCTCCGCGACGGACGGTGGCGTACCGGGCGCGGCCGACGGACCCTCGTCCTCCGTGCGCAGCAGTCCCACCGTGCGCCGAAGGTCAGCCAGGGCCGTACGAGCGTTCTGCTGGAGCGCCTGGAGGGTCTCGCGGGCCTGTTCGGGATCCGTGCGCGTGAGCGCCGAGGCGGCCTGCGCGCTGACGATGATGCCGCTCAGGTGATGGCCGGCGATGTCGTGCAGTTCGCGCGCCAGGGCGGTGCGCTCTGCCCGGACCTCGGCCTCGGCGGCCGCTCGTCGCTCCCGTTCGGCCGCCGCCGCCTGCTCGCGCGTCGCGTGCGCCAGCCGTTCGCGCCCGAGCATGTACTCCGCCGCCGCCGCGGGCAATGCCGTGAGCAGCGCGATGCGCGCGCCGCCGGCGAGAACGGTGATGAGCGCCGGCACACCCGCTGCGATCATGGCCACGCCGCCGACGAGCGCGGTGGCGAGCGCGGCCGCTGCGGCGACGACGTACGCACGGCGGCGCGGACGGCCGCGACGGATCGCGGTGTACGTGGCGACGATGACGGCCAGCGCGCCGATACCCAGCTCTCCCCCGCTCGTGGCGAGGATGGCGAGGTCCAGCCCGACGACGACCGGCAGCACGGTGAGCGGCGCGCGTCGACGGAACAGCAGCGCGATCGCCTGCATCACCACAAGACCGCCGTGCACGAGGGGCGGGACCGCTGCCGGTGGCGGCTCGGTGAGAGCCCCGGCCAGGTCGGCGCCGACGTACCCGACGGCCACGGCGAGGGTCAGCACGGGGGCGACCGCCGCACGGACGGTCGCCCCGAGATGCGACCGGGCTGGTCTGGGCATGTGACGAGTCAACCATGCCGGGTGCCGGGCCGCGGAGCGGCTGCCGGCACCCGGCACGGACGGGCGGTCACCGGTCACAGAGCGTCTGGTCCAGCACGTCCACGACGATGCGGTAGTGCTCCAGCAGAAGCTCCTCGTCGCCGCCATCCACGATCGCCCACGGCAGGGCCGTGACGGCGATGGTCGCCGTCGTGCCGTCGGGAGCGATGGCGTTGCGAGTCTGCGCGCCGGGAATGTCGCCCCCGTGTCCCCACGCGATGCCGCCGCAGCTCAGTGGGAAGCTCTGCAGGCCGAGCCCGTAGGTGGCCTCCGGCCAGAGGTCGTCGCCTGCTGCCGTGCCGTCCTGCATCTCGGCCAGGGTCTCGTCCGAGACGAGCTCACCGGCGAAGAGCGCCCGCATGAAGGTGTTCAGCTCCCCCGGTGTCGAGACCATCGCCCCCGCCGACCAGCCGGATGCCGGGTCCATCTCGGTGATCTCACGCAGCTCACCCGGTGTGTCCGCGTGGAAGTGCGGGGGATGCTCGTCCCGCAGCTCCCGCTCGCCCGGACCCGGGAGGTACGTCCGTTCAAGGTCCAGGGGCTCCACGATGCGCTCATCGATCTGCTCCCACAGTGCCCGCTCGGTCACGCGCTCGATGAGCAGCCCGAGCACGATGTAGTTCGTGTTGCTGTACTCCCAGCTTTCTCCCGGCGCGAAGCTCGCGGGGCTGCTGAGCGCCAGGTCGAGCATGTCCCGCGGCGAGATGTAGACGTCCTTCATGCCGAACGCATCGGCGGCGAGCTCGTCCGCGTACTCGGGAAGACCGGTCTGGTGCTGCAGCAGCTGACGGACCGTGATGGCGGTGCCGTCGATGCCGTCGCCGCGCACCAGGCCGGGAAGGTAGGTGTCGATCGGCGCATCGAGCGACACCCGTCCCTCGTCGACCAGTTGCAGCACCACGGTCGCCACGAACATCTTCGTGTTGCTGCCGATGCGCACCTGGGCATCGGCAGCGGCATCCGTGTCGCCGACCTCGCCGACGCCCACGTCGAGACGCTCACCGTCTGCCCGCGTCACCGAGGCGAGTGCGCCCGGGTAGCCCGCATCGATGAGTCCCTGCAGTCGTGCCTGCAGCGCGGAGTCCGTCGAGGCGTCGCCCGTTGTGCGGAACCACGCTCCGAAAGCGAGGGCGCCGCCGACGAGCGCGAGGGTCGCTGCAATCGCGATCCAGATGCGCCATGGGCGCCGTTGTGCGTTCTCGGTCGTTGTGGTGGTGTCGTTCACGATGTCTGTCCTTTCGTGTGGCGTGGACATCAGATGTCGCGGCGCCGGACCACGACGGTCGCGGCTCCGAGTGCGACGACGGTCACGGCGAGCAGGATGGCGCCCGCGGTGAGCGGCGGAAGCACTGTGGGGCCGGCGCCGATGGTGGCGTGTGCCAGTGCGACCGGCAGCAGCTGCGTCCACAGCGGCACGGTGCCCGTCGACAGTTGGGTGACCGCCGCGATGATCGGTTCGGCGAGCATGACCGTCAGCACCACGAGCACGCCCGCCAGCTGGCTGCGCGTGAGCATTCCCACGGCGAGTCCGATCAGCACGAGGGAGGTGACCGCGACGACCCCGCGAGCGACGACCGCCGCGGACTCGGCCACGTCGGGTGCGAAGGGCGTGCCGGAGACGGCGAGCGTGACGAGAAGGATTGCGGTGCTCACCAGGCCCAGGGCGGCACCCAGGATGAGGCCCGTGATCCCAGAGGCGCCGGCCTTTGCCGCGACGATCTGCCACCGGCGCGGCGCTGCCAATGCCGCTCCGACGATGCCACCAGAGGTGTAATCGCTGGTTCCGGCGAGAACGCCGAGGATGGTCACGGCGAGGATCGCAATGCCCACAGAGCCGCCGCTCATCGAGGCGCCGAGCGGACTGAGGGCGTCCAGCTGTGTGGCGGACGCGCTCAGGTCGAACATGAGACCTTCGGCTGCCCCCTCCTCGCCGCCGATGTCGCCGCGCATGATCGCCGGCAGCAGCGAGACGAATGCCAGCTGGGTGGCGATGAGCCCGATCAGCGCGAGGACTGCGGTCACTTTGGCCGCGGTGGTGCTGAAGATGTTCAGCAGTTCTGCACGGAGCATCAGCGCACCCCCGTCCGGTCGCCGGCAACCGAGAGGTAGAAGCCCTCCAGGTCACCGTTCGACGCCGCAAGCGCGTCCTGCAGCGAGGATGCCGCCGCCACGGCGCCGTCCACGATGACCACCACGTCGTCCGCGATGTCCTGCACGTCCGACAGCAGGTGCGAGGAGAGGAGCACGGTGCCGCCGGCATCCGCGAAAGCACGCAGACGCTGGCGGAGCCAGTGCATGCCCGTGGGGTCCAGCCCGTTGGCGGGCTCGTCCAGTACGAGGACCCTGGGCTGCCCGAGCAGGGCGGATGCCAGGGCGATGCGCTGCCGCATGCCCAGCGAGTAGCCGCCCGCGCGACGGTCGGCGTCTGCCGTCATGCCGACTTCGGCGAGCACCTCGTCGACTCTGGCGGCAGGGATGCCGGAACGCGCCGCGACGATGCGCAGGTGGGTGCGGCCGCTGCGTGAGGGGTGCAATCCGCCGGAGTCCAGCACGGCCCCGACCGTACGGCCGGGCGTCTCGAGCTCTCGGTACGGACGCCCGAACACGAGCGCGTCGCCCGATGCGGGAGCCGCGAGACCGAGCAGCATGCGGATGGTGGTGGTCTTGCCGGCGCCGTTGGGGCCGAGCAGTCCGGTGATGCGGCCGGAGCCGACGGTGAAGCTGACGTCGTCGACGCGCACGCGGCCGCGGAAGCTCTTCCGCAGGGCACGCGCCTCGATCGGGGGTGATTGTGAGGTGTCCATGGATCCAGCGTCGTCGCGGGCGCCGGTGCGCGCCCCGGCCGCGGGCACAGTGCCGCCTGGCCGGAAGGACAGTCGTGCCGAGCAAGACCCGTTGCCGCGACGCTACGGGCGAAATCGCCTCAGCCCGCCGGCGCAGGCGAAACGACCGTTCCCGGCATATGGTCAAGGCCTGACAACGGAGGACGCGGTCCGTCCTTGAGCCCCCTGGGAAGCGCCGGCTCACTCCTCGACGAGGTCGGCCCTTTCGGCTCGCGACTCATCCCCGGCGGCATCCGCGCCCCGCTTTCGGATGGCGTCAGCGAGCTCGAATCCCCGCATGGCGGCTCGCACGAGTACGTCCTGCTGCGCGGCGTTGAACAGCGCGGGAACCATGTCGACGAACGCCTCTGCCGACGCGGGGCCTCTCCGGGCGAGGTGCGGGCCCGGCTGCGCCAGCCATGGATAGTCGATGATGTTCTGCGCAATGGTCGTGGCGTACCTCTCCGCCAGGTGGTGTCGTGTGTCCTCGTCGGCGTCGGCCGGCAGTTGCGCGAGTTCCGCGCTGAGATCGCCCGGGTCTGACTCCACCATCTTCCGCACATCGGCCATGGCCTTCTCATCCAGCAGCTGCGAGTAGACGTGCGTGATCGAGGTGTCCAGTTCCGACATCCTGGATGCCACGGACTCGAAGCCCGCGGGAACATCCGCGGGCGCGTTATCACGGAGGATCGCGGCGATGCTCGCTCGCGCCTCCTCCAGGCGCGCGATGTCCGCGCTCAGTTCGGCGTCGATCTCGCGCAGCGACTGCGGGGTGCTGGCCGCGCCAGCGCTGACGGCAGGGATCTGCGAAAGCGGAACCCCCAGAGTCACCAGGCGTCGGATGCGCAGCAGGCTGACCAGGTGGCGCACGTCGTACTGCTTGTACCCGTTGTACTGACGCTCAGGCTCGTCGAGCAGTCCTATGCGGTGGTAGTGGCGAATCGTGTTCACCGTCGTGCCGGCGAGATAGCCGAGCTCCCGCGTACTCCACGACATGACAGGCTCCTTGGGTTCGTTGAGCGTTCTTCATCCCAACAGCAGCCACCAGGCTATCTATGCCCGGCCCAGCCGACGCGAACGCGGCCCGCCTGTGCCGACCTCGATGAGGATGTTTGGCGCTAGGGCGTGTCTCCCACGTGTTCGGCGAGGCTCTCGGGACGCTTACAAGGTGAGGTCTACACGTTCGCGGTATCGGGCGTTCACGACGAGCAGTGGGAGTTGATCGAGCGAGGCGTTGGGCCAGGAGGGCTGACGGTCGGCAAGCATGTCTTGACCCTGATGCCGGTCAGCCGTTCTTCTCCGCCCATGGACCGTTATCGGGCGCGGGAACCGCGCACCAAGTGCTCCCACATCTTCGTGTATTCCGGCAGGTCTGCAGTCGCCGAACCGATGTCCTGGACGGTGACGCCGGGTACAGCAAGTCCGATCAGGGCTCCGGCGGTGGCGACGTGGTAATCATGGTCGGCTCGCCACACCCCGCCGGTCAGTGGGCGGGGAACCACGCGGATACCGTCAGGTAGTTCCTCCACCTCACCGCCGATGGCACGAAGATTGTCCACTAGTGCGTCGATGTGCGTGCTCTCGTTCCCGGTGCGGGGCTTCAGTCCGGTGAAAGTCGACGGCCCGTCCGCGAAGGCGGCGAGGGCGGCCAGGATGGGGGTGAGTTCACTGATCTCCGACACATCCACGCACGCGCGCCGGATGATGCGCTCGGTGCCAGCGGTGACAGTCAAAGCTCCGCCGCGTCGGCGTGCGCGTGCTCCCATCAGCACCAGAATCTCGGCGAGCCGGGCGGCTGGCTGCGCGGAATGAGCGGGCCACCCTGGGACGGATACGCGACCGCCGGCTATCATCGCGGCGGCGACGAACGGTGCCGCAAGTGCCAGATCGGGCTCAATGGTCGCGGCTCTGGCCCGTACCGGCCCCGCAGGAACGATCCACTCGGTAGGTGTCGGCTGGTCGACGTATACGCCGCGGCGGCGGAGTGCTTCGATCGTCATGTCGATGTCGGGGAGGCTTCCCAGCGGTTGGCCGACGTGGCGGAGCGTCAGACCGACGTCGAACCGCGGAGCTGCCAGCAGCAGCGTTTGGACAAGCTGGGATGAACGGTTGACGTCGATTTCCACGTGGCCACCCCGTATGTGTCCGCGCCCGCGCACGGTCAGCGGCACAGTCCACTTGCCCGCGTCGTTGATGTCGCAACCGATGCTGCGGAGAACCGTGATCACCTCGCCCATCGGACGGCGCGACCGGCTCTCGGGAACTGTCACGGTCACACTGCCCGAGGCGAGGCCGGCCAGGCCGACAGCGATGGGGGCAACGAGGTCGGGCTGGCTGATGCTCAACACCGCATCGATGGCGAGCGTAGCGGGGGACTCGACGACCAGATCCGGGCCGAAAGGCCCAGTACCGGCGACCTCCCGAATATTCACGCCCACCCCGCGCAGGGTCTCGATCACGCCCGCCAAATAGTCCGAATGCAACGGCCACATCAGCCGGCTCGGGCCCTCTGCGCTGGCAGCAAGAGCGATTTCGAGATAGGTCAGCGCCTGTGAGCCCGGCACAGCGACCACGTCATCGAAGGGCCCCGCGGCATGGGGGGCCCTCCACTCAGCAGGCGAGGCGATCGACCTTGGAGACAGCTGTACGTTGCCCATGCGTGCACGATAGGAGACGCCCCCTGGTTGGGAAAGACCCCCACTCGTCGCTCCTCCGTCCCGTTGGAAGACGTGGTGTTGGGTTGGAGGGCGATCGCGACTCGTCCTCGGTGTGAGCAACTGTTCGCGGCGAGTCGCCACCGACGCCAGCCAGAAGACACACCCCGGGAACGGCGCAAGTGACCCGCACCCCCGTACAGCTACGACCGAAACATGCAGCTGGGCGGCAAGCTCGGCCAGGGAGACATACTTTCCGTGTCCCGCATCCGAAGCGCCAACGCCGTCCATATCGCAAAGGTGCGCGTGAGCTACCGCGAGGCGTCCAGATACTCCGAGAAGCCCCGAGATCGTGCCGGCACGAACCGGCGAAGTGTCCAGTAAACGACTACCAAACATTCAAACCCCCTGATCAGGGAGTGAAGATTTGGGGCGTTACCGGGAGTTTTGGTGGACCTGAGGGGACTCGAACCCCTGACCCCCTGCATGCCATGCAGGTGCGCTACCAGCTGCGCCACAGGCCCTTACGCCGCCCCGCGGGGCAACTCATTAAGCCTACAACACGTCGGCGGCCTGGATCGAATCGACCGCGATGTCCGGGCGTGTCCGTACCCTGGGCCGCACGCACCGACCGAAAGGAGCCCGTCATGGCAACCCTGGGCAACGTCACCTTCTATGCGGATGACCCGCGTACACTGTCCCACTTCTGGGCCGGGGTGTTCGGCTATCCCCCGCTCGAGTGGGAGGATCCGCTGCGTCGGCAGCTGCTCGACGCGGGCCTCGCAGAGGCCGACCTCAGCACGCGCGCGCTGGCCGAAGACCCCGAGGGCGTCGGCCCCCGACTCTTCTTCCATCACGCCGATGGGCCGAAACGGCGACGCAACCGCATCCACCTCGACGTGCAGGCGGTGCCGGACGGGCGCCCGACCCGCACTCAGCTCGAAGCAGAGAAAGATCGACTGGTCGCGCTGGGTGCCGAGGTCGTCAGACTGGTCGACCAGTCGTGGGGACCGTGGCCGGAGCTGTACTACCAGCTGCGCGACCCCGAAGGCAACGAGTTCTGCCTGCAGTGAGCCTCAGTCGGCCGACGTGGTGGCGGGCAGTTCGACCGGGATGACCGGGCAGTCCTTCCAGAGCCGCTCGAGGCCGTAGAAGACGCGCTCCTCCTGGTGGAAGACGTGCGCGACGAGGTCGCCGAAGTCGAGGAGAATCCAGCGGGCCTGCTCGCGCCCTTCGCGACGGAGGCGCTTGTGGCCGGCTTCGAGAAGCTTCTCTTCGATGCGGTCCGCGATCGCTGCGACGTTTCGCTCGCTGCTGCCCGACACGATGAGGAAGGCATCGACGAGCGGAAGCGGCTCCGACACGTCGAGTGCGACGATGTCCTCGCCGCCGGTCGCATCTGCAGCCTGCGCGGCGATCTGGATCATTTCACGCGATTGGGCGCTGGCGGTCATGAGAAGACTCCTGTGGTGATTGCGAAGACGAGCACGCCCACGAGCGCCAGCGCGAGGGCTCCGGCGGTGATGGCGAGAGCCATCATGAGTCGCCCGCCCTTCTCCGGCGCGGGGGGCTGGATGATTTCGCCAGCGCTCTTGGATGTGCTCACAGCGGCACTTGCCGCGATGGGTGTGGGTGAGGATGCCGCAGGCAGCTCGCCGTCGACGAGAACGGCATCGACGTCCTTGCCGTCTGCGACACCGGGCGCGTGGCCCTTCGAGCCGAGGCCCTCCGGCAGCGCGAACGTGCCCGTGATGAGCACCTCGCCGGTGGCGGTGACGGGACCGACAAGCGGCCCGGAAGCAGGCGTCTGCGACAGGATCAGCGCGTTCGACGTCGAGAGGCTGCCAGTGCCGCCGGCTCCCCGAGCGAGGATGTTGTCGAACGATGCCGGCAGCTCGATGGCGTCGGCGTCTCCGGCGAGCAGGTCGGCACCGAGGGCGCTGTTGACGACGGGACGTTCGGCGGAGGGGTCGATGACCTGCGCGGCCTCGACTTCGGGCTCGTCAGCGCGCTCGTCGCCCGCGGCGTCGAAACCGCGCTCGTCGGCGACGTCGTCCTCGTCCTGCTCCCGCGGCGCGGCTTCGGCCTCGGTGGACTCGATGTCGGTGTCGGTGTCGCTCGCTGCGGACTCGGACTCGGCGGGCGCGGCGCCGTCAGAGTCGGTGGGCGTGGCGTCGGTATGCTCGTCTGCCGCATCTGTGGACGTCTGTTCGTCCGTGGGCTCCACGGGCGCCTCGGCGTCCCGCTCCGCCTGTTCCGCCGCCTGCGCGGCGAGCAGGTCCGCGGTGATGACCGGCACCGACGCGGTGCGGATGCGCTCCTGCTGTCGCGCCTGCCGGCGGGTCAGGGGGTGCGCGTCGAGGTCGACGCTGGCGTCGGGTTCCGGCGCGGGCGGCACCTCCGCCGGGGTCGCCGGGCGTGGCAGGGGCGTGGCCACGACGGGAGGCTCGGCCGGGGGCTCGTTCGACGTGATGATGGGTGTGGCCGCCGTGTTGCGCAGTTCGCGCATCTGCTTGCGCGTCAGCGGCGGAGTGGGCTGCTCGGGTGTGCTCATGCCTTGCTCCGATAGAGGTGGTGCTTCGCAATGTATTGGACGACCCCGTCAGGGACGAGGTACCACACCGGGTAACCCCGATGTACGCGGTCCCGGCAGTCCGTGGACGAGATGGCAAGCGCCGGCACTTCCAGCTGGCTCACGCCTTCGGGCGGAAGGTGGTCGATGTTCAGCACGTGGCCTGGGCGCGAGACCGCGACGAAGTGGGCCAGCCGCCACAGCTCATCATGGTCGCGCCACGTGAAGATCTGCGCGATCGCGTCGGCGCCGGTGATGAAGAAGAACTCGGCATCCGGGCGCTGCGCGCGAAGATCGCGCAACGTGTCGGTGGTGTACGTGGGGCCTCCGCGGTCGATGTCGACGCGGCTGACCGTGAAACGCGGGTTGGATGCCGTCGCGATCACGGTCATCAGGTAGCGGTGCTCGGCGGCCGATACGTCGTGCTTCTGCCACGGCTGACCCGTGGGCACGAACACGACCTCATCCAGATCCAGCGACCGCACGACCTCGCTGGCAGCCACCAGGTGACCGTGATGGATGGGATCGAATGTCCCACCCATCACGCCGATGCGCGGTGCCCGCGAAGAAGTCATGCAGGCGGCCTAGTGGTGGCCGTGTCCCGCTTGAGTGAGCTGGTCTGCGTGCGTGCGGGCGTAGGCCTCGGCCTTCGGCGCGTGACGGTTGGCGACGTTGCGGAACGACACCGTGACGAGCCCGAGCAGCAGGAACACCACCAGCGCGACGATGCCGTAGCCGACGTTGTCGAAGAGGCCGACGTGGTGTTCGGTCTCCGCCGCAGCGAAGGCGGTGATCGTAGCGAGGGTCATGCGGGCTCCGTTCGGGTTGCGTTGGTGGCGCGGTGTCCAGCTTATTGCGTCAGGCGCGGATCTGCCCGCCGCCACGGGCGAGCCACTTGGTGCTGGTGAGTTCGGGCAGCCCCATCGGGCCGCGGGCGTGCAGTTTCTGCGTCGAGATCCCGACCTCGGCGCCGAAGCCGAATTCACCGCCGTCGGTGAAGCGCGTCGAGGCGTTGGCCATCACGACCGCGGAGTCGACCTCCGCGAGGAACCTCTCCGCTCGCGCGTCGTCGGTCGTGATGATCGACTCCGTGTGGCCGGTCGAATAGGTGCGGATGTGCGCGAGCGCCTCATCGAGGTCTGCCACGACACGCATCGACAGGTCGAGGCTCATGTGCTCGACGGCGTATTCCGAGTCGGTGACGGGCACGACGTCCTGGGCGAGACCGCGGGTCGCTTCGTCGCCGTGCACCGTGACGCCCTCGGCCTGCAGTGCGGCGACGACCGGCGGCACAAGGCGCGGGGCGGCGTCGGCGAGCACCAGCACCGTCTCGACGGCGTTGCAGACGCTGGGACGCTGCACCTTGGCGTTGACGACGATGTCTCGTGCCCACTCGAGCGGTGCGCTCGTGTCGAGCACGATGTGCACCACCCCGGCACCGGTCTCGATGACAGGCACCGAGGACTCGGTGACGACCGTCTCGATGAGCTGCGCGCTGCCACGGGGCACGAGCACATCGACGAGGCCCCGGGCCTGCATGAGCTCACGTGCCCCGTCGCGGCCGAAGTCGTCCAGCGTCTGTACGGCCTCGGGGTCGATTCCCTGCGAAGCGAGCGCAGCGCGCATGACCCGAACGAGCGCGGCATTCGAGTGCTCGGCGGCCGTGCCGCCGCGCAGCACCACGGCGTTGCCCGAGCGCAGAGCGAGTGAGGCGATGTCGATGGTGACGTTCGGGCGGGCCTCGTAGATGGCGCCGACGACGCCGAAGGGCACCGAGACCTTCTGCAGGTGCACGCCGGTGGGCAGGTGACGGTCATCGAGCACGCGGCCGACCGGATCGGGCAGCGCCGCGACGTCGCGGACGGCCGAGGCGAGGGCGCCGATGCGCGCGGCATCCAACCGCAGGCGATCCTGCAGCCCTTCGGACAGGCCGCCTGCGCGACCGCGTTCGAGGTCCCGCGCGTTGGCGGCGACGATCTCGTCCACCGCGGCGTCGATGGCGTCGGCGATCGCGTGCAGCGCGGCGGCCTTCGTTCCATCGTCCAAGAGGGCGACGCTGCGGGCCGCCTCACGGGCGAGCATCATCCGCTCGCGCGCCGTCGTCGGGGCCGTGAGGGTGGTCATCCGCCCAGTTTAGCCGCGGGCGATCGCGTCGGTGTCGACCGCGTCAGGGCTCGCACCGGTGGGGTCCGTGGCGGGCGCGAACCAGGTGCCGATGTCCGCCCCGTCCAGCGCCTCCCCCACGAGGTCGGCACTGGTGACGAGCACCCCGACGCCGGATGCCGCGGCCAGCCGCGCCGCGGACACCTTGGTCGCCGCTCCCCCGGTGCCGACGCTGTTCACGACGACCGAGCCGAACTCGAAGCCGGTGAGGTCGTCGCCGAACGCCACGTGCCGGATGGGCTCCGCCCCCGGCTCGGACGGCGGGCGTGTGTAGAGGCACTCGATGTCGCTGAGCAGCACGAGCGCGTCGGCGCCGATGAGCCGCGCGACGAGAGCGGCGAGCCGGTCGTTGTCGCCGAAGCGGATCTCATGGGTCGCCACGGTGTCGTTCTCGTTGACGATGGGCAGGATGCGCAGTCCCAGCAGCCGCTCCATGGCCCGGCGGGCGTTGGAGCGGTGGGTCGGGTTCTCGAGGTCTCCCGCGGTCAGCAGCACCTGGCCCGCGACCACACGGAACGCCCGCAGCGCCTCCTGATACCGGTAGATCAGGATGTTCTGACCCACGGCGGCGGCGGCCTGCTGAGTGGCGAGGTCGTCGGGTCGCTCAGCGAGGTCGAGGTACGGCATGCCGGTCGCGATGGCTCCCGAAGACACCAGCACCACTTCGACGCCACGCGCGTGCGCGGCAGCGAGTGCATTGACGATCGCCTGGATCTTGCCGGCGTTCTCGCCGCTGATCGACGACGACCCGACCTTGACCACCAGGCGGCGGGCCGTCCGGACCGCCGCGCGATCGCGCACGGTCACCGAGCGCTCTCCTCGTTTCGGTGCGCGATGCGCTCGGCCTCGAGGTCGGCGCGCGCCTCGGCCTTGGCATCCATGCGCTCGTGGTAACGCTCGCGACGCTGCGACGTCGTGCGACGCGGGTTGAGGTCCAGCCGCGGGTCGGTGCCTCGCGGCGCCGTCATGAGTTCGGCGGCGGAGCTCATCGTGGGATGCCAGTCGAACACGATGCCGTCGCCCTCGCCGATGACGACCGTGGAACCGGCCTGGGCACCCGCCTTGTACAGTCCGTTCTCGACGCCGAGCTTCTCGAGCCGGTCCGCGAGGAAGCCGACGGCCTCTTCGTTCTGGAAGTCGGTCTGCTGCACCCAGCGCACGGGCTTCGCGCCCAGCACGCGGTAGATGTTGCCGTACGTGCCGCCTTCGACGCGGATCTCGAACTCCTTCTCCGATCCCTTGGGGCGGATGACGACCCGCTCGGGCGCGGGGGTCGCCGCAAGGGTCGCACGGTGCTGGGCGACGATGTCGGCCAGCGCGAACGTGAGCTGGCGCAGTCCCTCGTGGCTGACCGCGGAGATCTCGAAGACGCGGTAGCCGCGCGCCTCGAGCTCGGGGCGCACCAGGTCGGCGAGATCCTTCGCCTCGGGCACGTCGACCTTGTTCAGCGCGATCAGCTGCGGGCGCTCAAGGAGAGGCGTCTGACCCTCGGGCACGGGGTAGGCGCCCAGCTCGGCGAGGATCACATCGAGATCGCTCAGCGGGTCGCGGCCGGGGTCGAGCGTCGCGCAGTCCAACACGTGCACGAGCGCGGTGCAGCGCTCGACGTGGCGGAGGAACTCCAGCCCCAGACCCTTGCCTTCGCTTGCGCCCTCGACGAGCCCGGGCACGTCGGCGACGGTGAAGCGCACCTCGCCGGCCTGCACGACGCCGAGGTTCGGGTGCAGCGTGGTGAACGGATAGTCGGCGATCTTGGGGCGCGCGGCCGAGACGGCCGCGATCAGGCTCGACTTGCCCGCGGACGGGAAGCCCACGAGGGCCACGTCCGCCACCGTCTTCAGCTCGAGCTGGATGTCGCCTTCCCACCCGGGGGTGCCCAGCAGGGCGAAGCCGGGGGCTTTGCGCTTGGGGTTGGCCAGCGACGCGTTGCCCAGGCCGCCCTGGCCGCCGGGAGCCACGACGACGCGCGCGCCGGGCTCGACCATGTCGACGAGGGTGTGACCCTCGGCATCCTTCACGACCGTGCCGACCGGCACGGTCAGCTCCAGCGACTCGCCGTTCGCGCCCGAGCGGTGATCACCCATGCCGAAGCCGCCGTTGCCCGCGGTGCGGTGCGGCGAGTGGTGGTACGACAGCAGCGTCGTCACCTGGGGGTCGGCGACCAGCACGATGTCGCCACCGTTGCCGCCGTTGCCGCCGTCGGGGCCGGCGAGGGGCTTGAACTTCTCGCGCTTGACCGACACGCAGCCGTTGCCGCCCTTTCCGGCGCGCAGATGGAGCGTCACTCTATCGACGAAGGTGACCATGGGATGCTCCTCAGCTGTCGGTACAAACAGGCGAGGGGCGAGCCGTAGCCCGCCCCTCGCCGAGATTCAGTGCGATCTCGCGGTCACTCCGCGGTCGCGACGATGTTGACCACCTTGCGGCGGCCCTTCGCGCCGAACTCGACCGCACCGGCGGCGAGGGCGAACAGCGTGTCGTCCTTGCCGCGGCCGACGTTCGCGCCCGGGTGGAAGTGGGTGCCGCGCTGGCGCACGATGATCTCGCCGGCGTTGACCTCCTGGCCGCCGAAACGCTTCACGCCAAGGCGCTGAGCGTTGGAGTCACGACCGTTGCGGGTGGAGCTTGCGCCCTTTTTGTGTGCCATCTCTGCGTCTCCCTGGGCTTACTTGATGCCGGTGACCTTGACGCGCGTGAGGTCCTGACGGTGCCCCTGGCGCTTCTTGTAACCGGTCTTGTTCTTGAACTTCTGGATCACGATCTTGGGGCCGCGCGACTCACCGAGAACCTCGGCGGTCACCGTGACCTTCGCAAGCTTGTCGGCATCGGTCGTGACGGCGTCGCCGTCGACGAGCAGCACCGCGGGCAGCTCGAGGGTCTCGCCGACCTTCGCCTGCTGACGATCCAGGACGACGATCGTGCCGACCTCGACCTTCTCCTGGCGGCCACCGGCGCGCACAACTGCGTAAACCACTTCACACCTGTTTTCGTTCGGGAGCGCGAGGCTCCGGTTGTCTTTGCGAGACTCGCTCTGGGAAAGATAAGTCTGGGTGCCCGGCCGGCGACGGTGAGTCTCCGACGTGCGCGTTCCGCCCTGCGACGTAGAAACGCCACGCACCAAGGGACGAGTTTAGCCGATGCTGGGCGACATGCGCAAAAGGGCGGGGCAGCGTGTCGCGCGTGCGGCCTAGGATCGGCGGATGGCGATCCTGATCGACGACCCCCGATGGCCCGCACACGGCCGGTTGTGGGCCCACTTGGTCAGCGACGCGTCGCTGGACGAGCTCCACGCGTTCGCCGCCGCCAACGGCATCCCCCCGCGCAGCTTCGACCTGGACCACTACGACGTCCCAGACTCGGCGCACGCGCGCCTGGTCGCCGCTGGCGCACAGTCCGTGACCGGGCATGAGCTCGTGCGCCGGCTCATCGCTTCGGGGCTGCGCGTGCGGGCCCGCGACCGGGCCCGCACGCAGCAGTGAGTCCTACTCGCTGCCGTCGGCGACGTGCGGCACCGGGGTGCCGGTGAGCGCCGCCGTCGACACGCGGCGGCGACCGCGACCCTGACCGGGTGCCTTCGGCTCGGGCAGCGCCTGCAGCACCGAGTCCAGCAGCAGGTCCTTCTCCGTCTTCGGCGCCGCGCTCTCGCCGCGCTTCTTGCGTGCCTTCTTGGGGCGATCGCCGCTGCGCTCAGGGCGCTCGCGGTCGCTGCGCTCGGGGCGGTCCTCCCGCTGCTCGCGGTCGTCGCGCTGCTCGACGGCCACCGGGGCGACCGGGGCCTGCTCGGTTGCGACATCGTCCGCAGAGGGCTGGATGGTGGATGCCGCGATCTGCGCGAGGGCCGATTTGACGCCCTCGGTGATGACATGCGTCCCACCCGTGGGAGCAGGGGCCGGCGCGGCCTGACGGGGGCGACGCGCGGATGACCCGTTGCCACCGTTGCTGCCATTGCTGCGGTGCTTCACGACGGGGTCGTGATGCACGATCACGCCACGGCCCGCGCACACCTCGCACGCCTCGCTGAAGGTCTCGAGCAGCCCCAGACCCAGCTTCTTGCGGGTCATCTGCACGAGGCCGAGCGAGGTGACCTCGGCCACCTGGTGCTTCGTGCGGTCACGGCTCAGGCACTCGACCAGACGCCGCAGCACGAGGTCGCGGTTGGTCTCCAGCACCATGTCGATGAAGTCGACCACGATGATGCCGCCGATGTCGCGCAGCCGCAGCTGGCGCACGATCTCCTCGGCCGCCTCGAGGTTGTTTTTCGTGACGGTCTCCTCGAGGTTGCCCCCGGAGCCGACGAACTTGCCGGTGTTGACGTCGATGACCGTCATCGCCTCGGTGCGGTCGATGACGAGCGATCCGCCCGAGGGCAGCCACACCTTGCGGTCGAGGGCCTTCTCGATCTGCTCCGTGACGCGGAACTCATCGAACGGGTCGTGGTCGCCCTCGAAGCGCTGCACGCGCTCCAGCAGGTCGGGAGCGACGCCCGCGAGGTAGCTCGTGATGGTCTGGTAGGCGTCTTCTCCCTGGATGAGCATCTTGGAGAAGTCCTCGTTGAAGACGTCGCGGACGATCTTCACCAGCAGGTCGGGCTCCGAGTGCAGCAGCGCCGGGGCGCCCGCGCTCTCGACCTGCTTGCTGATGTGCTCCCACTGCTTGGTGAGGCGCTGCACGTCGTTGGTCAGCTGGTCCTCGGTCGCGCCCTCGGCCGCCGTGCGCACGATGACGCCGCTGGACTCCGGCAGCACCTCCTTGAGGATGCGCTTCAGGCGCGCCCGCTCGGTGTCGGGGAGCTTGCGCGAGATGCCGTTCATCGCGCCACCGGGCACGTAGACCAGGTACCGGCCAGGAAGCGAGATCTGGCTGGTCAGGCGGGCGCCCTTGTGGCCCACCGGATCCTTCGTGACCTGCACGAGCACGCGGTCGCCCGACTTCAGCGCCAGCTCGATGCGGCGGGGCTGGTTGCCGGTTTCCACGGCATCCCAGTCGACCTCGCCCGAGTACAGCACGGCGTTGCGGCCGCGCCCGATGTCGACGAAGGCGGCCTCCATGCTCGGCAGCACGTTCTGGACGCGCCCGAGGTAGACGTTGCCGATGAGCGAGGCGTCCTGGCTGCGCGCGACGTAATGCTCGACCAGCACGTTGTCTTCGAGTACGGCGATCTGCACGCGGCCGTTCTTCGAGCGCACGATCATCTCGCGGTCGACGGACTCGCGGCGTGCGAGGAACTCCGCTTCGGTCACGACGGTGCGGCGGCGTCCTGCCTCGCGGCCGTCACGGCGGCGCTGCTTCTTCGCTTCGAGCCGCGTGGAGCCCTTGATGCGCTGCGGCTCGGTGATGAGCTCCACCGCCCGCTGGCGGGGCGCCGGAGGGGTGTCGTCGCTGTCGTCGCCGCCACGGCGACGGCCGCGACGCCGCGACGAGGAGCCGCTCGGCTGCTCGTCGTCGTCCTCGACGGCTGGGCGGCCGGGACGGGACGGTGCGGCGGGCAGCGGCACGACCTCGGGTGCGTAGAAGTGCAGCTCGGTCGTGACGGCCGAGACGAAGTTCTCGGGCAGCAGGCCGAGGCTCACCGCGGTCAGCGGCCCCTTGGGCTCGTCGGACTCTGCCGCTTCGGAAGCCTCGGAAGGCTCGGGAGCTTCATCGGCCGAGGCTTCGTGGGCGTTCCCGCCGTCGGCGGCGCCGGTCGGCGCGGTGTCAGCGGGGGCTGCGGTCTCGTCGCTCCCTGCGGTCTCGTCGCTCCCAGCGGAGTCGTCGCTCGCTGCCTCGTCGGCGGCGGAGGGCGCGTCATCGCCGGCGGGTACCGCCGCGTCGTCGTTGCCCGGCGCGGTCGACCCGTCCGCTGCAGCGGTGTCGGCGGGCGCGTCGGCCTCGGTGGCTGCTGCGTCCGCGGCATCCGCGTCGTTGCTCGCGTCTGCGGAGGGCGTCGCGTCATCCGGCTGCGCGGCGGCATCCGGCTGAGGGGCGTCTGCCGTATCGCTGGGCGCGTCGACGTCGAACAGCGGCGGGGTCAGCGTGCCCTGGGGATCGGAATCGGGGCCTGCATGCGTGTCATCGGTCATCACCGGTGTACTCCTTGCGGGCGACACCGCGCGTCGCCCGGCGAAATCTCGTGCGGTGCCGCAGTCGCCTGTCTCTCACGATGCGGCTCGCGAACTCTCACTCGGTCTGCAGCCGGCTCATGGGCGGGCTGCGCTGGGCGTTCATCGCCCGAAGTCTTCGGTGATGCGGTCGCGGCGCGGCCGCGGGTGCATCAGGGACCATTATCGCACTTCCGGCGTGTCTTGTGTTCGCGCGTCTCTCTGCGGCGTGTGGCACGGCGCGACGATGGGATAATCCGGGCATGCCCGATACCCGATCCGAGCGCCCGACCGTCCTCGCCGCGTGGCTCATCGGCGCCGGCGCGATCGGCTGGTGGGCGGCGTTCTCCCTCACCATGGAGCGGTTCGCGCTGCTGGCCGACCCCGAGGCCATCGCATCGTGCGACTTCAGTCTGCTGGTGCAGTGCACGGCGAATCTGGAGTCCGCGCAGGGCAGTGTCTTCGGCTTTCCGAACCCGATCCTGGGACTGGCGGGATGGGTGGCGCCGATCGTGGTGGGCTTCGCACTGCTGGCGGGCGCGCGGTTCGCGCGGTGGTTCTGGTGGTGCTTCTGGGCGGGGACGGCGTTCGCCTTCGGGTTCGTGCTGTGGCTCATCGGCCAGAGCGTCTTCGCGCTGGGGACGCTGTGCCCGTGGTGCATGGTGACGTGGGCGGTGACGATCCCGACGTTCTACGCGGTGACGCTGCATGCCCTGCGCGTCTCCGGCGTGGGCTGGGCCCGTCGCCTGGGGGCATGGGTCCCGCTGATGGCGATCCTGACGTACGCGGTGGTCGCCGTGATCGCGCAGGTGCAGCTGAACTGGCTCGCCCAGCTCTGACGCCGAGTGAGTATTCGCCGTGCCGAGTGAGTACTCGTCGCGCCGAGTGAGTACTCGTCGCGAATACTCACTCGAGCGCGCGAATACTCACTCGGGAGCGGTCAGAACCAGATCGAGAGCTCGCGGGCGGCGGACTCCGGGCTGTCGGAACCGTGCACCAGGTTCTGCTGCACGGCGACGCCCCAGTCGCGGCCGAAGTCGCCACGGATCGTGCCGGGTGCGGCCGTCGTCGGGTCGGTGGTGCCCGCGAGGGAGCGGAATCCCTCGATCACACGATTGCCCGCGAGGCGGATCGCGACCGACGGGCCGGACATCATGAACTCCAGCAGCGGCTCGTAGAACGGCTTGCCCGCGTGCTCGGCGTAGTGCTGCTCGAGGCGTTCGCGGTCGGGCTCGACGAGCCGCAGGTCGACGAGGGAGTACCCCTTCGCCTCGATGCGCGCGAGGATCGCGCCGGTCAGGCCGCGAGCGACGCCGTCGGGTTTGATCAGGACGAGGGTTTCCTCGGTGGTCATGCTCAGTCTCCGTTTCGCTGTTCGACCTCGGCGGCCAGACGCGCGTTGCGCCGGTCGAGCGAGGCCCCCTTGATGGTGGCATACGCCCACATGCCGCCGAAAATGAGCGCCACGAGAAGCAGCGCCGGTACCAGCAGCGCGCCGAGCGCCACCACGACCTGCAGCGCCCAGCCGAGTGCGATCGCCCAGCGGTGCCGCAGCAGGCCCGCGGTGATCACCATGAGCACGGCAAGGACGGTGCCGGCGACGACGCCCCACCACGGCTCGATGCCGCCGGGCAGCGCGTCGAGCCCGTAGATCACGAGGCCGGCGAGGAACGCGATGATCGCCTCGAAGCCCAGCACGATCGAGCCGAGCGACTCCGCGGCACCGCGCGGCCGGCGGGGACGGGGCGTGCGCGTGGCGCTCACGCCTGCCACCCGCTCTTCCAGTCCTCTTCGGATGCCACCGTCATCGCCTCACCGGCGAGAACGACACTGCCGGCGATGATCACTGCACGCCGATCGGATGCCGCCGCCCACTCACGCGCGGCGTTCGCCGCATCGGCGACGTCGGGGTGCACGCTCACCTGCCTGCCGAGGCCTTCGGCGAGGTCGGCGATCGCGTCGGGGTCGGTCGCGCGGTCGGACTGCGGGGCGGTCGCGAAGACGTGCGCGGCCAGCGGGGCCAGCTCGGCCACGACGCCGGCGACGTCCTTGTCGGCGAGGGCGCCGAGCACCAGACCCCACTCGTCGAAGTCGAACGCGTCGCGCAGGGCCGCAGCCAGCGCGCGGGCCCCGTGCGGGTTGTGCGCACCGTCGACGATCACCGTCGGGGCGACACCGAGCAGCTGCAGCCGACCGGGGGACGTCGCCTCGGCGAGGCCCTCGGTGAGCACGTCGGCCGCGAGCGGCTTGGTGGCTGCTCCCAGCAGCGACTCGACCGCGGCGATCGCGAGGGCGGCGTTGTGCGCCTGGTGCTCGCCGTACATCGGCAGGTACAGGTCGCTGTAGGTGCCGGCAAGGCCCCGCACCGCCATGAACTGCCCGCCCACGGCCAGGTGGTCCTCGGCGAGGGCGAAGTCCTGTCCCTCGAACGCGATGGAGGCTCCGCGCGCAGTGGCCGCCGCGCGCAGCACCCGCTCGGCGGCGGCATCCTGCCGGGCCGAGACGACGGCTGCGCCGTCCTTGATGATGCCGGATTTGACCTCGGCGATCTCCGCGATCGTGCCGCCCAGGCGATCCGCGTGATCCAGGTCGATGGGCGCGAAGACCGCCACGTCGCCGTCGGCGGTGTTGGTGGCATCCCACGAGCCGCCCATGCCGACCTCGATGATCGCGACGTCCACGGGTGCGTCGGAGAACGCGACGAACGCGAGCGCCGTGAGCAGCTCGAAGAACGTCAGCGGCTCCTCCCCCGCCTCGGCCAGCTCGGCATCGACGATCTCGACGAACGGCGCGATCTCGTCCCAGGCGTCGGCGACGGCGGCATCCGCGATCGGCTCACCGTCCACAACGACGCGCTCCGTGAACCGCTCCAGGTGAGGGCTCGTGAATAGGCCGGTGCGCAGGCCGTGAGCGCGCACGATCGACTCGATGATGCGGCTGGTGGACGTCTTGCCGTTCGTGCCGGTGACGTGCACCACCCGGTACGTGCGCTGCGGGTCGTCGAGGAACTCGAGAAGCCGCGCGGTGCGCTCCTTGCGGGGCTCCACCCAGCGCTCCCCCGCACGCGCCAGCAGCGTCTCGTATACGGCGTCGGCTCTGCTGCGGTCGCTCATGCGCTCACCCTGCTCACGGCGACGTGGAAGCCGCCCTCGTTGGCGTAGGTCCCCGGGGGCACGTACCCGACGTGGTCCGGCGTCGAGCCGAACACCTCCGCGTGCCACTCGTCCCCGGTCAGGTCGCCCGGCACCTCGATGTCCCGACCCGCGACGCGGGCGGCGAAGTCCACAGCCAGCGTCTCGCCCGCCACATCCGCGGCGTCGACACCCATCTCCAGGGCATCGGCGTCCGCGACGGACGCGAAGAGGATCTGCAGGCGGATCCGGTCGCTCACCTCGAAACCGGCCGCCTTGCGCGTGTCCTGCACGGCGCGCACGACGTCACGGGCGAACCCTTCGGCTTCGAGCTCGGGGGTCGTGGTGGTGTCGAGCAGCACGAAGCCCGCGCCGGGCAGCAGCGCGAGCGCCTCGCCCTCGGGGCGACCGCTCGTCTCGAGCACCAGCTCGTACTCCCCCGGCTCCAGCGCGACGCCGCCGGCGGTGACGACACCGTCGTGCTGCGACCAGTCGCCGTCCTTCGCGGCGCGGATCACCTGCTGCACCTGCTTGCCGAGGCGTGGCCCCGCGGCGCGGGCGTTGACCGACAGCCGGTGGGTGATGCCGTACTCCGCCGCTGTCTCATCGCGCAGCTCGACGAGCTGCACCGCCTTGACGTTGAGCTCGTCGCGGAGGATGTCGTCGAACTGCGACAGGCCGGCGGGGTCCGCCGTCACGACCGTCAGCCGCGGCAGCGGCAGGCGCACCCGCTTGCCTTCGCGCTTGCGCAGCGCGTTGGCGACACTCGTGACCTCGCGGACCGTGTCCATCGCGGCGCGGATGTCGGATGCCGCGGGGAACGCGTCGGCGTCGGGCCAGTCCTGCAGGTGCACACTGCGCCCGCCGGTGAGGCCCTGCCAGATCTGCTCGGACACCAGCGGGATGAGCGGCGCCGCGACGCGGGTGACCGTCTCGAGCACCGTGTAGAGCGTGTCGAAGGCCTCGCGGCTGGCCGGATCGTCGGTGACGCCCGTCCAGAACCGGTCCCGCGAGCGGCGGATGTACCAGTTGGTCAGCGCTTCGGCGAAGTCGCGCAGCTTGGCCGCGGCGGTCGTGGAGTCCAGGGCGTCCAGCTCGGTCGCGACGTCGCGCACGAGGTCGCCGGTGAGGGCGAGGATGTAGCGGTCCAGCACGTTCGTCGAATCCGTGCGCCAGGTCGCCTCATAGCCCTGGCCACCCGCGCCGCCTGCGGCGTTGGCATACGTCGCGAAGAAGTACCACGTGTTCCACAGCGGCAGCAGGAACTCGCGCACGCCGGCGCGGATGCCCTCCTCGGTGACGATGAGGTTGCCGCCGCGCAGCACGGAGCTCGCCATCAGGAACCAGCGCATCGCGTCGGAGCCGTCGCGGTCGAACACCTCGGACACGTCCGGGTAGTTGCGCAGCGACTTCGACATCTTCAGTCCGTCGCTGCCCAGCACGATGCCGTGGCAGGCGACCCCGGTGAATGCGGGGCGG